>NZ_BAAGYZ010000115.1:0-20381 GCF_054778995.1 Streptomonospora sediminis
CTCGTGAGACAGGGCCGGGTCCTTCACTTCGACGCCGCAGCCTCACGAAAGATCGAGGTTAGGCCCTGTTTAAGAAGAGGCCGGGTCGGACACGGGTCCGCTCGGCGGCCTTGCCCGCGGCCGACCCGCGGGCGGTCGGAACAGGAAAAGCGGCATCGACGGCCGCAGGCGGCCGGGGCGGGCGGCCACCGGCCCGCCAGTAGGCGGCGGGCCACCCGGCGCACCGACAACCCTGCAGAAATGCCCGGATTTCACAGCTGGGACCGGCATTTCTGCATGATCGCCACCGATCTCACAACACACACTTCCTAAACAGGGCTTAGCGCGCTGAGGCCCTGAGGGCCGGGCCCGATGCCTCCACGCGGGATGCGTCAGCCGCCGGGCTCTGCACTCGGCGCCCTCGAAGACCGCGGAGATGGTGGCGAACCCCCGGCAGCCGCTGAACGCTCTTTCTACACTGCCCTCATGGCCTCACGCACGCTGTACCTGACGGTCTCCGCTGCCCCCGCGCCCGAAGGCCTCAGCCACCTGGTGAAGCTCCTGCAGACCGAGGGGTGGCAAGTCGCCGTGTTCTCCACGCCCACAGGAACGAACTTCCACGATGCCGCGGAATTGGAGGCGCTGACCGGCAACCCGGTGCGGGTCGAATACCGCATGCCGGGTACCGGCGCCCCGATGCCCAAGGCCGACGCCGTGCTGGCGTGCCCGTTGACCTTCAACTCGGTGAACAAGTTCGCCCAGGGGAACGCGGACAACTTCGCGATCGGGCTCCTATGCGAGATGACCGGCTACGGCGTACCCACCGTGGTGGTGCCGCACTGCAAGCCCCAACTCGCCGCGCACCCCGCATTCCAGCAGTCCCTGGCGACATTGAAGAGCATCCCCGCCGTGACGGTCCAGTTCGACCCCGAGGCCCCGTATGACCACCGCATGCCGTCCTGGCGCCATGTCGCCGACACCCTCGGCACCGTGACCCGATCCCCGTGAGGAGGCCGGCCGTGGACGCAGCCACGCGCGGGCAGATCATCCAACGCGCCCGCAGTCGCCGCGGCCTGTCCCAGGCCGCCCTGGCCGGGCTCGTGGGCCGCTCCGAATCTTGGCTCTCTCAAGTTGAGCGCGGCAAACGCAAAGTGGACTCCCATGAGGTGCTGACCCGAATGGCCGAAGTGCTGCGTATCGACCTCCATGAACTGACCGGCGAGGAGGAAGCCAGCCGGATCGGCGTTCGCTACGCCGCCGCCCGCGACATCGAGTCCGCGATGACCCGCTACACGAGCCTGGAAACCATCATCCAGGCCACAGGAGACGAGCAGGTTATCGATGTCGAGCGGCTCCGAGACGAGGCCGACCGGACCTACGCCGCTTACCAGGCCACCCGCTATGACGAGGTCGGCCGACGGCTACCCCGCCTGATCCGCGACGTGGAGGGCGCTGCTTGCAATCGCGGAGGCGACAGGCCAGCGGCCTGTTCGGCCCGCGCACAGGTTTACAACACAGCCGCGGCCGTATTGAAGCGGGTGGGGGAGCGCGAACTTGCGTGGCAGGCGGCGGATCGTGCCGTGTCGGCGGCAGAGTGGGCCGACGAACCCCTACTCGCTGCGGTGGGTGCCTACCGGCTGACCTATGTGCTCATTTCGCGGGGACGGCGGGTGGCCGCACTGGACGTAGCTATGGGTGCGGCCCATGCGCTGGAGCGGCGCATGAATCCCGGGACACCCGAGGAGTTGAGCGTCTACGGAGGCCTGCACCTGGCCGCCGCGACCGCTGCCGCCGCCGACTTCGACCGCGCCAACATTCCCCGCTTCCTCTCCGAAGCCGGGCGCGCCGCAGAACGGCTTGGCCGCGACGCCAACTACTTTGGGACCGCTTTCGGCCCTTCCAACGTGCAACTTCACACCGTGTCGACGGCTGTGGCCGTCGGCGACGCGCAGACCGCCATCGAAACCGGCGAGGCGCTGGATGTCAACAAGATTCCTGAAGGACTCATCGGCCGACGCGCCCAAGTGCAATTGGATATAGCCCGCGGCTACACGATGCGCCGAATGGACGCCGCCGCGGTCAACACGCTGTTGGAAGCCGAAAGGTTGTCTCCGCAGTTGGTGCGCTACAACCCCTCCACCCAAGAGGTCCTGACCGAACTGCTGAAGCGCGAACACGGCCGCTCTACACCTGAGCTGCGCCCACTGGCCCGCCGCACCGGGGTCGTCTGACCCGCGCTCAGCCACCCGCACTTCTGTGCGGGTTTTTTACCATCGCGGTAGTACGGATCGCACCGCTGGACTGCGCCTATGGTCGGTACGTGGTTGACGACATTCCCGTGCCGGCGTTTTCCCTCGATGAAGCCGCGGACGAACGACTTAGGGCCGATCCCGGCCGTGTCTGGCATCCCACGATCGGTGGAGCCCGCCAGTATGCGGAAACGTCATCGCATCTCACATCAGAACACGAGACATCGAGGTATTTCCGGATTCACCGGACCACAGTGGAACAATCGGTCCGCAAACCGACACCGGAAAGACTTGACCATACCCCCGCGCATGGAGGAAAAATGAACGACTTTATTCCCCCGGCCGCTCCGAAAACACCGACCGGGATCTTCATGGCCCCGCCCCGGGAGATTGTGCAGAGCCCTGAACAAAGCCATGAATACAAAAAGACCTCGGGCTCGTCCGACTCCGCGCACACCTACGACACCACCGCCCGCTGACCAACTAACCCGGCAAATAGGTGACCCCAGGACGGAGCCCTCATGTTGCGATTGCGATTGACCCCCTACAGCGAGAATCCGTCCTGGTACTGGTCAGGGACGTGCTTTCACACGGCCGACAACCGCAACCGAGTGGAACCGTTCAACCACCCGATGGTCGAATACCTGGCCGCCACCGACGGACGTCGGACCCTTCTCATGGTGCGCGAACGCGTCGCCGACCGCCCGGCCTGCACCCCTGAGGTCCGGCACCTTTCCTCGGGCGACTACAACAACGCCCTCGATGCCGCCAATAAGTGGCCCACCGACTACGTCCTTATCGAAACCGATCCGGGTCGGCCCGTGCGCGTCAGCGCCGGCGCCGCCCGCACCACACCCCTCTACCTGGCCAACAACAGTTCGACCCTGTTCGGGTCCTGGGACATGGGCAACCTGCGCGAACACATCGCCGGGATCAACCCCCGGGAAGCGGCGCGCCTACTGATCTTTCGCCCCCGCTACAGCACGGAAACCCTGTTCCGCGGCATATACCGGCTCACAGAACGCGCGACCGCGCACTTCGGCGGGCATCTATGGATCAGCTGCCCAGATCCTGCAAGGCACCGGCAACCGCGGGAGCTGGTCTCCGGCGCTGATGTCCTTACCGCCTTTGTGGAAACCATGGACGCCTCCATGGACCGGCGCCCTTGGGCAGCAGATAGCACCTTGTTCCACCTGACCGGCGGGTTCGACTCGGGCACCGTGGCCATGCGAGCAGCCGAGCGGTTCCCCGGACTGTTCCCGACGTCGGCTCTGCTCATCGGCGGACCTGGGCGCGAACAGCAGATCCGCCGCCGCTCCGAGATGCGTTCCGGGAGTCCGTTCGCCGAAATCGATATTTCCGTCGACGCCATGAAGTACCCACCGCTGGCGCCAGAGTGCCGGTGGGTCGGCGGGAATGTCATCAATCCTCTGGAAGAGCCACTGCACCACCCCTTCACGCAACTGGCGCGTGCGGTGGCCGAGGTCGGCGCCCGCACCGTAGTGACCGGCCTCGGCGGTGACGAGATGGTTGCGCTCACTCAAGAGGAGGAACCGCACAAGGGATTGGGCGAGATCACCGACGCGCAGGTCCTACCTTGGATCGGGCCACGAGCACGGGCTGCGCTGGAGTTCGCTGACGACAGCATCGCGCCCCCGGCGCCCATCAACAGCATGACCCTGCTGTCCCTGGAGACCACCGCTCCGGTATTGCTGCGCGAAGGGCTCTGGCCGATGCACCCCTTCGCCGATCCGCTCATGGTCGATTTGGGCGAGCAGCTTCCGTTCGCCTGGCGCGAGCTCAAGCAACTGCAACGCCGCCGTATGGCCTCCCTGGGGATGGGCCATGAAGTTGTCCACCCGGTCGAACGGGAGTCTTTCGCCGAGGTCGTCGAACATGCCCTGACCGTCCATGCACCTCCGTTGTTCGCCCGTATGCTCACTGACGGGTCGCCCTTGTTCGACGAAGGCCTGGTTGACCCGGACGGGCTGCGAACCGCCGCCGACCACCTGACTTCCGCGGACTACCAAGAGGAACGGGACTCCAAGATTTTGGAAGTGCTGAGTCTGCATATGAGTGCCGAAGCGGCTCTCGGCCAATGAAGGGACAGCGCCCTGTGTTCACGATGCGCCCCGCCACGGGCGACGACATTTCCGCCGTCGCGGCGATGATCCACGCACGCTGCGACTGGATGGAAGAACGCGGCATCCCGTCCTGGCGTGCGAACGCCGCCGATCTTGCGGCGCAGGCCGGCAACGGTGCCATGTGGGTCCTTTATGCGGACGGGCGCATGGTCGGATGCACTACGGTCCTCTCCCAGGCCCCGCCCAAGGACTGGAAGTCCCAAGAGGCGGCTGAGCCTGCCCTGTACTTGTTCACGACGGTGACCGACCCCGCGTACCGGGCCCAGAAGCCCGGATCGGTCATCGCCCTCTGGGCGGTGGACCGCGCGGCGCAGCAGGGCCGCGCCTGGGTCAGGCGAGGGTGCTTCTCCCCAGAGCTAGCGCGGTACTACGAACGGCAGGGTTTCACGCTGATACGGGAGCAACAGCGCAAGAGCCTCCGTGTGTACCTGCTCGCACGACGAACCGAACGCATCGACCTCGGCTCACTGGGACTGGCGCGGACGGCGTCGGCCCCCACCGGATCCCCACCGACGCCGGCGGTGTCGGACTAACTGCGAATCTTCCGCCACCACCTGCGGAAACGTCACCGCACCGGCAGCCCCGTGACCGCTCGGCCGATGATCAGTCTTTGGATTTCGCTGGCGCCCTCGAAGATGGTGAAGATGGTTGCGTCGCGGTGCCAGCGTTCTACGGGGTATTCGCGGGTGTAGCCGTTGCCGCCGAGGAGGCGCATGGCGTTTTGGGTGACCCAAGTGGCGGTTTCGCTGGCGAAGAGTTTGCTCATGGAGCCCTCGGCCTGTGCGAACTCCTTGTCGTTGCGGCCCATCCAGGCTGCGCGCCAGACCAACAGGCGGGCGGCGTCGATGCGGGTGGCCATGTCGGCGAGGGTGAAGGCCACGGACTGGTTGTCGCCGATGGGCTTGCCGAACTGCTCGCGTTGGACGGAGTAGTCGCGGGCGTACTCGTAGGCGGCGCGGGCGCAGCCCACTGCCATGGCGCCGACGCTGGGGCGTGATGCCTCGAAGGTCTTCATGGCGGCCTGGCCTTTGGACGGGCGCCCTTCGCGGGCGCGGGCGAGCCGCTCGTCCAGGCGTTCTTTGCCGCCGAGCAGGCAGCGGCCGGGTACCCGCACGTCGTCGAGGACGACCTCGGCGGTGTGGGAGGCGCGGATGCCGTGCTTGGCGAACTTCTGGCCCTGGGACAGTCCCGGGGTGTTGGGCGGGACGACGAAGCTGGCCTGGCCGCGCGAGCCGAACTCGGGCTCGACGGAGGCCACCACGACGTGCACGTCGGCGATGCCGCCGTTGGTGGCCCAGGTCTTGGTGCCGTTGAGCACCCACTCGTCGGTGGCCGCGTCGTAGCGGGCGCGGGTGCGGATGGCGCTGACGTCGCTGCCGGCGTCGGGTTCGGAGGAGCAGAACGCGCCGAGCCTGACGTCATCGGCGCCGCCGAACATCTCCGGCGCCCATTCGAACAGCTGCTCCTGGGTGCCGTTGCCCGCGACGGCGACGGCGGCCAGTGCGGTGCCGGTGAGCGACAGCGCGATGCCGGGGTCGCCCCAGTACAGCTCCTCGAACGCGACGGGGATACCCACGCCGCTGGGCTCCATCCACTGGTTGGCGAAGAAGTCCAGCGAGTACAGCCCGATCTTGGCGGCCTCCTGCAGCACGGGCCAGGGGGTCTCCTCGCGCTCGTCCCATTCGGCGGCGGCGGGGCGGATGACGTTGCGGGCGAAGCCGTGCGCCCAGTCGCGGACGTCGCGGACGTCCTCGCTGAGCTCCAGGCTGAAGCCCGGGGCGGGGCTGTCGGCGGTCTCGCTCATCTGCACTCGTCCTTCGGGTGGTCCTCGCGGCGCGAGGGAACGGCGGGGGCGGCACAGCTCGGCGCGCCGGCGCACGGCGGCCGCGGCGGGTGCCCCCGGGCACCCGCGGACACCTGGACGCCCGAACCCGTGGGCACGCGGGCGCACCGGCCGCACCGGCCGACCAAGCAAGTGTTACCAACGGTAACACGCGGGTCCGGTCCCCGAAAGCGCGCCCCGGAACCCTGGAACCAACACCGACCCCGGAAACCCGCATCGCCCACCCGCAACTACTCCTCGGCGTGGCGTTCCAGGAAGGTGTAGACGTCGGTCTCGTCGACACCGGGGAAGGTCCCCGACGGCAGCGCTGAAAGCACGTGCGAGTGGGCGCGCGCCGACGGCCACACGTTGCCCTCCCACCGCGCGGAGAGCTCGGCCGGCGGGCGCACGCAGCATTCGCCGGTGGGGCAGTTGGACTTGGTGCGGTTGGTGGTTTCGCGCCCCCGGAACCACCGCGACTCCTTGTAGGGCACGCCCAGCGTGATCGCGAAGTTTTTCTCGCGGCTGGGGTCGACGTGGGCCACGCACCAGTGCGTGCCGTTGGGCTTGTCGGTGTACTGGTAGTAGATCGAGTAGCGGTCGGGCGAGGCGAACACCTGGCGCCCCGACCAGTAGCGGCACATCCGCTGGCCCTCGATCGCCCCGGTGTCGTCGGTGGGGAAGGTCAGCCCGTCGTTCTCGTAGGCCTTGTAGATGATCCCGGTCTCGTCGTTGCGGATGAAGTGGCAGACGAGGTCGAGGTGGCGGTTGGCCAGATTGGTGAACCGGTGCGCGGCCATCTCGTAGGAGACCGAGTAGACGTCGCGCAGGTCCTCGACCGACAGGTCGCGCAGCTTCTTGGCCTCCTGCAGGTAGGGCACTGCGGTGGATTCGGGGATGAGCACGGCCGCGGCGAAGTAGTTGGCCTCGACCCGCTGGCGCAGGAAGTCGGCGAAGTCGCGCGGCTGGCCGTGGCCGAGCACGAAGTGGCCCAGGGTCTGCAGCAGGATCGTGCGCGGGCTGTGCATGCCCAGCGATTCGCGCTTGAGGTAGAGCCGCCGGTTGCGGGTGTCGGTGACCGAGCGCACCGAACGCGGCAGGTCCTGCACGTAGCGCAGCGTGAAGCCGTGGTGGGTGACGATCGACAGGATCTGGCCCTGGGAGAGCGCGCCGCTGCTGTAGCCCACGGCGTCCAGGGTCTCCTGGGCGGCTTTCTCGATGACCTCGAAGTAGTTGCCGCGCTCGCGCATCTGCCGGCGGAGGTCGGCGTTGGCGCGCCGGGCCTCCTCAGGGGTGGCGGTGGGCTTGACGGAGCGGCGCTTCAGTTCGTCGTAGAGGCCGACGATGTGTTCGAGCACGTCGTTGGGCACCCGCTTGCCGACCTTGAGGTGGGGCAGGTCCAGCGAATGGTAGACGGGGTCGCGCTGGGCCTCTTCGACCGCGATTTCGAGCTGGGCGCGCCGGCTCGGCGGCTGGCGCGAGAGCAGTTCTTCGACCGACACCCCCAGCGCCTGCGACAGCGCCGTGATCAGGGAGAGCTTGGGTTCGCGCTTGCCGTTCTCCAGCAGGGACAGCTGCGAGGGGGCGCGGCCGACACGTTCGCCGAGGTCCGAGAGCGTCAGGCCGCGGGTGCGGCGCAGGTGCCGCAGCCGCTGGCCAAAGGTGACCAGATCCAGATCGCCCGGCAAAGACGGTATTTCTTCAGTCCCGAAGTACGCCATGCGTTCATGGTACGGAAAGATTCCCATATCTTCACCCGGATACGGCTCGTAAAACCCGCCCATGTTGCCAAGAATCGGGGTTACCGGCGGGAAACAAGCCGCCCGGCAGGGACCGACGCCCCTGCCGGGACTGCTCCCCGACCGGCACGACTACCAGGGGAAACACGTTAAGGCGGTGACAGGCCATGAGTATCAGCGGTCGTCAGCAGCAAGCGGCAGCCGAACTTCGCCACGAGTGGGAAACCGACCCCCGGTGGGCGGATACCGAACGCACCTTCTCCGCCGAGGACGTGGTCCGGCTCCGCGGTTCGGTCACCGAGGAGCACACGCTGGCCCGCCTCGGCGCCGAGCGGCTGTGGAACCTGCTGCACACCGAGGACTACGTCCATACGCTGGGTGCCCTCACCGGTAACCAGGCCGTCCAGCAGGTCCGCGCCGGCTTGAAGGCCATCTACCTTTCCGGCTGGCAGGTCGCCGCCGACGCCAACCAGGCCGGCCACACCTACCCCGACCAGAGCCTGTACCCGGCGAACTCGGTGCCCCAGGTCGTCCGGCGCATCAACAACGCGCTCCAGCGCGCCGACGAGATCACCTGGTCGGAGGGCGACGAGGACGCCCCGTACTGGATGGCGCCGATCGTCGCCGACGCCGAGGCCGGGTTCGGCGGCGTCCTCAACGCCTTCGAGCTGATGAAGGGCATGATCGCCGCCGGCGCGGCGGGTGTGCACTGGGAGGACCAGCTCGCCTCGGAGAAGAAGTGCGGCCACCTGGGCGGCAAGGTGCTGATCCCCACCGGCCAGCACGTCCGGACGCTCAACGCCGCCCGCCTGGCTGCCGATGTCGCGGGAGTGCCCTCGCTGGTCATCGCCCGCACCGACGCCCAGGCCGCGACCCTGGTCACCAGCGACGTCGACGAGCGCGACCGCCCCTTCATCACCGGCGACCGCACCAGCGAGGGCTTTTACCGGGTTCGCAACGGGCTCGAAGCCTGCGTGGCCCGCGGCCTGGCCTACGCCCCCTACAGCGACCTGCTGTGGATGGAGACCTCCACGCCCGACCTGGAGGTCGCCCGCCAGTTCGCCGAGCGGATCAAGGCCGAGTACCCCGACCAGATGCTGGCCTACAACTGCTCGCCGTCGTTCAAATGGCGCCGCCACCTCGACGACTCCACCATCGGGAAGTTCCAGCGCGAGCTGGGCCACATGGGTTACAAGTTCCAGTTCATCACGCTGGCCGGGTTCCACTCGCTGAACCACTCGATGTTCGACCTGGCCCAGGGCTACGCCGAGCGCGGCATGCCGGCCTATGTCGGGCTGCAGGAGGCGGAGTTCGCCGCCGAGGAGCGCGGCTACACCGCGACCCGCCACCAGCGCGAGGTCGGCACCGGCTACTTCGACCTGGTCAGCACGGCGATCACGCCGGACGGCTCGACCACCGCGCTCACCGGCTCCACCGAAGAGGACCAGTTCTCAGCGGCTCACTGATACTGGTCCTCATCCCTGACGGCAGACCCGCCCCGCTTTCGTGGCTGGGGCGCGGCGGGCCGCCGTCGCCCTTCCGCCGGCCTCGCGGCCGCACGTGTCACCCGCGGGGCCGGCGGAGGCACCGTCCGGCCCGGGCGCCCCTGCGGCGTCCGGGCCGACGACCGCCCGCAGCGGGGCCCGGCGCGGCCTGCCCGCATGCCGCGCACAACCGTCGGCGGCGGCGCCTGTGTGCGGGCCGGTGGCGCCGGCATGCCATCATCGGGACCATGCCCGAGCCCACCTCCGACGAGCGCGCCCACCAGCCCGAGGATTCGGCCCCGCCGTCCGAGGACTCCGCGCCCCAGGCCGCGGAACCGGCGCCAACGGGCTCACCCGCCCGGGCAGCGCAGCCGCCCGCGGTTTACGAGTCCGCCCCGCTGACACGGCGGCTACTGGGCGGCGAGGTCGCCCTGGTGCTGGCGCTGTCGCTGGGCGCCGCCGCCGTCTCGGCGGTGATCTCCTTCATCGGCTCGCTGACCGCGCCGGAGTCGCTGGCCGAGCAGACGGCCAGCCTGGTCGGCTCGCAGGCGGCCGACCAGCGCCCCTGGCTGGACCTCGCCCGCCAGCTCACATCGGTGGCCTTTGCGATGGCGCCGGTGGTGCTGGCCGTCCACCTGCTGCACCGCACCCGCCAGTCGGCCGCCTCGATCGGGTTCGATGTCACGCGCCCCGGCCGCGACCTGCTCGGCGGCGCGGGTCTGGCCGCGCTGATCGGCGGCGGCGGCCTGGTCGTCTACCTGGTCTCCTACCAGCTCGGCCTGACGGTGACGGTTGCGCCCAGCGACCTCAACGAGCACTGGTGGACGGTGCCGGTGCTGCTGCTCCAGGCCGCCAAGAACGGCGTGCTGGAGGAGGTCATCGTGGTGGGCTACCTGATGCTGCGCCTGGAGCAGCTCGGCTGGTCGCCGTTGGCCTCGGCGGTGACCAGTTCGCTGCTGCGCGCCTCGTACCACCTGTACCAGGGGGTGGGCATGTTCTTCGGCAACCTGGTGATGGGGCTGGTGTTCTGCTGGTTCTACCGCCGCTACGGCCGGGTGATGCCGCTGGTGGTGGCCCACTCGGTTATCGACATGGTCGCCTTTGTCGGTTCGGTCTATCTGATCGGCCACTTCGACTGGCTGCCGGGCGGCGGTTAGGGCGAGCGCGGACGGCGGTGCCGGCCGCGGTTCCGCCGGCCGGATCCGGCGGGGAATCAGTAGCGGTCGCCGGCTCCTAGAACAAGGACGAGACCCCACGCAGCGCTGAGCACGCAGGCGATGGCTCCGCCCAGGGCAAAGAACGCATAACCCCTCATCTGCAGCTTCGACTCGATGATCTCGGCGTTGGACGGGTCCGCCGGGTCGTAGGCCACGGTGATGCGCCGACCGCGGCGCAGCCGGGTGAACGAGCTTTGCACCCTGGGTTCGACCTCCATGACGCGCCCGTCGCGTGTCTCGAAGCGGAACCTCACCTCCTTCGAGTTCTCTGCGTCGTTCTCGACAGAGACGACCGTGCCGGGAACCCGCTCGCCGTTGCGGCGCAGTTCGAGCGACCGCACGAACCGCTGTGCCGAGAAGACCGCCAGCATCCCCCAAAAAGGTGCGGTGGTCAGAAGTATGACGTGTGCCAAGGCGGCTTCCTTGTGATCCCGGTGCAGCGCGGATAAGTGGACCGAGGCGGAAGGTGCCGGCCACCCGCCGCGGCGTGGTGGAGTCAGTAGCGGTCGCCGGCTCCCTCGATGATGTTCAGACCGCCCAGCACGCTGAGCACGCAGGCCAGGGCCGCGGCCAGAGCGACGAATACGTAGCTCACGAGCTGCGCTTTCGAGTCGATGATCTCGGCGTTGAGCGGGTCCGCCGGATCATAGGCGACGGTGATGGATTGGCCGCTCCGCAGCCTGTTGAACGCACTCTTGCCGCTGGGGGACGTCTCCATCACCCGTCCTTCGCGTGTCTCGAAGCGGAACCGGACTTCCCGCACGCCTGCGCCGTCGTCCCGCTCGGATTGGACGGAGACGACCGTTCCGGGCGCGCGTTCACCGGTGCGGCGCAGCCGGAGGAGCTTGGCGGTCTGTTTCGCCGAGAAGACCGACAGCGCCGCCCACAGGGGCGCGGTGAGTAAGAGGAGGATGTGTGCCAAAGCGACTCCTTGTGATCCTGGTGTCGTGCGTAACGGCCGGTGGCTTGGGCCGGTGCGGCGCTTTCCGACCGGTCGGCGCCGGCCCCTCCGGGGTCCGCCGGAGGGGCGGAACCGCTAAAACACGCCGAGAGCCGCTGCGCCCAGCACGAGGCAGACGACGGCCACCGACGCGATGATCAGTTGGTGCACTCGGATCCGCGCCCGCCAATCGACGATGTCGGCGCGCGGCGGTCTGGCGGGGTCGTAGACGACGGTCACCCGCTGACCGGGGCGTGCCCGGGCGAATGCGAGTGCGAGCCCGGGTTTGGCGTCGACGGTGCGGCCGCCGCCGGTCTCGAAGCGGACCACGAGGCGCTGCTTCCCGCCGCTGCGCTCGGTCGGCGGCGCTTCGCCGACCGCGGTTCCCGCGGCGTTGACCGGCACCCCGCCCTTCGGAACGGAGACCGCCGTCCCTTCCGCACGGTTGCCGCGCCGGCGCAGCCGAAGCAACCGGATGAGCCGGAGGATCCAGAAGCCGGCCAGCGGAGGGAACAGGAACAGGAACGCCAACAGGTAGGCCGCGACGCCGATGAGAACAAGGTCCATGCCGACTCCTCACGGGTGCGCTCCGTTCGGCGGTCCGGGCGGAGCACGTTCGGCGCCCAATGATGGCAGCACCGCCTCGGCGGCGCGGCCGCAGGCGGCGGGCCAGCCCGGCGCACCTTATGATCATGCAGAATGCCCAAATATTGGCGCTGAGATGGGCATTTCTGCAGGGTCATCGCCGACCGCAATCCCGGAAACCGACATAACGGACACGCGCCCGCCCACCCGAGCCGCCCGCTGCCCTTGTCGCCGCCTTTGTCTGCAGACCACCCGCCGCCCGGCAGACCGCAAGGCCGCACAGCCGGCCGTTGCCGCCGCCGAAGGTCCTGGTTGCCCGAGTGCCCCGCCGGCGGGCGGATCACCGGTCACCCGGTCACCCGTAAATGAATCGTCCAATCAGCACACTAGGTCGTGAACAAAAAGGAAACGCAGAGGACACTGCCGACCAGCATCACCGCCACCATCCGCAACCCGCCCCGAAGCTGCGACTCCGTATCCATGATCTCGGCCCTGTCGGGGCTCGCCGGATCGTAGGCCACCGTGATGGGCTGGCCCTCGTGGAAGTCGTCCTTCGCAGCCGAGCTCCAGGTCTGGTCCGCGACGATACGGCCGTTCGGCGTCTCGTAGTCGAACACGACGTTGCGCATGGGAGAGTTATCGCTCCCGCCCCTATTCCACTTGAGGGCGACGATGGTCCCGGATACGCGGGTGCCGGTCCGGCGCAGCTCTCTAGCCCTCAGGAGGTTTCGCGCCAAAACGATCGCGGCCGCCAAAAAGGCCGCCGCACTGAGCAGCGCGACCAAGTCGTCTACAAAAAACTGTGGCACGGGGCGCTATCTCCTTATGCGGCGGCGCAGCGTCCGGCGACCCGGCGGCGCAGGGGCTCACGGGCGAAGTGGGCAGCCTGCCAGTCCGGCCGCCGCCGGGACAAGACCACCACCGGGAGCGCTCCCACCGCGCCTGCGGGTGCCGGTACGCCCCCGCACCGGCGTGCGCCCGCCGCTACCTCACCCGTTCCCGGGCAGCGAGTCCTCCAGATGCCGGGGCCGGCCCAGCAGGAGACCCACGGCAAGATTGGCGGTGACCATAATCACAACCAGCACCAGTGGAGCGTGCCAACCGCCGGTAAGTTCGTGCAGCATGCCGAACAGGAACGGACCGGAACCGGCCATCAGATAGCCGATACTCTGACTGGAGGCCGACATCGCCGCGGTGGCCCCCGACGTACGGGTGCGCACCGCGAAGAAGGTGAGCGCCAGGGTGAACGTGGCCATGCCCAGCCCGATCAGCGTGGTCCACACCCACGTGCCCTGCAGCGGCGACACCCACAGCCCGGCCAACCCGACGGCGTAGCAGGCGAAGAAGAAGACAACGAACGCGCGGTGGTCGCGCACACGCGCCATCAGCCCTGGCAGTACCAGCGACAGCGGCACCGCCAGCGCGGTGAGGTACGAAAGCATCAGCCCCGCCTGGGCCGCGCCCATGCCCTGGTCGCGCAGCATCTCGGCGTACCAGCCGAACATGATGTAGGCGATCGTCGACTGGGTGCCGAAGAACAGCACGCTCTGCCAGCCCATCGCGGTCTTCAGCACGTGCCCCAGGCCGATCGGCGCCGCTCCGCCGGCGCGCGGCGGGTTGTGGCGCAGCAGCGCCAGCCACGGCACCGCCGCCAGCAGCCCGAAGGCGCCGTAGAAGCCCAGCGCCAGCCGCCAGCTTCCGCTGGCCTGCTCGACGGGCACGGTCGCGGCCGCCGCCATGGTGGTGCCCAGCGCCAGGAACGTCGTGTAGACGGTGGTCATCGCACCGACGCGGTCGGGGAAGTGCTGCTTGACCAGGGTGGGCAGCAGCACGTTGCCCACGGCGCCGCCGGACAGCGCGATCGCGCTCAGGGCGAGGAAGGGCAGGGCGCCGTCGACCAGCGGCCGCGTGGACAGGCCGATGGTGAGCGCGACCAGCGCCGCGGCGAGCAGGCGGTGTTCGCCCAAGCGGCGGATCAGCACCGGAGTCAGCGACCCGAACAGCGCGAAGCACAGCACCGGAAGAGTGGTCAGCACGCCCGCGAGCACGGCGGACATGCCCAGGCCCGAGGTGACCTCGGTCAACAGCGGGCCGACGCTGGTGATCCCCGTCCGCAGATTCACCGCGGCCAGGGCGATGCCGCCGATCAACAGCCACGCGATGTGGCGCGGCCGCCCGCGGCCGGATCGGTCCGCCGCACCGCCCCCACTCGCGGGCGGCACGGCTGTGTCTGCTGAGGCGCCCGTCACGCAGTCCTCCCGGAGTTGTGTGGGTCAAGAGATGGGATCACAGGATCTACATCATGACCGTAACGCATTCGCCGCGAAGGCCGACTCACGGCCGGGACTGGTCTAAGCTCCGGCCTAAACCGCCCGCACAACCGACCGGCCATCCCGCTCTTGGCCGCCACCCGTAGGAGGTATCGCGTGCCTCTCGCTTCGACGCGCCGCACTGGCCTCGTCGACCAGGTCATCAGCCAACTGCGCGCCCAGATCGACTCCGGCGAGTGGGGCATTGGCGACCGGATCCCCACCGAATCCGAGCTCTCCGACCAGCTGGAGGTGGGACGCAACACAGTCAGGGAGGCGGTCCGCGCGCTGGCACACGCGGGACTGCTGGAGATCCGCCAGGGCGCCGGAACATTCGTGCGGGCTTCCAGCGAACTCGGCGGAGCGCTGCGCCGCAGGCTGGAACGCTCGCGCCTGCGGGAGAACCTGGAGGTGCGCCGGGCCCTGGAGATGGAAGCCGCGCGCCTGGCCGCGCTGCGCCACACCGAACAGGACCTCGCCGACATCGACCGCTCCGTCGCTCTGCGCGACTCCGCCTGGAGCGAGCAGGACATGGCCGGGTTCGTCGAGGCCGACTTCGGCTTCCACCGCACGATCGTCAACGCAACGCACAATCCGCTGCTGATCGACCTGTATGACGACATCGCGCAGGCCGTGTACGAAAGCATCGCCCACACCGCCTACGGTCGGCCCGAAGCCGACGGCGGGATGGACCACAAGGGCATCGACCATAACGGGCTGGCCGATGCCATCCGCGCAGGCGACCCCGACCGCGCGCTACGCGAGGCCGCCTGCTATCTCGACGAACTGCTGTCGCTGGCCGGCGACTGAAGCAGCAGGCTGCAGCCCACGCGCCAGACGGCCTCAAGGAGTTGGCCGCGGGGCGGATCGGCGTCGGCGCTGAGCGCCTCGGCCATCAACTCCCGGAAGGCGCCCAGGGTTGCGGCCGCGGCCAGGCGGGGCGGGAAGGAATCGTCCAGCTCGCCCGCGCGCTGGGCCTTGGCAATGCTGCGCGCGGCGGTGTCGATCTGGCGCTCCAGCCGCACGGCGTCGGTCTGCGCGGCTGCGGGCTCGCGCAGCCGCCGTCCCACGATCATCCTGGCCAGCGGCGCGTCGCAGAGGAAGTCGATCTCCCTGCGCAGGCGCGCGTACTCGCAGGCGGGCCAGCCCATCAGGCCGTCCTCGGCCATCCGGGTGTTGAAGACCTCGGAGTCGTAGCCGTCGTAGAAGTCGTCGACGACTGCGGCGACCAGGCCGTCCTTGCCGGTGAAGTAGCGGTAGAGCAGCCCGGCCGAAACCCCGGTACGGCGGGCGACCGCGGTCACCTCCAGCGTGCCGTCGCCGCTGAGGATCTCCGCACGGGCACCGGCCAGTAATCGCGCCCGGGTCGCCCGCCCGCGCGCCGACACGGCGCCGGGCGGCTCGGGCCTCCCTTCGGTGGCGCCGCCTGCGGCGTCGCCGCCCGCGTTCGTGTGGTCGCTCATCGTAATTCCAGGTGCGTTAGGTGTGCCCGGGCGGTCTTGCTCGGACCACCAGTGTGCCGGGGTCCGGGGCCGCTCAGGGCTCGGAAGCCGGATCCGGCCGCCCGGCCGCGGCACACGAGCCGCCGCCGGATGGTTTCGGCGGCAGCGCCGGGAGGGTGCGGTTCGCCGATTCAGGGTTGCCGCAGTACCCGCAGATGTCGCGCCAGGAGTCGTTGCCGCGCCGCGCGCACAACCGGCAGTCCCACCGGGAGGGTGCTGTTCGCTGTTCCACGGCGCATCACTCCGAGTGCGGCAGCCGCGGCGGCGGTACGCGGTCGGGCGGGAGGTTGAGCAGCCGCTCCAGTTGGATGTGGGAGTCGGACCCGAGGGTGGGCGCGAACCGGCTGTCCATCCGGTTGAAGTAGGGCCGCAGGCTGGCGTAGTAGGCGCCGAAGGTGCCGTCTTCGTTCCGGGATGCCCAGACCCGGTACATGGAATTGACCTGATTGAGGTCGATGAGTCGGGTTTGTATCTCTAGGGGAAAGTCCGAATAGTCGGTTGCCATGGAGACCTTTGCCCTTCCTAGTAACGGACTGACATCCAAAGCTTCCGACATCGATCTAGCTCCCGGCTACCGGGTAGTACCGACGTGGGCAGACTTCCGTTACCTGGTATTGCGCGGAAGTACACAGGTAGTAGATGGTGTTGGCATGGACCTAAGGTTTGGCTTGGAAGTTCGCCAACTACGGGAGGCAGCAGGACTTTCCCAGACTCAGCTTGCTCGTAAGGTTCCGATTTCGCAGTCGCAAATCTCCGCGATCGAACGAGGCGCAAAAGGGACAACCGAGCCCCAAGCCGTGCGACTCGACAGCCTCCTTAACGCCAACGGGAAACTGACAAGGAGGTGGGAGGACTCCCGACGCAAGGCACGCAGGTACGCCGACTGGTTCGCCGGTGTGGCCGTGACTGAACGCGAGGCAACGGAGATCCGCGAGTACTGCCCGCTCATCGTCTCCGGACTCCTCCAGACCAAGGCTTATTCGCGTGTTGTATTCAGGCAGGGGCGTCCACTCGATACTGAGGAGGAGATCGACGAACGCGTCAAGGCACGGATGGAGCGACAGGAAGTCCTCTATCAGGACCGGCCACCCCTGCTACGAGTGATCATCGAAGAACACGTCCTCTACCGCCCGATCGGCGGTAAGGAGATGATGGCCGCCCAACTAGAGCACTTGCGAGCGATGGCCGAACGACCGCACGTCCAGATCCTCATCGTGCCCATGGAATCAGAGACATGCCCGGGTCAGGACGGTGGGTTTCTCCTCTTCACAGTTCCTAAGAAGGGCACGGTGTCCTTCACCGAGACCAAGGTCAGCGGCCACCCTTCCGACCATCCGGACATAGTAGGGACATACCAGACTTTATTCAGCGACCTCGCGACTGTGGCCCTGCCCCCGTCCGCATCACTGCGACTTATCAGGGAGAATCTCAACCATGATCAACAGTGAATGGAGCAAGAGTTCCTACAGTGAGGGCGCAACCAACTGCGTCGAGTGCCGCGCTGGGGAGGGGGCAACCCAACTCAGGGACACCCAGAACCGCGACCAAGCCCCCCTGACCTTCCCCCACCACGAGTGGACCGCCTTCATCACCGAACTGCACTCCCTCTAACCCCCTCCGCCTCTGACCGCCCCTCCCCCACTCGCCCCCGACGCCCCGGCCCCCGGCGCCGGGGGTCTTTGCGTTGGCCCGGCCACCGGCCCGGTTACCCTTCCGCTCCCCCGCTGTGCTAAATTCCTCGGCTCCGGCGTTCCGGACCTGCTCCCGCAGGGCCGTGCCTCAACCTCGATCCGCCAGAAGGAGGGCACGGCACGGTGCGGGTGTATCTCGCGGTGTTCGCTCATGGGCTGCGCCGCTATTCGGAGTACCGGACGGCCACTGCCGCCGGTGTCATCACCAACAGCGTCTTCGGCGCCATCAACGCCATGGTGCTCCTGGCCGTATTCGCCGCACAGCCGCACATCAACGGCTACAGCGGCGTCGACGCCGTCACGCAGGTCTATGTCGCGCAGGCGCTGATCGGGCCGAGCGCGATCATGGGTCCGCCGCTGGAGCTGTCGGAGCGGATCCGCAGCGGCGACATCGCCGTCGACCTGCTGCGCCCGGTGAACCCGATGTTGTGGTTCATGGCCCAGGACCTCGGCCGCGCCGCCTATTCGGTGGTTTTCCGCAGTCTGCCGACGTTCGGCGTGGGCGTTGTGCTGTTCCCGCTGGTGCTGCCCGCTGATCCGGTCCGGTGGCTGGCCACGCTGGCAGCGTTCCTGCTGGCCGCGGTGGTGGGGTTCGGCCTGCGGTACCTGTATGCGGTGGCCGGTTTCTGGATCGTGGATACCCGCGGCCTGGACTCGCTCGGCGCCCTGCTGGGGCCGTTCTGCTCCGGCATGCTGCTGCCGCTGGTGCTGTTTCCCGACGCGTTGGCGGGCGTGCTGCGCGCGCTGCCGTGGTCGGCGCTGGTGCAGGTGCCCGCCGAGATCCTACTGGGAAAGGCGACGGTGCCGGGCGGCAGCGCAGCGGGCGGTCTGCTGTTCCAGGCGGTGTGGGCGGCGGCGCTGGTCGCCGCCGGTGCGGCGCTGACCGCTCGGGCGACCCGCCGGCTCGCGGTGCAGGGCGGGTGAGCGGCGTGCTGTCCTATCCCCGCCTGGCCTGGACCTGGACGCGTGCGGTGGCCCAGTATCCGATGTCGCTGGCGATGCTCACCTTCGCCCAGGTGGCGAGCAGCGCCGCCGAACTGTGCGCGGTGCTGTTCCTGTTCGGCCATACCGGGCGCCTGGCCGGGTTCACCGTGTACGAGGGGGTGCTGGTCTACGGGCTGGCGGCAATGGCGTTCTCGCTCGCCGACCTGCTGCTGGGGTCGGTCGAGCGGCTGGGCGAGCACATCCGCACCGGCGCGTTCGACGTCATGCTGGTCCGGCCGGTGCCCGCGCTGGTGCAGCTGGCCACCGACGGGTTCTCGCCGCGCAGGCTGGGCAAGACGGTGCCGGCCGCGGCCGCCCTGGGCTGGGCGCTGTGGGAGCTGCCGATCGAGTGGACGGCCGCCCGGGTGGTGATGCTGCCCGTGTTCATCGTTTCCGGGGTGGTCATCTGCTGCGCGGTGTGGGTGATCGGCGCGTGCCTGCAGTTCGTGATCGCCGATGCCCGCCAGGTCGCCAACTCGGTGACCTACGGGGGCCAGGCGCTGACCGAGTACCCGCTGGCGGTCTACGGCCGCGACGTGGTCCGGGCTGTCACGTTCGTGGTCCCGCTGGCGTTCGTGAGCTGGCAGCCGGCGCTGTTCCTGCTGGACCGCACCGACCCGCTGGGCATGGCCGCGTGGCTGCGTACGGCCTCGCCTGGGGTCGCCCTTGTACTGGCCCTGGTCGCCGCCGCGGTGTGGCGGGCCGGGGTGCGGCGTTACCGATCGACAGGGAGTTGACCGTGACCGCGGAGATCGAGGCCGAGGGCCTGGGCAAGATGTTCACTGTTGCCGAAGGGCCGCTCCTGCGCCGCCGCAGGCACCGGGTCAGTGCCGTGGGCGGGGTGTCCTTTGCGGTGGCGGCGGGCGAGATCGTCGGCTACCTGGGACCCAACGGGGCGGGTAAATCAACCACGATGAAGATGCTGACGGGCATCCTCACGCCCAGCGCCGGACGGCTGCGGGTGTGCGGGCTGGAACCGTCCGTGCAGCGCACGGCGCTGGCGCAGCGTATCGGCGTGGTGTTCGGGCAACGAACCACGCTGTGGTGGGACCTGCCGCTGCGCGACAGCCTCGCGCTGACACGGCATCTGTACCGCGTCGGTGCCGTGGACCACCGCCGCCGCCTGGCCGAGCTGACCGAGGTGCTGGAGCTGGCGGACTTTCTGGCCACGCCGGTGCGCCAGCTCAGCCTGGGCCAGCGGATGCGCGGCGACCTTGCCGCGGCGCTGCTGCACGATCCGCGGCTGCTGGTGCTGGACGAGCCCACTATCGGGCTGGACGTGGTGAGCAAGGCGGCCATCCGCGACTTCCTGCTGCGGCTCAACGCCGAGCGCGGCACCACCATCCTGCTCACCACCCACGACCTGGGCGATGTGGAGCGGCTGTGCCGGCGGGTGATGGTCATCGACGGCGGCCGGTTGGCGTTCGACGGCGACCTGGCCGGGCTGCACGCCGCCGCGCCCTCACCGCGGACGCTGGTGGTGGATCTGGACGGGACACATCCGCCCATCGAGGTGCCCGGTGCGCGAACGGCCGGTGTCGAAGGCCCGCGCCAGTGGCTGGAGCTGCGCGGCAACCCGGCGACGGTGATCGCCGAGGTCACGGCGCGCTACCCGGTCGCCGACATTGCCTTGCGCGAACCCGACATCGAGGAAGTGGTGCGGCGCATTTACACCAACTAGATCGTTGATGGGAGTTGTTGTGTGTACCGGTCAGTGGTCGTAGGCGATCAGTGAC
>NZ_BAAGYZ010000116.1:0-67188 GCF_054778995.1 Streptomonospora sediminis
CTCGTGAGACAGGGCCGGGTCCTTCACTTCGACGCCGCAGCCTCACGAAAGATCGAGGTTAGGGCATCCCATGCAATGAAGCTGGAGCGGGCTCGGTCCATCGTCACCGAAAGCTTCTTCGCCTCTGTGGAGGAACTAATCGACCGCGCCCGCTTCGCAACCCGCACCGACGCCTAACGTGAGGGTCTTCCTACGTCGAGCGCTTCTGCCTTCGCCGGACCGTACCGGCGGGGCACACTTAATGCGATCGGCGCGCCACCACCCGGCGGGCGAGTGCTTTCGCTGGCAGCCCGTCTCCTCGATGAGTTCGGCGAGCTGGGTGTCGGGCCTTTTTTGGGGGTGCGCGCCGCATTGTGATGTTCCGGGAGGTTGGTAACGCGGCTGGCGGGAGTGCGGCCTCCGATCCCGGTGTGCGGCCGATGATAGTTGTACCAGTCCAAGAAGCCCGGGTAGGCGGCTTGGCGCTCCTGCTCTGAGGTGTAGGGCCGCGCATAGGCCCACTCCTGCAGCAGGGTGCGGTGGAACCGCTCGACCTTGCCGTTGGTCTGGGGCCGCCACGGCCGGGTCCAGCGCGGATGGATACCCAGTTCGCGGCAGGCGGCCTTCCAGGTGGCCTTGGAATAGGCCCAGGCGTTGTCGGTCAGCACCCGCTGCACCGGTACGCCGTGGCCGGTGAACCAGGCGGTGGCCCGGCGCAGGAACCCGGCGCAGGTGGGGGCCCGCTCATCGGCCAGGATCTCGGAGTAGGCCAGGCGGGAGTGGTCGTCCAGGGCGGTGTGCGGGAAGGCGGTGCCGTTTCCGGTGCCGTCGGTGTTCTTGTTGGCGCGCGCGGCTGCCCGACCCAGCACCTTGTGGCCGCCGCCGTCGGGGATGCGGCCGAGTTTCTTGACGTCGATGTGGAGGAGGTCGCCGGGGCGGTCGCGTTCGTAGCGGCGCACCGGGGCGCCGGTGGCCCGGTCGCAGGCCGCCAGCGGGGGCAGGCCGTTGCGGGACAGGACGCGGTGGCAGGTGGAGGCGGCCAGGCCGGTGCGCGCGGCCAGGCGCAGCGGCCCCAGGCCGTGGTCGCGGCGCAGGTCGAGCACCTGCTGCTCGGTTGCCGCGGGGGTGCGGGCCGGACTGTGGTGGGGGCGGCTGGGGCGGTCGGCCATGGCGGCCTGGCCGGCCTCGCGGTAGCGCCGGGCCCGTTTGTGGGCGGTTTTGGGCGAGACGTGGAAGCGTTCGGCGGCCTGGCGGCGGCTCCAGCCGTCCTCTTCGACGCACCGGGCCAGGCGGAGTCTGCCGGTCGGGGTCAGCGGGGCGTTACGGTGGCACACGAGGGCCTCCTGAGCATCGGTGTAGACGTCACATCCACACCGGGATCAGAAGGCCCTCTCCTGTTTCAACCGCTGTGCGGGGCGTGTCGGCTGTTACCAACGTCCCGGGACATCACATCTAGAGCGGGCGGTGCGCGACACGGGCGCGTGACCGGTTGGCGGGTCCGACACTGATCGCGGCACCAACGCGGTTCCCTCAGCGGCGGCACTGTCACGGCTGACCGCCTTCACCGGTTTCGCCCTGCCTGCGTCGAGGTCGGGCGAAGGTCGACTGCGGCCTTTCCGCGAACGCCCCCCGAGCACATCGGCGTCTACCTCGGTCTCGACGTCGGCAAAGGCGACCACCACGCCCACGCCCTCACCCCCGCAGGCAGGAAAGTCCTGGACACGAGGCTGCCCAACAGCGAACCCAAGCTGCGCGCAGTGCTCGACAAGCTCACCGCCAAACACGGAACAGTGCTGGTGGTGGTCGACCAGCCCGCCTCCATCGGCGCCCTGCCCCTGGCCGTGGCCCGCGATGCGGGCTGCGCGGTGGCCTACCTGCCCGGATTGACCATGCGCCGCATGGCCGACCTGTATCCCGGCGAGGCCAAGACCGACGCGCGGGACGCGGCGGTGATCGCCGACGCGGCCCGGTCCATGCCCCACACCCTGCGCGACCTGGCGCCCGAGGACGAGGCGATCGCCGCCCTGGCCATGGTGGCCGGCCACGACGACGACCTGGCCGCCGACGCCACACGAACCCGCAACCGGCTGCGCGGGCTGCTCACCCAACTCCACCCCGCCCTGGAACGCGTCCTGGGGCCCCGCGCCGACCACCCGGCCGTGCTCAAACTCCTGGAATCCTACCCCACGCCCGAGCGGATCCGGCGTGCGGGCCGCTCCCGCCTGGTCGAGCTGCTGCGCCCGCAGGCGCCACGCATGGCCCAGCGCCTGGTCGACGACGTCTTTGCTGCCCTGGAAGAGCAGACGGTCACCGTTGCCGGCACCGAGGCAGCCGCCACCGTCATCGCCAACCTCGCCGCCTCCCTGCACCGGACGCTGCAGCAACGCGAGCAGGTCGCCCGCGAGACCGAGGCCCTGCTGGAGGCCCACCCTCTTTCGGCGGTCCTGACCTCAATGCCGGGCATCGGGGCCAGGACCGGTGCGCGCATCCTCATCGAGGTCGGCGACGGATCGGCCTTTGCTACAGCGGGTCATTTGGCCTCGTATGCGGGGCTGGCACCCGCCACACGCGCCTCGGGCAGCTCCATCCGGGGCGAGCATCCCTCTCGGCGGGGCAACAAGCAGCTCAAACGGGCGCTGTTCCTGGCCGCGTTCGCGTCGCTGTCGCATCCGCCCTCTCGGGCCTACGACGACCGCAAGACCGCCCAAGGCAAGCACCACAACCAAGCCCTGCTCTGCCTGGCACGCAGGCGCTGCGACGTACTGTTCGCGATGCTGCGCGACGGCGCGTTCTACCAGCCACCAGCCGCCCAAACGGCTTGACAACCCCATAGAAGCACCCCCCGGAGGCCGTGGTCCTCCCGATGGGCGACGGCGGAGTTTCAAGAAGCCAGCTCCGGCTCCGAGGGCGGGCTGAACACGGGTATCTCACGAGGGGGCGCAGGCAGGGGCCGAGTCGAGAACTGGTAGGGGATGAGGGCAGGCGAAAACGCCACACCTTCATCTAAGTTTGCTTTACATTCAGTGGCGGAAGAGAGGGAGGCGTGCCGAAGCGCAGCGCATACCACCACGGCGACCTGAAGGCCGCGCTGGTCTCGACAGCGTTGGAGCTGATCGCCGAGCAGGGCATAGCCGCACTGTCCGTGGCAGAGGTGGCCCGCCGAGCGGGTGTCAGTCCGGCGGCTCCCTACCGCCACTTCGTCAGTAAGCGGGCACTGCTGATCGCCTGCGCCATCACCGCTGCCAGCGCACTCGCCGCGCGGCTGCTCCAGGCCCAGGAGGACCTGCCTCGCGACGAGCAGGGGACGGACCCGGTCGAGGCCACGGCGGCGTCCGCGGCCGCCTACGCGCGCTTCGCCGCCGAGAACGGCTCCGGGCTCGACCTGATCTTCGCTCCCGAGCTACAGAACACCGGCGACGAGGACCTGCTTCAGGCCGGGCGCACCGTCATGGACGCGTTGCTACCGCCGGCCCTGGCCGTAACAGGGGGAGACGCGCGCAGCGCCCTTGAACTGCTGGAGCGGCAGATCGCGGGCTCCCACGGCTATGCGGTGCTCCTGCGCGGCGGTTTTCTCAGCCGCCGCCATCCGACGCTGGATGACATCGCCTCCCATGCGGCGGCGATCGCCAGAAGCCTGGCCCGCGAGGCACAACCACCGCAGAACTGACCGGCGCGGGCAAGAGGCTCCGACATCCCGGTAAGCGACGGAGCGGCGGCCTGCTTGCGGATGGCGAGCCCGGCGGGCCTCGGGAAGCTCCTGCGTATCCCCGCGTCGATGCGCCCGAGTGCCGGGCAGTGGGGAACGCGCCCGGCTTGGTGGCTTGACCTGATGTGTTTGCTGTCTTACATTGATGTAAGAGGGTACAAACATGCTGGTGTGGATGTTCTGACGCTCAGAGTCGCCTCGCCTACGGCGGCGTCGGCATTGGGACGGTATTGAATTCACCCAGTGCTTGTAAACGGATTTTCATTGCAGGCCTTCACATATCCATCGTCGCGGTGGTCGAGGACTCTCTCCGCATGGTCTACCCGCACTACCAAAGCCAGCTATTCGAGCTACCCCTAGAGACGGGGCGATCACGAGCCTTCAGCCACTGGGCGCGGCAAAGCTGCCGATCGGTCGGTCTGCTCCTCGTAGCTTAGTGCAACCGTCCAATGCGTTCGCGAGCGACTGAAATCAGCGTGCCGGCTATGCGCAACGGGAACATGAATCATGAGGTGAGGCCCCTCATCGCGCTGCACGTTGGAAACGTCATCCGGTTTCGCCGTCGGCCAGAGGGAATTTCGGCCCACGGGGCGATTTGCCAACTCGCGGTAGGCGGCAACAGAACTGATTTTCGAGTGGGATCGAAAGGAATGAGATGTCCACTACCGGGCCAGACGATGGGCCACCCCACGTCAGCTCAGTCACCCTACGTGTCAATGGGGCCGAACGTGCGCTCAGTCTTGATAATCGCACCTCCTTGCTGGACGCCCTGCGCGAGCACCTTGGCATGACGGGCAGCAAGAAAGGTTGCGACCATGGACAGTGCGGAGCTTGCACCGTGCTGTTGGACGGCCAGCGTGTCAACTCCTGCCTGGTCTTCGCAGTGACGGCTGAAGGGCGCGAGATTCGGACCATTGAAGGGCTCTCCGACGCCGATTCACTTCACCCTCTGCAGGCGGCCTTCCTTGACAACGACGGCCTACAGTGCGGCTACTGCACGCCAGGCCAGATCTGCTCGGCAGTGGGCGCCCTCAACGAAGCCGCGCGCGGCTGGCCCAGCTACGTCACCGAGGATGTCACCGAGGGCGTCGAGTCTGCCGCGGCGTTGAGCCGAGCGGAGGTCTCGGAGCGCATGGGCGGCAACCTCTGCCGCTGCGGGGCATACGTCGGCATCGTCGATGCCGTGCTGCAATCCGCGGACACTCACTCGACCGAGGGGAGGCAGCTATGAAGCCTTTCGCCTACGAGCGCACCCTGGACGCTGCGGCGGCCCAGGAACTGGCGCATGACCGTCCCGAGACGATGTACCTCGCGGGCGGCACCAACGTGGCCGACCTGATGCGCCTCGGGGTCTACCGTCCCGACATGCTGATCGACGTCTCCCGGCTGCCCTACGACACTGTGGACCATCGCCCAGACGGATCGGTGCTGATCGGCGCGTTAGTCCGGAACGGTGAACTGGCCGGCGACCAAGGGGTTCGCGACCGGTACCCGATGATCAGCAGGGCCGTGTTGTCCGGGGCTTCCGGACAAGTGCGCTCTATGGCGACAACGGCCGGCAACCTGCTGCAGCGCACCCGCTGCGCCTACTTCCAGGACGTCTCGAAGCCCTGCAACAAACGGGTTCCGGGAAGTGGTTGCCCTGCGCTGGAGGGTGCCAATCGGGATCTCGGGATTCTGGGAGTTTCGGACCACTGCATCGCAACGCATGCCTCGGATCTGGCGGTCGCCCTCGTTGCCCTCGATGCGGTCGTCCATATCCGCACCGTCGACGGAGGGGCTCGAACAGTCTCCCTCGATGAGTTCTACGTCCTCCCCGGCAGTACGCCGGAGAGGGAGACGAATCTCGCCTCCGGCGAGCTCATCACCGGCGTCGAACTTCCTGCACCAGCCACCGGGCCTTCTGCGTATCGGAAGGTGCGTGACCGCTGGTCGTACGCATTCGCGCTCGTCTCCGTCGCCGCCGCGCTGTCGGTCGACGAGAGCGGTCGCGTGGCGGAGATCCGGCTGGCCCTCGGCGGAGTCGCGCCCAAGCCGTGGCGCGCGCGGGAGGCGGAGCGACTCCTACTCGGGCGACCGGTCGACGAGGAGAACATCCGCGCCGCAGCCCGGAGCGAACTGCAGGCGGCCCAGCCCGCTGCGGACAATCTGTTCAAGGTCGACCTGGCAGTCGATGTGATCACATCTGAGGTACTCGCCTTGGCAGGGAAGGAGACACGATGACCGCGATCGACGCTCGGCCATCCGTCCGCTCCACCGTCGGCCGGTCCGTGGAGCGCATCGACGGAACGGCCAAGGTCACCGGTGCCGCCCGATACTCGTTCGAGGTACCGGCCGAGGGAGTCCTCTACGGCTGGCTCGTCACCTCGGTCGTAGCCTCAGGGCGCATCACTACCGTCGATCACGCCCGGGCACTGGATGATTCCGCAGTCGTGGCTGTGCTCGACCACACCAGCGCACCCCGCCTGGCCTCGGCCGGCGATGCCGAGCTAGCGGTCTTGCAGTCCGACCGAGTCCGGTTCCACGGGCAGGTCATCGCTGTCGTCGTGGCCACATCGCCCGAGGCGGCCCGAGAAGCCGCCGCGCGGGTCGACGTTACCTATGACCAGCGGCCGCACTCGGTCGTGCTGGACGCCGAGGATCCGGACGTGTACGCCCCCGAGTTGGTCAACGGCCTCAACGAACCTGCGGCGACGGAGAACGGCGATGTGGACCGGGAGATCGAGAACGCGGCCGTGGTCGTCGACTCCGAATACACCACCCCTCCGGAGCACACGGCCCCGATGGAGCCGCACGCGGCGCTGGCCCGGTGGGACGGTGACGAGTTGTTGCTGCATTACTCCGATCAAGGTCCCTACACGACAAGGGAGATGCTGGCGCCGTTGCTCGGCATCCCCCCGGAGCACCTGCGCGTCGTCGCCGAGCACATCGGGGGCGGTTTCGGATCGAAATTCACGCCTCGTGGCCTACCCGTCGCGGCTGCCTTGGCCGCGAAGGCAGTGGGACGGCCGGTCAAGATGGCGCTCACCCGTCAGCAGATGTTCGCGCTGACCGGGCAGCGCAGCGAAACCCAGCAACGCGTTCGGCTCGGCGCCGACTTCGATGGTCGGCTCCGCGCACTCGAACACACCGCGCTGCAGCACACCTCGCGCTCGACGGAGTTCGTCGAGAACACCGCGACCAGCAGCCGGATGATGTATCGGAGCACGGCCCAACGGACGCTCCACCGCGTTGGCCGACTGGATATCCCCACCCCCGGCCCTATGCGGACGCCGGGGCACGCACCGGGCATGTTCGGGCTGGAGACAGCGATGGATGAGTTGGCGGTGACGCTGGAGATCGACCCGATTGAGCTGCGTCGGCGCAACCAGCCCGATGTCGACGCCCACACAGGTCTTCCGTTCAGCAGCCACGGACTGGTGGAGTGCCTCCGCGCCGGAGCTCACCGGTTCGGCTGGGCGGACCGAGCACCGCGTCGGCAAGGGCGATGGCTGGTTGGGAGCGGCGTCGCAGCCTCCACTCACCCCGACTACACGTTCCCGACCCAGGCCACCGTACGGATCGACAGGGACGGACACATCACGGCCAGTGTTGCCGGCGTCGACATCGGCACCGGTGCCAGGACCGCCCTGACCCAGTTGGTGGCAGAGGAATTCGGTGTTCCCCTGTCCCGGGTGGAGGTCAACATCGGTGACAGCGCGTTCGGCATCGCTCCACCCGCTGGGGGGTCCGCCGGCACCGCCTCCTGGAGTTGGCCATTGATCACCGCCGCACGCGAGATTCGGAACCGCATCAAGGTACGAGAAGGCGTCGTCCCTGTGGAGGGCCTGGAAACCGTCGCCGACTCCACTGAAGAGCTCGAGAAGCGGCCGCCGCTCGCCCGGCACACCTTCGGGGCTCAATTCGCCGAAGTCTGGGTACATGCGGATACCGGCGAAATTCGGGTCGAGCGGCTCTACGGCACGTTCTCCGCAGGACGGATCATCAATTCACGAACTGCACGCTCGCAGTTGCTCGGTGGGATGGTCATGGGCGTCGGTATGGCCCTTACGGAGATCGGTGAACTGGACCGCGAGTTCGGCGACTTCGCCAACCATGACCTTGCCGGCTACCACATCCCGAGCAATGCGGATGTGCGTGACTTGCGAGCGGACTGGATCGACGAGGTCGACGACCAGCTCAACCCAGCAGGGGCGAAGGGCATCGGCGAGGTCGGGATCGTCGGTACCGCGGCGGCCATCGGCAACGCGATCCACCACGCCACCGGCGTACGGCTGCGCAGCCTGCCGTTCCGGATCGAGGACGTCCGGTCGGGTCTTAAGAACGCATCGTGACCGCGCCGACCGCGCAGTACCTTCCGCGGTCGGCGCGACCACCTCATCGTCCAGCGCGGCCGGCTCAACCCCGATCATCGGCTCTCCGGACCAGTCAGATCCGGACCCGGCGTCGCCGGCTCTACCGGTTCGGTGCTCGCGGGTTGGCAAACACAGAGGAAACCCCCGGCGTGGATACTTGAGGTGAGGGCAGGCGTCAGCTTCGAGTCATAAAACTATGTCGGCCAGGCGGGCGATCTCGTCGAGGTCGTCGGTTCCGGGGCCCAGGATCAGTTCGTCGGCGCCCAGGGCCTCGAATTGTTTGATTGCGTCGCGCAGTGATTCCGCGTCGGTGTGCACGTTGCCGACGACGATGTCTTGAATTTCGCCACCGGTAGCGGCAGCGCCGTAGTAATCGGCGCTATTGGCCCGACTGCGGTCGGGATCGCCTAGTGCTCTGACCGGAAACGTTCGCCGGGTCGGGCGATCGGTGCCAGGGTTGGCTGCAAACGCAGTCAACCCTGGGGAGACGTTGGTGGCAGAACCGGTCCGAGCCCGTCGACTCACCGACCAGGAAGGCCGCAAACTTCAGCACATCGTGCGCCGCGGCAGCACCAACACCGTGCGCTACCGCCGCGCGACGATGATCCTGGCCTCCTCCAGCGGCAACACCGTGCCCGCCATCGCCAACCTGGTCGCCGCCGACGAGGAAACCGTCCGCGATGTCATCCACGCCTTCAACGACCAGGGGCTGGGATGCCTGGACCCTAAGTGGGCGGGAGGCCGTCCCCGCCACCTCCGCCCCGACGAGGAGACCCTCGTCGTTCAGACGGCCACCACCCGCCCGGCCAAGCTCGGCCGCCCCTTCACCCGCTGGTCGCTGCGCAAACCCGCCGCCCACCTCGCGCAGTCCCGGGGCTTGCGCATCGGCCGCGAGGCCCTGCGCCTACTCCTGAAAAGCCGCGGCGTCACCTTCCAGCGCACCCGCACCTGGAAGGAATCACCCGGCCCCGAACTGGAAGCCAAACCCGACCGGATCGAGCACGTCACCACACGCTTTCCCGACCGGGTCTTCGCCTTCGACGAGTTCGGCCCCCTGGGCATCCGCCCCACCGCCGGAACCGGATGGGCACCCTCCAGGCGCCCCGAGCGCCTGCCGGCCAACCCGTACTGACAGCCTTGATCTCTCGACTTACGCACACATATGCGCTGTGGCACGGATTGATTCTCGGATTTGCTGGTATATCCCTGACTCTGGTTTCTGGTGCGGAGGGCGGCGACAGCAGGAGTGTCACCGGCATGGTGTTCTCACTCGTTGCGTTGGCCGGTATCACGTTCGGGACGCTGATGCAGGGGCAGCTAAAGAGGATCGGAATCTGGGCGTTTCTGGCTCTCCAGAGTTCAATCAGCGCATCGGTGTTCTCCATCATCGCCCTCGCCGGGGGACAGTTGCGCGCGCAACCGGGATTCGGTTTGTTTTCCGCTGTGGGGTGGATGGTTGCTGTAGTCTCGGTCGGGGCTACAGCGCTCTTATATGTGATGATCGGCCGAGGGGAAGCGGTTCGTGTGAGCAGTTTATTCTATTGCGTTCCGCCAGTCACGGCGCTTCTCGATCTCAACTTCGTTGGAAGGTGGTCCTAGCCGTCATGGAGATCATCCGTGTAGCATTCGTGGTGATCGCTGTAGCGCTGATCCAGATTCCTGGTGAAAAATGCAGAAGTATGCTAACTTGCGTGCATGGAATCAATTGGGGAAGGGGGCGGGGATGAACCAGCTCGTCCTATATATGAACGAAGGAATCGACCCACCTGGACTCCATACACGCATGCCATTTCGTGGAAGACCTGGTTAGTACGGTGGCAGTATTCTTCCACGGCCACGGAGCGCGTGCAGCCGGTGCACCCCTCGGTTTGCGCGACCGAGCGGAGAGTCGGTTCGACTCCGGCCGCCCCGACTTCAACGGAGGAACCGTGCCATGGATGGCCGTTACCGCGCGGATCAGGTGATGGAAGCTACTCGGTCAAGCACACGAGCACCGTCTACCGCTACATCACCGAGGCCGTCTCCCTGCTCGCCGACCTCGCCACGTCCCTCGCCGACACGGCACGAACCGCTTCGCAGAAGGCGTTCGTCTTGCTCGACGGGACATTCCTGCCCATCGACCGCACTTCCGCCGAGAGCCCCTTCTACTCCGGCACGCACAAACGGCACGGCATCAACGTCCAGGTGATCGCGGACCCCTTCGGCAATCTGCTGTGGGCCTCGGCCGCTCTGCCCGAACCCGTCCACGACATCCGCGCCGCCCGCGACACGGCATCCTCGACGCTCTCGTCGCGGCCGGCATCCACTGCTGAGCGGACACCGCCTACCAAGGCGCCAAGGGCACGGGTCCGCGTCCCCTACCGCCGCCGGAACAAGATTATTTCCACGGTATGAAGGCCGTCGACCGATCCCACGCAGATACGCGCCCTCGCCGAGCGGGCCGTCGCAACCCTCAAGTCCTGGCGGCTGCTCCGCAAGCTGCGGTGCTCCACCACCCGAATCATCGGTCTCGTGCAAGCCGTACTCACCCTGCATCTGGCCTGCCCAGGCTGAAGTAGGCACAGGCTCACTGTCGTGTCCCGAACGCTTGAAAGTCACCTCCCGCAGTCGCCACGCGCACGGCCCAGCGCGGTTGTATCGCCTGTGCTGTTGCGCCCCGACCCATCCTGCCGCCGACACTCCGAGCCGCGCAGGCCAGCGGCACCTCGCGGCAGGAATCACAGTGCACGGCGCTGGTGGGGGGCAGCCGATCGGCACGGCGGGCGCAGGGAGCGACGACCACCGAGCAATTCGACCGTGTGCAATGGCTGTACGGGGCGAATGGGCAAGCCGAGTACGATCGCCGCATCGACCCCACGAATCAGGAGTCTCCCGCGATGACGAACCCCTCACCGCACCCCGGTTCGCGCCCCCGACCCGACCTCGACACCTCTGTTCCGCACTCAGCTCGCATGTGGAACTACTGGCTCGGCGGAAAAGACAATTACGCCGCAGATCGGGCGGCGGGCAAGGCCTATCAAGAGCAGGCCCCCGGCGTCGTCGACATGGCCCGCGCCTCCCGCGTCTTTCTGACCCGCGCTGTGCGCCACGTCGCCGACGGGGAAGGCGTCCGCCAATTCCTCGACATCGGCACCGGGCTTCCGACGATGGAGAACACCCACGAGGTCGCCCAGCGGGCCGCCCCCGAATCCCGGATCGTCTACGTCGACAACGACCCGCTGATACTGGTGCACGCCGAGGCGCTACTGACCAACACCACCCCCCAGGGCGCCACCACCTACGTCGAGGCCGACCTGCGCGATCCCGACAGGATCCTGTCCGAGGCCGCCAAGACGCTGGACTTCTCCCAGCCGATCGCGTTGATGCTGATGGGCATCCTGGGCCACCTCGACGACTGGGACGAGGCCAAGGCGATCGTGGCCCGACTGCTGGAAGCCCTTCCCGCCGGGAGTTTCCTGCTGCACTACGACGGCACCTACGAGGTGCAGGGACAAGCCCTGCAGCAGGCGCAGGAAAACTACGACGACACGGGCGCCGACCCCTATGTCCTGCGCGAGCCCGCCCGACTCGCCGAACTGTATGCGGGCCTGGACCTGATCGAGCCGGGCCAGGTGTCGTGCCTGAAGTGGCGATCCGATCCCGCGGAGGTCGGCGACATCAGGAATGTCGACGTCTACGGCGCTGTCGGCCGCAAACCCTGACACGTCGAGGTCGACCCCGCAGCAGTTGCGCGACCGGGATGGCCACGCCCTGACCGGCCGGCGAGTGTGCACCGCCGGCGCGCTACCGAGGGACCGTACGGTCTGACGCACCCAGGACCGGCGCCCGGTCGTCGATACGCAACGGTCACATCAGCTACGTGTTGGCTTTTCACCGGATTTGCGGGATCTCCGCATGCTCCGACGAATGAGTTGACATGAGAGCTGGCCATATCACCCTTTTACCTAGCCAACAAATGGTACTGGCCAGGGAGTGGCCGGGTTCGCCCCGGCCAACTCTTCATCGGTTGACCGCAGGGATGGCGTGGCGAGTCCCACGTGGGCAAGGCCCCGGAAGCGACCGGACTCTGAACGGACCGCCCAGCACGCAGCGGCAGCCACCCGACGGCGCGCGGCACCGACCGGGCGGCTGGCCCATCATGTCGTCGTTTCCCTGCAAGGAGGGCCATCGGCCCTCTGTGGCCGACACGGCCGTATCGCCCTGTCGATCCAATGGCTTGGGGCGGTGTCACCGATCCCGAGAAGCGCCATTGGAGTCGCTGACGAGAGGTCCGGCTATCGCCGGCCGAGCGCAATTGCCCAGCCCGCCTCCTAATGCGGACAGCCACTGCCGGACCACTTCACTGAGCGATTCTCGACACGATCACTGCGCTGCCCCACGCGGTGCAAACGAGCGGCTGAACGATTGCCCTGATCGGACGAGCTGGCGGCCCGGCTGTAGCCGGCTCGCCTCGTACTCGCTCAGCGCTTTGGCGATGCTGCTGTGCTGCTCGATTGCACTGCCGAGTACGAGAGCGTCCTCGGCTGATGCCGAGAACCCGCTGCCGGTCATCGGTGAGGGGAGATGTGCGGCGTCGCCGATGAGGCAAGTCCGCCCCATGGTGAGCCGATACGGCACATACTCACCAATCGGGGTGCCTATGATGTCCCGCCGGGACAGACAGTCCACGATGGCTTCTCGCCAGGGATCCGGCCAGAGCTGTCGCGCCGTATCAGCAAGCTCATCGAACACCGCGTCTGGCATGTCGTCCGGGCGCAGCGTGCGTTGCACGACGTTGTCTTTGACGGCGCCGCTCGCGCGCAAGAGGTCGTTGTGACCAGCGTCATACCAGCCCCATCCGATGCGTCTCTTGCCGCGAGTAGTCGAACCATCAGCGGCGGGGAGGTAGTAGGCGTTGAGGCAGTAGCCGCCTTCGTAGAGGATCGCCAAGTCGGAAGGCCACGACGGAGAGCTGATCGCCGATTCATCGATGAGGCCGAGCCAGATCACATATCCCGAGAAATTCGCGTCTGGCGAGTCCGGGGACACAAAGCGCCGAACGATGCTTCGGTGCCCATCAGCTCCGACCAACAGGTCAGCATTGAAAACCTCGCCGGTGTCAGTGGTCACCCGGGCATAGCGTGCATCTTCCCCTGCCGATGTCACCATGACGGGTGCACGAAGGCGGATGCCTGCGTCCGACATGACGGCAGCACGTAGGGAAGCGTGGACATCTGTCCAAGCCTGGGCGCCGGAGGGGACGGTCAAGCCTGCGGCGTGAGCGCCGCCGGTCAGGTGCTCTAGGAGTCCTTCACCGACTGGGAGCGCGGCTCCGGTGCGCGACTTCCGTGCTGAGCGTTCCAGCAATGTGACCTCCAGTCCGGCTCTCGAGAGTGTCAACGCGGTCATGAGACCGGAGAGCGAGGCGCCCACGACGATCGCGGTTCCACGCTGCTGACTCGTTTTGCGAACGTTCATGAACTCGCTCCTGTCCAGTCGGCTTGGACGCTTTTCGGGATGCGCAGCGCCCATGACGTCAGGAGCGCTCCTGCGAGCGCGAGAATGCCGAGACCGATGACGACGACATGGAGTGCACCGGCGAACGCTTGCCCGGTGAAGGCGGAAACGTGCTGTCCCTGGATTGCGGCCGCCGTCTCGGTGGTGGAGGTGCGTGCCGCGGTGATTGTGATGAGTACGGCTGCGGTGGCGGCGACGGCAAGTGACTCACCCGCGATCCGCATGGTGTTGAACATGCCCGCGGCCGCTCCAGCCTGTGTGACGGGAACGGTGCTGATCGCGGCGTTGTCCATGATGGCGAAGGCCACAATGCCGAAAACCGCAGCGGATTGACCCGGACAACAGACCCAAGCGACAGTCGATGTCCCGATATCACCACAAAATAAAACCACCGATCTCGGATAACGGAGGTGATCGCGGAACGGAAACCACACCCGTCGTTCAGCCGGCAACGACCCGGCACGGGTGCACGACTCCCCTACACAAACCACGAGCGCCGACTGCGACCGGGGCGATCCGGTCACGCAGCACCGGCCGCCCATATCGCGGGGCCTCGACCGCCCCGCATGCACAGGCGCCCGCGCCACACCAGACCACCATCCACCGATCAGATGATCCAACATGGTTCCCGGGAACCGGCTGGCACACTTTCGGAAGCAGCCGCCTGGGCGGCTGCTTGTCACGTATCGGGGCCCATGGATCGTGTTCGTTCCGTGCCGCGGCAGGCACCAGGCCCGTCGGACCGCCAGGCACAGCAGGATCCGGAGCGAACCTCCCGACGGGCACACTCATCGGACAACGTCCGTTTCTGCTGATCGTAGGAAGCCGCGGGGCCGTAACTCTGGGATGAGCGTGGAGGCCTTCCGCCAGCTGTCGAGCACCGCCGGGTATGGAATACGGCGAGTGTGCTCGCCGACCGTCGGCCCGTGCACGCGCTGCGTTCAACGCAGGCCCCTGGCCGTGAGCGCCTCGCCCAGTTCATCGGCGTGCTTGAGCGCGATCACGAGGAACGGCACGGCGAACAGCCGCAGGCGTGGGCGGGCGCCACGGGCGCGCTGCGCCTCGCGTACCTGACCGGCGGCCCGGACGAGAACCGGCAGCGTGGTCAGCGTCACCGTCAGCAGCAGGGCCGCACGCCGCGGATCCACGCGGAGCCGGGCGAGAGGCGCGAGGCCCCGTTCAATCGCGTCGAGCAGCTCGGTGACCTGGGTGGTGAGTGCGAGCAGCGCGGCGATGGCGATGATCGCGACCACGCGGACGGTGTTCACGGCGGCGGGCAGCGGCCCCAGGAACAGCAACTGGCTGACGAGCGTGACGAGGATGACCCACCGCACCATCCAGATCTGCGCCAGAAGCCGGCTGACGCCGATTCCCGGTACGGCGTAGCAGCCCAGACAGGCAGCGACCGGGATCCCGGCACCCCACCAGGACCAACTGATCGGCACCAGGGAGATGCCGAGCACCAGGCCTGCCAGCACGACCGTTTTGCCACCGGCCGGCGAACGGTGCCAGAGACTATCCCCGGGACGGTAGAGCGTGATCATCGAGGCTCTCCTCATATGCGGCGATGACGGTGCCCGGTTCTCCTACGAGGACGACACGGCCTCCGGCGATGAGCACGGCGCTGTCACAGGACCGCGCGAGGGAGAGGTCATGGGTGACCAGGAGCAGGCGATGCGAACCGCCCGCGAAGAGATGGGCGCCGATGCGGCGAGCGTTGCGGGCGTCCAGGAAGGCAGTGGGCTCGTCGGCGATCACGAGCTCCGGATCCCGCACAAGGGCGCCGCAGAGCGCGAGGAGCTGCTTCTGCCCTCCCGAGAGGTCGTGGGAGCTCCGGGCGGCGAGGTCGGCGAGCCCGAAGCGATCGAGCGCGGCTGCCACCCGCTCGGAGCGCTCCCGGCGGCTCGTCCCGCGGTCGCGCAGCGAGAAGGCCACGTCCTCCGCAACGGTTGGCATGACGATCTGGGCGTCGGGGTTGCTGAACACGAAGGCCACGCGGCGGCGGAGCTCCGCCGCCTGACGGACCGGATCGAGCCCGAGCACCCGTACCTCCCCCGCGGTGGCCGCGATCAGCCCGCCGGCGAGGCGTGCGAGCGTCGACTTCCCAGAACCGTTGTCGCCGATGACCGCGATCGTCCGTGCATCCAACATCGCGGAGATGTCCCGCAGCACGTCGACCTCGCCCAGGCGCACGCTCACGTCCTTGAGCGCGAGAACGTTCATCGGATCACCTCCACGACAGCGGCCACGCCCATGCCGCCCCCGACGGATGCCGCAGCCACACCCAGGGTCCCCGTGGGCGCGCCACCGCGGACCAGGCGGCTGTAGAGCCGGACCATGCTCACCGCGCCGCTGGCGCCCCAGGGGTGGCCAAGGGCGAGCGCACCGCCGTCAGCGCTGACGCGCGGGTCGTCATCATCGATGCCGAGCCGGTCCAGCACCGCGAGCGACTGCGCCGCAAACGCCTCGACGATCTCGAACGCGGCGATCTGCGACACGGTCGTCCCCGCGTTCTCAAGCGCCTTGGTCACGGCAGGCGCCGCGCCTATGCCGGGCAGCCGCGGATCGCAGCCGATGGTCGCCTGCCCTCGCAGGAGCAGCCCCGGTGCGCTGCCCGTGTCCTGCCGCGGGACGGCCACGACCGCCGCGGCGCCGTCACTGATCCGCGTCGCAGTCCCGGCCGTCACGGTGCCGCCCGGAATGAGAGGCGCGAGCCGGGGAAGCAGGACCTCGATGCGACCGATGACATCATCCCTGGTGAACCCGGACACAGGAACGATCTCGCCGGTGAAGCGCGCCGCGTCCCGTGCCGCGTGTGCCCGCTGATGGCTGCGGAGCGCGTGGGCCTCCTGACGGCTGCGGCCGACTCTGCAGACGCGGGCGAGATCGTCTGCGGCCTGGAGCATGTCCGGGTCGGGCCGGTCCGCGGGCACGAAGGGCGCGCGGCTGTACGGCACCCCGTCTACTGAGCGGACGGGGGCGGTGGAGGCGCTCTCGGCACCGCCGGCCACGCGCGCACGGGCGTCCCCCGCCCGGATGGCGGCGCACGCGTCGATCACGGCCGCGAGTCCGCTGCCGCACTGCCGGTCGACGGTCGCGCCGGGCACTTCGGCGCCAAGGCCTGCGGCCAGGGCGGAGACACGAGCAGGATTCCCCCCGGGCCCCATGCAGTTCCCGAGTACGACGTCGGCGGGACGGACGCGGCGCCCCGCAGCGGTCGCGGCGTCGTCGAGCACAGCCCGGATCACGGGCGCGGCGAGTTCCTCCAGCCGCAGGGAGGCCAACCCGCGGCTGCGGGTCGCGATCGGCGTCCGGCGGGCAGCGATGATCACGGCATCATCCGGCACGACGGGCCACCTCTCCGGTACGCGCCCGGCGCAGCGCCTCCGCCCGCGCCGGCTTCCCGGCCGAGGTGCGAGGAATCCGCCCGGAGAACCAGACCCGCGGACGGCTCGCGGGCGCGAGAAGATCGGCTGCGGCACGCCGCAGCGCCGCGACATCGGCGCAAGCCGGCTCGACCAGAGCGGCGACCAGCTCCCCCACTGCGGGATTGGGGAAGCCGAATACGACAGCGTCCTCCACCCCGGGCACGGATCGCAGGGCCGCCTCGGCTTCCTCGGGGATCACCGTCGCGGAGGCGGTGATGATGGCGCCGTCCGCACGGCCGCGCAGCCTCAGCGCTCCGTCCGTGGTCTCGGCAAGGTCGCCGACCGTGGCCCAGTCCCCATCGACGCGCAGTGGACCGGGCCGGCCGAGATAGCCCAGGGCGGTGTGCGGGGAGCGCACCCACAGCTCGCCGGAGCGGACCTCGACGTCCACACCGGGGAACGGCCGCAGGCCGGTGCCGTCGTCGAGGGCGACGAACGAGAGCTCCGCGGCCCCGTAGTAGCCGATGACCCTGATGCCGCGTGCCGTCGCGGCATCGCGGAGGCCGGGATCCAGATGGGAGCCCCCGACAAGCGCCGTGCGCACCGTCAGCGGTCCATCCTCCTCAAGCAGCCTGCGCAGCCCTTGCGGCGTTCCGTGGAAACACGCCGCACCGGTTGCGTTCCGACCGGGCACGGGCTTGGGCCCGCCACCCTCGAGCGCATGTGCCACGGAGAACAGCGTCAATGAGGACGACGGCGGTGCTGGACAGAGCACCCGGTCCCCTGCGGACGCTCCCAGAAGCGCCGAGACGACCGGGAAGGACGAGCTCCATGATTCTCCCGTTCGCAGGACCACGCGCGGTGTGCCACTACTCCCTGAGGTCAGAGCCGCCCATGCCGTCCCTGCGGGAAGCGCCGCATCATTGACGAGTGCGCGGAGAGCCGCCCACTGTTTCTCCGGCCACCGCGCGTCGCCGACCAGCGGTACATCCCCCGCCTCCCTGACCAGGCGGATACGCTGCGGCAACTCCTCGGCCGGAGCACCCAGCGGCACGATCCGCGTCATCGCCCCGTCCCCGACGGCTCCACGGCAGGTCGCCGGCCGGAAGTCCATTCGCGCCGGAACGCGCGCGGATAGGAACGAGCGAGAGTCCCCACGATAAGGACGGCGATCGCGGCCTTGACGAGATCCCCGGGAAGGAACACCAGGCTCGCCCACACCGTCTGTCCGAGCGGCAGCTGGGTGACCGCGCTCTGCACGGGGATACCGAAGGCGTAGACCACCACGATGCCGCCGATCACGGTCCCGAGCAGCGTTCGCCACGACACCGGCTTACGGCCACCCGCATGCACGATCGCCCCGGTCACGAACGCGCCAACGATCCAGCCGACGTCATACCCGCCCGTGGGGCTGACGAAGACCGCGGCCCCTCCGCGTCCGCCCGCGAGCAAAGGGAGACCCACTGCGACCAGGGCCATGAACACGGTCATCGAGAGCGCGCCGAGCCGTGGCCCGAGGATCGCGCCGGCGAGCATCACTCCGAGTGTCTGCGCCGTGATCGGCACGCCGCCCAGCGCGGTGAAACCGCCCGGCAGCCCCAGCACCGCCGTGATAGCGGCGAACACCGCCACCCGAGCCGTATCCGTCGCATCCAGCCGCCACCGGTCAGGTCCACGTCGCGCGCCCACGCCTGCTCCCTTCAACCTGAACGTCGTTCAGGTGAACGACGTTCAGGTAGGCTAGCGGCATGGACGATCACTCGCCAAACGCGAGCACCGCGCGGCAACACCGCTCCCGCGACGATGTCGTCGACGCCGCCCTCGGGATCCTGGACTCGCAAGGCCTCCCCGACCTGACAATGCGTCGCCTCGGCGAGGTACTCGGGATACGACCCAGCGCGCTCTACTGGCACTTCGGGAGCAAGCAGGCGCTTCTGGCCGCCGTGAGCAGCCGCATCCTCGCTCCTATCGCGGCAATGAGCGAGGATGCCCCATCGCTGCGGGCTGAGGCGTTCGCGCTCGGCGCGCAACTGCATGATCGTCTCCTGGCCTACCGCGACGGAGCGGAGCTGGTGTCCAGCTCGCTCGCGCTCGGCCTCGTCACCCCGCCGCTCCATGCCGAACTCGCAGCGGCCGCGCGCAGACACCGGGCGCCCGAGGCCCTCGCTTACACAGCGGCAGAGGCCATCGCGCACTTCGTGATCGGCTACACCTTCCACGAGCAGCAGCGCCTGCAGGCTGAGACGCTGGGCATCCTCGGGATATCGAACACGCTCACCCCAGAGCAGGCGGCCGCCTCGCCCGCACCAGAGACCGTGGACTTCGAGTCCGTACTGAGACTCATCGTGACCGGACTGGACACGTCACAGGTACATGGGATCGATGCGGCCGCCGAGCGGTCGTGACCCATGCATGCTGCAAATGCGCCCGGGGCCGCGCCACTCCCGGGCGCGGCGGCGGCACTGTCGCAACGGCTGACCGAACATCCGGGCCGCCTTGCGTACGGTCGGCGCCCCCATGCCGAGGCCGCCGGGCGGCAACCTGCGCAAGCGCGCGGCGCTGAACGCCGTCCAACTCGCCGAACCGGCGCACGCGCGGTGCGCCGACAGCCTGACGCCGAAGGACACGCACATGACCGCTTCCGCGTCCCATGAGGTCGTCTTCCTCGTCTTCGACGGCGTCAAGCTCCTCGACGTGTCCGGGCCCGCCGAGGTCCTCGCCGACGCGAATCGCGCCGGCGCAGAGTACCGTCTGCGGTTCGTCTCGCCCGACGGTGAAGCAGTCACCACCTCGATCGGCACGAGACTGCAGGTTGCCGGTACCGCAGCGGCGGCCTCCCGGGTGGACACGCTGATCGTGGCCGGCGGGGACCGCCTGGTCGACCGGCCGATCGAGGCGCCGCTCCTCGACACCGCGCGGCTGCTGGCTTCCGCGGCGAGGCGCGTGGCATCGGTCTGCACCGGTGCGTCCGTCCTCGCCCAGGCAGGGCTCCTGGACGGTCGGCGGGCGACGACGCATTGGCGGCACGCAGCGCTGCTGGGACGCGCGTTCCCGGCGGTGGAGGTCCTCCCGGATGCGATCTACGTCGCCGACGGCGACGTGTTCACCTCGGCCGGCGTCTCCGCCGGCCTGGACCTCACTCTCGCGCTGGTCGAGACCGACCACGGACCGCGACTCGCACGCACGATCGCCCGCGAACTCGTCCTGTATCTGCAGCGCCCAGGAGGCCAGTCCCAGTACTCCGCCCCGCTGCGCGCACCGATCCCGCAGCAGCCGGCGCTGAAGGCGGCGGTCAATGCCATCGTGAGCGACCCGGCCGCCGACCACACTGCGGATTCCCTGGCGGCAAGGGCAGGCGTCACAGCGCGGCACCTGCGGCGGCAGTTCGCCACCGAACTCGGCACCTCGCCGTCGCGATTCATCGAGTGGATGCGCCTAGACCGCGCGCGGACCCTGCTCGACGAGGGACACAACGTGTCGGAGACGGCCCGGCTCAGCGGCTTCGGCAGCGCCGAGACCTTCCGCCGAGTGTTCACCGACGAATACGGGGTACCGCCGAGCCGCCACCAGCGTCAATTCCGCACGGCGTGGCGCCGTGCCCCTCTGTCCACTGGGGAGTGAGCCACACCTGGGTGCATCCCACGTCGTGAGCACGCCTCCTTCCTGCAACACCGCCACCGCTCTTGCCATGGCGCCTTTATCAGGGTCAGGCTCAGAGCCCGTCCGGCTGGTGCGGTTTGGGAGGCGTTCCAGACGTAGGGAAAAACTTTTCGTCAATGGTGGCAACCACGCGGTCCCCGTCCGGGTGCGTGCCCCGATCGAGTTCGACGAGGTGCCCGGCATTGTGGATCACGGTGTCGAGGCGGCCCGCCTGGTTCAGGATGGTCGCGACCGCGGAGTCGGCCGACTCCTGCGAGGTGACGTCCAACCCGGGCCGGGGGTTGTACAGATCAACACTCTCCAACGGATGATTACCTCCCCGGCCTGCGTAGCTAAGCGCGAGGCCCTCGGTCGTCGACAGCACCTCTCGGGATCCGCCGCGGGTCAATCGTTCCCGCACGCGCGGGATGCGGGGGTGCGCTACCGCGATCAGCCAGGCGCGTTTGTCGGAGCCCCGGTCGGCGGATGCTTCGCCGAACAGTGTGTCCAGGACCTCGGTCGCGTGTCGGTGCTCCTCGAACCGAGCGCGGTACATGGTGTCGATCTGGCGTTCCTTCATCCACGCGGTGTCGGCGTCGTTCCGCACGGGCGCGCCGAAGCAGTCGTTCTTGAAGATGAGGTGCGGCCCGTCGACGCTCGCGGGGACCTCAATGACGACGGCCCTGCTGCCCGGGGCTCCGATGCGGTGCACGTTCTAACCGAACCCCGAAGGGGAAACGGCGGTCATGGCAGCGCTGCGCATCGAGCGCTCATAAGCCTCGTCGAACTCGCCGATATCGACACGTTCGGTGGCTGCCTTCTGGGACTCACTCACTCCGCAGACGATCACGCCCCCACCGCTGTTTGCCATCGCCGCGACATCCTTGGGGAACTCTCGGTCTGCGTCAGCCCTTTCGCCGGATACAGCGCGGATTTCCAATCCAGGTCGTCCGTCTCCGTGGCACCGGCGGCGACAGCTTCGTTGAGAAGCTCATCCGTCAGAGGCCCTGGTGGGGCTCCGGCGGCGCGATGAAGCGCTGTAAAGGTCATGGCCTGAAGCGTAGAGACGACGTGAGACATTCTTGAGCATCGGACGAAGCACGAATCCGATGGTCGCAAAAAGCAGGTAGGGCGCTCGGCTACGGCGTGCGCGGCGCGACCTGAACGGGTCCTTTGACTCATAAGCGCTGCCGGTTCTGCCGCAGTGTCCCGGGTGCTCCGTTTTGGTCCCACGGGATCGGGGACAAGGGGATGCTCCGGCGGCCACCCGGCGCCGGTCTGACCGCCGACCTGCACATACGACTGGGCACCGACATAAGAGCACCCACGGAGCAACATCCGCCGCGGCGGCGGGCACTCTGTGGGGCATGCAGGCTGTTGACCTGCGAAGACACGGTAGGCCGCCCGGGGCTCGAACCCGGAACCTACTGATTAAAAGTCAGCAGCTCTACCCATTGAGCTAACGGCCCGCGACGAGTATACCGGCCCAAGTCCGTGGATGCTGCACCGAAACCGAGCCGGTTGCGGGAGGCCGCCCACAGCCTCAGCAGGGTCGCCGCCAACAAGTGGGCGCCGCACAGCGCCCGCGTCAGTGTCGTCTTGCCCCATGGCCGGTGTTGCGGGGCAGGAGGTTGATGTCGCAGTCACCCAAGCGTAGATGTATGCGAATCGCATAGAATTTGGTCATGGAACCCAACCTTGAAGAAGCGATCAACGAGTGGCACGCGAGCGTCAACACCGGCGACCTGCAGCGATCTGCGCGGGCGGTCGGCGATCCGGTCGTTGTGCTCGGCCCGAAGGGCGCGGGTCCGATCACGCCTGCGCAGTTTGCCGAGTGGGTGGAGCGCTCGGGGATCAAGTTGGTCCCGCGGTCCTGGCACCCTGTCAGCGAGCGACTGATGGTGGTCGAGGAAGACGCGACCTGGCCCGAGAACGCGGAATCCACGCGGGTAGCGACGGTCTTCCGCGCTACCGCCGGGAAGGTCACGGCTACTCTCAGGCTGCCGGACCTCAAGGCCGCTCTCGAGCTGGCCTACATCTGCCGCGAGATGGCGACAACCGAGTGACAGGCCTCGGCCCGGGACAGGTCCTGTTTCATTTCGTCAGGCACTGGTCACGTCGGTCTGTCGCAGCAGACACGGGCGGTGAGCAGGGGCGGCTGGTGCTCGTTTGCGAGGCGGTCCATGCGCTGAGCCTGCGCGCGACCCCGGCAACGGTGAACGCGATCGCGCAGGAGGTCGGGATCGACCAGAGCGGCGCGTCACGGTTGATCAAGAGCGCCACGGCAGCCGGATATCTCGTCATGGCATCGTCCGCGACCGATGGCCGACGACGCGAAGCATCACTCACCTCTGCGGGTCAGTCGATGCTGGACCAGGCGCATCGTTGGCAGGAGGAAGTGTTCGCTGAGCTGACCAGAGGCTGGAGCGACCGGAAGCGCCGCGACTTCCAACAGGCGATGACCGACCTGATCGAGCGCTCCTACGCGATGGACGCATGAGCCACGCCAACGCCCTGCTCAGTTCCGGACAGACACGTACTCGGCATCGAGATCCGAAGAATGAGAATGCGCCTAGGTATATCGCAGCGCAGTCTCGCGAAACTGCTCGAATTGCAGGCCCACAGCAATATCGGTGACTATGAACGAGGCCGTCGGATACCTCCGGGCGACATCGTCGACGAATGCGAAACCGTCCTGAAGGCTCCTTCGGGATATCTGCGCGGCCTCTGGGCACGGGCAATGTCGGAACAAGCCGACGAATGGACGGAGCAGCGCCTCCGGAACATCGACGGCCTTCCGGGGGGGGCTCCGGCCGCGCGCCGGACGCCGCGGGCCCGTGACCCGTTGACCGCCGGCTGCGGGGCGGCCCTGCCCCTCCTGCGCGCGCTCCCGCAGTGCGTCAGGTCGCCGCAGCGCACGCTGCAGGATCGTGCCGTCCGCCCGCGCGTTGCACCGCGCCCCCAACTGCGGAGGTGAAGAGATCCTCATCGCCGCTTCATCTCCGGCTGAGCTCCGGCGTGGATGATCGGTGGGTATGAGACCTGTGCACCGCAACATCCTGCTCGGCGTGCTGCTGGTCGTCGTCCTGGTCTTCGGTGCGATGGCCTGGGCCACCGGGCGGCAGACTCCGGATCCGCATCCGCCCGACACGGTGACCGTGGGCGAGTCCTCCACTGCGGGCCCGCCGCCCCCGACTCCTTCTCCCGGTAGCGGGCACCCGCCCGATGCCGGTCCGACGCCCGGGGGCACCGGCACGCCCGGCGGCGGCACCGGCGACGATGATGATGACGACGACGACGATGAGGTGGTCGCCCCGCCGCCGGCCGTCACCGACGACGACGATGATGACGACGACGACGGTGGCGACGACTCCGACGACGGGGGCGGCGATGACGACTGACGGCCAGTGGACCGGTGGTGCAGCACCGCCGGGGACCGGCGCAGGCGGCGATGCCGACGCCGAGGCGCCGACCGTGCCGATACCGCCGCACGCCGGCCGGTCCTTGCGCGGCGGCGATCCCGCTGCGCCGACAGGTCCCACCGATCCGGCCCATCCGGCCGAACCGACCGATCCGCCCGGACCCGGCGAGCCCGGCGAATCCGGCGCAGCCGCGCGCCGCCGCCGCATGCCGGCGCGCGCCCGGATCATGGCCTGGGTCGTGCTGCTGATGACCGCGGCGCTGGCGCTGGTCAACATCGCGACCTGGCAGGCCCTGCGCACCGAGGTCGACGACCGCATCGACCGCGCGCTCAGCCAGGAGATCGACGAGTTCCAAGAGTTCGCGGCGGTGGGCACCGACCCCGCCACCGGGCAGCGCTTCGCCGACATCGAAGGGCTGTTCCGGGTGCACCTCAGTCGGCAGCACCCCGACCAGAACGAGATCATTTTCGGCTACGTGCACGACAACCCGCAGGCCACCGTGCCCACCGGGCGGATCCGGCAGGGCCAGACACCGTTGTTCGACGCCTCCGCCGATGTCCCCGTCCGCCGGGACATCCTGGGCTCGCCCAACGGGCGGGGAGTCACGCAGACTCCCGAGGGGCTGCTGCGGTGGGAGAAGCTGCGCGTCGAACCCGCGGGCGGTGCCACGCCGGCCACCCCGCACGGCTGGTTCGTGATCGGCTACTTCGTCGACGCCGACATGGCCGAGGTGAGCAGCACCATGCGCACGCTCGTCCTGGTCAGCCTGGCGGGCCTGGTGATCGTGGGCGCGGCGGCCTGGTGGGTGGCCGGGCGGATCCTGGCGCCGATCCGGCTGGTCCGCCAGACGGCCGCCCAGATCACCGAGGAGGACCTGACCCGCCGCATCGACGCGCCGGGCAACGACGATGTCGCGGCGCTCGCCCAGCAGTTCAACGCGATGGTGAGCCGGCTCGAGGACGCGTTCTCCGCGCAGCGCCGGTTCGTCAACGACGCGGGCCACGAGCTGCGCACGCCCATCACCATCGTGCGGGGGCACCTGGAGGTGATGGGCGACGACCCGCAGGAGCGCAGCGAAACCATCCGGCTGGTGACCGATGAGCTGGACCGGATGGCGCGCATCGTCGAGGAGCTGCTGCTGCTCGCCAAGGTGCAGCGGCCGGACTTCCTCAAGCCGAGCCGGGTGTCGCTGGCCGAACTGACCAGCGATGTCGACGCGAAGGTGCGGGCGCTCGGCGACCGCGACTGGCGGCTGGACGAGATCGCCGAAGGCACCGCCCACCTCGACGCGCAGCGCGTCACCCAGGCGATGCAGCAACTCGCCCACAACGCCCTGCAGCAAACGGCACCGGGCGACACCATCCGCACCGGTTCGCGGGTTTCACCGGACGGCCGGCACGTGTGCTTCTGGGTCGGCGATTCCGGTCCCGGCATTTCCGTCGAGGACCAGGACCGTATCTTCGACCGCTTCTTCCGCGGGGGCGAACGCAGCCGCGCGGACCGCTCCGGCGCGGGTTTGGGACTCGCCATCGTGCACGCCATCACCGAGGCCCACCACGGCACCGTGCAGGTGCGTTCGGCGCCCGGTGAAGGAGCGCTGTTCACCCTGGTGCTGCCCTGCGAGCCGCGGGGCGAACAGCCCTAATGCGCCGCCCGGCGGCCCGGCCCCGCGGCAGCGACCGCACCGGATGGGCGGCCCGGCCGGGCCGCCCATCCGCACCACCGGCCCGGGCCGCCCCCGCCCTCCGCGCCGCGGCCGTCGCGGCCGTCGCGATCCCCCCATTAAAGAGCTCTCATATTCGGTTCAGGGGAACCTCATCCGCGGCAACCAGGCTTTCGGTTGTCCCTGGCGGGTCCCGCCACAGCGAAACTCAGGGGTTTACGAATGCTCGCATCACCCGCTTCAACGTCTCCCACTCCCCGCGATCCCTCCGCCTCCTCCACCGGCGCGGCCGCCGCTCCCTCCGGCGCCGAAGTCCGCCGGCTCGCCGATGCCCGGCGCGCCGCGCTCAAGGTCTCCTACACGGCGCGGGCGCTGGAGGGCGACCGCCCCACCCACGTGCTGAGCGGGCCCGGGGTGCGGCCGCGGCACGGGGACATCGCCGTCGCCCGGGTCACCGGGATCGGCAAGCACACCCGGCTGGAGTCCGCCGCCGGCAGACGCGTCCACCTCTTCGTCGGCGACGAGGTACTGGTGGCCTACGGCGCGCGCTACGCACCCGACCAGTTCGAGGCCGAACCGCCCGCCGACCTGCGCCCCTGCGACCTGGTCGCCGCCGGCGGAATCGCCGCGGAGGTGGTCAGCTCGTTCGCCGGGCTCGCCGAGCCGACCAAGCTGGAGCCGGTGGGCTTGGCGGCGGACGCGTTCGGCGAACCCGTCAACATGGTCGGCCTCGCCGGGCCGGTTGCCGCCGTTCCGGCCGGCGCCCGGCATGGAGTGGTGACCATCGCGGTCGCCGGCACGTCCATGAACGCCGGCAAGACCACCACGGGCGCGGGCTTGGTCCGCGGGCTGGCCGCAGCCGGGTACCGGGTCGGCGCCGCCAAGATCACCGGTACCGGGGCCGGCGGCGACCGGTGGATGCTGCACGACGCCGGCGCGGTCGACACCGCCGACTTCACCGACGCCGGGCTGGCCACGACCTACCGCGTTCCGGTGGAGCGCATCGTCGCGGCGGCCCGCGGCCTGCACGACCGGTTGGTGGCCGCCGGAGCCGACGCGGTGGTACTGGAGGTCGCCGACGGCGTGCTGCAGCCGGAGACCGCCGCCTTACTGCGGCACGACGGCATGGCGGCGCTGGTGCAGGGCTGGGTGTTCGCAGCGGGCGACGCCGCCGGTGCTCTCTACGGCGCCGAGCGGTTGCGCGCCGCCGGGCTGCCGGTACTGGCGGTCAGCGGGCGGATGACCGCCTCGCCGCTGGCCGTGCGCGAGTCCGGCCGGCTCCTCGACGTCCCGGTGTACGGGTTGCCCGACCTGGCCGACCCCGCGATCGCCGCCGGGCTCGCATCCCATGCGCTGCTGGAACCGGTGGCGGAGTGGACGGCATGACTGCGGCCGGCACCGCAACGTCCGCTGCGGCGGCCGACCCGGCCGGCGGCCCTACGCCCGACCCGGCCGGCGGCCCTGCGCCCGACCGGGCAGGCGGCACGAAGCCGGCACGCGCAACGGGCACAGCGGGCACAGCGGAGTCGACGGGCACCGCCGCCGCTGCGGACCCGCCGGCGCCCGCGTCGGCACGCACCCCGCGGCTGCTCTCCGGCAACCGCCGCTGGACGTTCGTCCTGCTCGTCGCCGTCGGCTTCGGCCAGGCCGCGGCGGCGATCGCGTGGGCGTCGCTGGTGGGCCGGCTCGCAGGCGGGCTGAGCGGCCCGGGCGGGCAGGCGGGCCCGGCATTCGCGCTCGCGCCCGCCCTGGGGTGGTTCGCCGGACTTGTCTTGGTCAGTGCCGCGCTGCTGTACGCCGAACGGGTCCTGGCCGAACGGCTGGGCCAGTCGTGGGTCGCCGATGTGCGCACGAGCCTGTTCCGCCGGATCACCTCGGCCCCCTCGCGCGAAGCCGGCCGCGGGCGTTCCACCGGCGGTACGTCCCTGCGCATGATGGGCAACCTGAGCGCGCTGCGGCGGTGGGCCAGCCTCGGTCTCGCCAAGCTGGCCGTCGCGGTCCCGCTGCTCTCGGGGTGCCTGGTCGCGTTCGCGCTGATCGCCCCGCCGATCGCAGCCGCGGCCGGCGCGGTCGCCGCCGTCGGCCTCGGCGCGACCACGGCGCTGTCGCCGTGGCTGCGCTCCGCGCACCTGGCGGCGCGGCGCCGCCAGTCGCGGGTGGCCTCGCACGTGGTGGAACGGGTCGGCGCCCCGCTGGTCGTCCAGGCTTTCGGCCGCGAGCGGGGCGAGCGGCGGGTTCTGGAGCACCGCTCACGCAAACTGGTCGACGCCCAGGTACACCGCGCCCGTGCGATCGGCGCCACGCGCGCCATCGGCGAGGCCACCGCGCTGATGGCAACCGCAGGTGTGCTGGCGGCGGCCGCCGCTTCCGGCCAGGGAGCAGGGGCGGCGACCGCGGCGATCGCCGTCGTGGGCATCATGATCACACCGCTGCGCGAGCTCACCCGGGTCAGCGAGTACCGCTCGGCCTGCACCGTCGCCATGCGCCAGGTCCGCACCGAACTCGCCCGCCCGCGCCGCCGCCGACCGGGCAAATCCGCCCCGGAACTGCCGAAGGGCGGCGGCGCGCTGACCCTGGAAGACGTGCGGATCGACGGCGTACTGCTGGGGGTCAACGCGCGGGTTCCCTCAGGCAGCGTGGTGGCCGTGACCGGCCACAACGGCAGCGGCAAATCCACGCTGCTCTCGCTGGCCGCCGGGCTTACGGCGCCCGACGGCGGGCGGGTACTGCTGGACGGGGCCGACATCGCCCATTGCCGGAACGAATCCGTCCGCAAGGCGATCGGGTTGGCCGGGCCGCACCTGCCGCTGCTGCGCGGCACCATCGCCGACAACGTCCGCTACGCCGATCCGAAGGCGGACGGGTGGCGGCTGCGCGAGGCGATCCGCGCCAGCGGGCTGGACGAGGTCATCGCGGAGCTTCCGCTGGGGCTGCAGACCCCGGTGCGGGAGTCCGGCGGCGGGCTGTCCGCGGGGCAGCAGCAGCGCGTGGCGCTGGCCCGGGCGCTGCTGCAGCGTCCCCGGCTGCTGCTGCTGGACGAGGCCGACGCCCATCTCGACTCCCGCGCGGCGCACGTGGTGGACCGGGTGATCACGGAGTTCGGCGGCACGGTCGTCGTGGTCACCCACCGCGCGGAACGGCTGCGGTCGGCCGACATCGTCTGGCAGTTGTCCCGCGGGTTGCTGCACGAAGCCCGGCCGGGTTGGGAACCGTCCGGTCCGCCCGACCCGGCCGCCGCGACCGCCCTGACCGACCCGGACGGCCCGGCCGGTCCGCCGGAACCGCCGCCCGCCCTCCCGGCGAACTTCGGGTGACGGCGGGCGGGCCGGCCCGTCCGCCTCAGCCCACCTCGACGATGTGCTTGCCGCGCACCCCGCCGCCCTCCAGGGCGCGGTGCGCGCCGGCGATGTCCGCCAGCGGGTGAACGGAGTCGACGACCGGGGCGATCGCACCGTTTTCGACGTAACCCGCCAGCTCGGCGAAATCGTCGTGGAGCGGGTTGCCGCTGAAGAACCGGACCCGGCTCGGACCATACACCGACGACGCGAGGACGTAGGCGAGTCCGGCCGCGATCCGCCGGCTGTCGAAGGCGATGGCCACCATGCGCCCACCCGGCGCCAGCAGCCGCCGGAAGGCCGCGTGGTCGGTGCCCGCGGTGTCCAGGACCACGTCGAAGGGCCCCAGGTCCGCGGGCTGCACTGCGGTGTAGCTAATGGCGTCGTCGGCGCCCAGGCCGCGGACGAAGTCCAGGTTCCGCGGGCCCGCCAACGCTGTGACGTGCGCACCGAGCGCCTTGCCGAGCTGGACGGCGACACTGCCGACCCCGCCGCTGGCGCCGCGCACCAAAAGCCGTTCGCCCGCCTGCAGCCCGGCCTTGCTGCGCAGCGCCGTGATCGCGTTCGTGCCGACCGGCAGGGACGCCGCCTCGACCATGGTCAGGCTGTCGGGCACGAACGAGAACTGCCGCGGGCGCACGGTCACGTACTCGGCCGCCGCGCCGAACCGCCCGCGCGGCAGGGCGCCCCAGACCCGTGCGCCCTCGCGCAGCCCCCGCACAGCGGAGCCGGTCGCCGCGACCTCGCCGGCGAAGTCCATGCCGATCCGCAGGGGGAAGCGGCGCCCGGTGACCACGGGCACCCGACCGGCCCGCCCCATGAGTTCGCCCCCGTTGACGCTGGTCGCATGTACGCGTACCAGCACTTCCTCCGGCGCCGGCTCCGGCACCGCGGTCCTGCCGACGTAGAGCACCTCCGGCGGACCGAACCGGTCGTAGAACACCGCGCGCATACCGCTCATCTGGCCGTCCGTTCCCACTGTGCCCGCGCCCGACGGCGGCGAGCAGCGTCTTATCCGCTTACGCCGCCACGCTAGCCGGATAAGTGGATGGGGTCGTCCGGTTAGTCTAAAGTGAGAAACATGCCTGGTCGTTCCTCTCACAATGCCCTGGTTTCCGGGGCCGCCGCCTCCCATGGGGACTCGCCGGATGCGGACACCGGCGCGGATCCCGCAACGCGCGCGCCGGGACCCGCAGAACCCCCCGACTCCGCGGCCCCCGCCGAGTCCGGCACCCGCCCGCTGCGCGCCGACGCCCGCGACAACCGGGAGCGCATCCTCGCCGCCGCCCGGGCGGCCTACATGGTCCACGGGATCGACGTGCCCGTCGCCGCGATCGCCCGCCGCGCCGGTGTCGGGGTCGCCACCGTCTACCGGCGGTTCCCCACCCGCGATGCTCTGGTGGCCGCGGCCTTTGCCGAACAGCTCGACCACTGCGTCGGCATTCTGCACGAAGCCCTTGAGGACCCCGACCCCTGGCGCGGATTCTGCTCGGTCATCGAGCGGGTCTGCGCCATGCAGGTCGCCGACCGCGGCTTCACCGCGGCGTTCCTGTCCCGCTTCCCGCACAACGCCGGCTTCGAGCACGAACGCGACCGCGCCGAGGAGGCCTTGGCGCGGCTGGTCCAGCGCGCCAAGGAGACCGGCCGCCTGCGCACCGACTTCCGGCCCGATGACATCGTGCTGCTGCTACTGGCCAACAACGGGGTGGCCGGCGAATCCCCGGAGGTCGCGGCCGCCGCATCGCGGCGACTGGTCGCCTACCTCTTGCAGTCCCTGCGCGCAGAGACCGCGGCCCCGCTACCGCCGCCCGCACCCATGGGCCTGGACCGCATCCCGGGCAGTGCGCCGCACACCTGATCGATGTGCCGATGTGGCCGCCGTTGCGCGGCCTACCGCCGCCCCCCGCTGCCGCCGTTGCTTCCGTCGCCGGAGGAACCCTGCTCCTCCGGCGAGGCGAACCAGAACCCGCTGCCGCCCATGCCCGCGGCGGGCGACGACGTCTGGATCCGGACGGTGCCCTGGCGCTCCTCGGTCTTCCAGCTGTCCTCGGCGCGGCCCCACTCGCAGGTGACAGGCTCGTCTTCGCCGCCGCTCTGCACAGGCACCACGTGCACCTTGTCCATGTCGCAGCGGACCGTCTTGGTGTCCGTCTCAAAGCGCAGCATGTCCTCGGCCACGTCGCGGACAACCTGGCGGCCGCGGGGCAGCATCTCCGAGGACGCGAAGAACCGCCCCCCGTTGATGGTGACCTCCCATTCGGCCTCGGCCCCGCGGAAGACGACGGTGCAGACGATCTCGGAGTCTTGGCTGGTATCGAACTTCGGGCATTCGGCCGCCGCTTCGGGGTCGGTGGTGCGCGCAAAGCGGCTGGTGGACTCCACCAGGTTCCACTCCACCTTGGCGGCGAACGGCGCGTCGTCACCGGGCTCGGGAGGGAGGTCGCCCTCGGTCAGCTCCGGTGCCTTCTCCGGGATGGGACCCGAGCGCATCGACCCCAGATCGGGGCCGCCGCAGCCGGCGAGCATGAGAGGCGATGCGGCGGCCAGTACCGAAATCCGAAAACCGCGCGACAGCGCGGCGGTTTGTACCCGGTTCATATTGCAGCACTTTCCAAGATGGGGCGCGATGGCGGCGCCCGGGGGGATGAAGGGGTCGGGGGATCATGGGCAGTGGGCAGGAACCTTGGGATTCTCTCGCAGAGCCCGGCATTTGTCGCACTGGATTCCCCGCACAACAGCCGGCCGGAAACCGCGAAACGGACGGGCGGGTCCGCTGGGCAATCGGCGGATTTAGACTGGCCGGTGGCCGGTTGGCGGCCGCCGAACCTCCGTGCCGCCGAGCCGGTGAACGGAAGACCAGCGGACAGGAGAGCGACCGAGTTGCCACACAGTGCCCCCGAACAGAGCGGGCGGGCGGGGCCGGAGCTGCGGGCCGACTGCGGCAACTGCTTCGGGTTGTGCTGCGCCGCACTGCCGTTCTCGGCCTCGGCCGATTTCCCCGTCGACAAGGCGGCCGGGCAGGCGTGCACGCACCTGCAGCAGGACTACGGCTGCGGCATCCACGCGCGGCTGCGCGGCGAGGGCTACCGCGGCTGCTCGGTGTTCGACTGCTTCGGCGCCGGCCAGCAGGTTTCGCAGGTCACCTTCGCCGGCCGCTCCTGGCGCGCCGACCCGGGCACGGCGCACTCGATGTTCTCCGCGTTCGCCGCGATGCGGCAGTTGCACGAGCTGCTGTGGTACCTGGCCGAGGCCCGCGGGCTGGCCACATCCGCACCGATCGACGATCAGCTGCGCGGCCTGCAGGAGCGGACCGAGCTCCTCACCCGTGCAGGTGCCGACGAACTGGAGGCGGCCGAGCCTGGCGCGCTGCGCGAACAGGCCAAACCGCTACTGAGACGCGCGAGCGCGCTCGCTCGGGCGCAGCTGCCCGGACGCACCCGCGATCGGGCCGGCGCCGACCTGATGGGCGCCAAGCTGCGCAAGGCCGACCTGCGCGGCGCGGATCTGCGCGGTGCCTACCTCATCGCCGCCGACCTGCGCGGCGCCGACCTGCGGCAGGCGGATCTGATCGGCGCCGACCTGCGCGATGCGCGGCTGGGCGGCGCCGACCTCACCGGTGCGCTGTTCGTAACCCAGCCGCAGGCCAACGCGGCCCAGGGGGACTCCGCCACCAAGCTGCCGCCCGCGCTGGTGCGCCCGGACCACTGGTAGGCGGCAGCGGCGCGGTTGCCGCCGCCGGTGTGCCGGCGCGGTCGCCGGGCATTCCGCCACCTATTTTTCTTCCGAATTTTCAGAAATTATTGAATAAACCTACTGTGCAGGTATGGTCGGCGGCATGACCACCGGCGAGGAGCAGCACCAGCAGGAGGACCGCAAGGCCCGGGAGGACACCGCGCCCGCCGGCCCCAACCCCGGCTCGGAACGGCGGCGCGCTTTCGCCGAGGAACTCGGCCAGTTCTTCGAGGAGCGCGGCCTGCCCCGCATGGAAGGGCGGATGCTGGGGTGGCTCATCGTCTGCGACCCGCCCGAGCAGTCCGCCGAGGACCTGGCCGCCGCGCTCGGCGCCAGCCGCGGCGGTATCAGCATGAGCGTCCGGATGCTGCAGCGCGCGGGCGCCCTGGAACGCGTGGCGGTGCCCGGTTCCCGCAAGCACTACTACCGGCTCCGGCCGGGCATGTGGCGCCAGGAGATCGACAAGCGCGTCGAAGAGGCCGCCATGGTCCGCGACCTCACCGCCAAGGGGCTGCAGGAGCTGTCCGACGCACCCCCCGAACAGCTGCGGCGCCTGCGCGACATGAACGACATGTACTCCTTCCTGTCCCAGGAGTACAGCCGGATCCGCGACCTGTGGCACAGCAAGGAAGACGGCAACGGGGAGCCCAGCGGGCCGCGGTAAGCCCGCCCGGCACCCGCCGGCCCGCCGGCCGCGCACCCGCCGCGCGACCGCTACCCGGCCGCATCCCACCTGCCCGAGCAGCCGCGGCCGGGTCCCCGTCCGAAACCCGGCCGCGGCGCCAGGCGGGCGGAAGGCGAGGAGCTGCCCCGCCGCCCCCGCTCACTCGGGGAACCGGCGCGTGCGAGGGCGGGGGCAGGGCGGGGCGGTGGTTCAGCCGTCGAGCCCGCTGCCCGGTTTCCCGGTCAGCTCGCCGTCGATGCGCCGCGGCAGTGCGGACTCCGGGGTGTCGCGCAGCTCGTCGGGCAGCTGCTGCTGCGGGGCGTTCTGCCAGGTCATCGGGCGCAGGAAGCGCCGGATGGCGGTGATTCCGACCGAGGTGTGCAGCACGTTGGTCGACGCGGGCCACGGGCCGCCGTGGTGCATGCCCCATGCGACGGCGACTCCGGTGGGGTAGCCGTTGTAGACGATGCGCCCGGCCCGTTCGCGCAGCACCGGCTCCAGCGCCGACACCAGCTCGGTTTCGGTGTCCTCGGCGATCAGTGTCGCGGTGAGCGACCCCGGTACCCGCTCCAGTGCCGCTTCGAGCTCGGCGCGGTCGCGGTAGGTCACCAGCAGGGTCGAGGGGCCGAAGCACTCCTCGGCGGTTTCCGCGGTGAGTGCGGCGGCGTCGGTCGCCAGCAGCCGCACCGGCGCGCCCCACCCTTCGGAACCGGCGGCGGTGCCTTCGGCGAGCAGGTCGACCCCCTCGCTGTCGGCCAGGCCGCGCGATCCGGTGTCGTAGCCGCCGCGGACCTGCTCGCTGAGCAGCACGCCCGGGGCGAGCCCGCGCACCGACTCGGCCATGCGCTCAGTGACCGCGCGGCCGGCCGCGTCGCCGGGCACGAACACCAGCCCGGGCTTGGTGCAGAACTGGCCGGCGCCCAGGGTGAACGACCCGGTGATGCCGTCCGCGACCTCGGTGCCGCGGGCGGCGGCAGCGCCGGGGGTCACCACCAGCGGATTGACGCTGCCGAGCTCGCCGTAGAACGGGATGGGGTCCTTGCGCGATGCGGCGATGTCGAACAGGGCGCGACCGCCGCGCACCGACCCGGTGAACCCGACCGCGCGCACCGCCGGGTGCGCCACCAGCTCGGCGCCCGCCGCGGTGCCGTGTACCAGGGCGATGGTGCCGGCGGGGGCGCCGGCAGCTGCGGCCCCGCGCTGCAGTGCCGCGAAGGTCCGCTCGGAGGTGGCGGGGTGGGCCGGGTGCGCCTTGGCCACGACCGGGCAGCCGGCCGCCAGCGCCGCCGCCGTGTCACCGCCCGGCACGGAGAACGCCAGCGGGAAGTTGCTCGCGCCGAACACCGCGACGGGCCCCAGCGGCAGCAGCATGCGGCGCAGGTCGGGGCGCGGGCCCATCTGGGTGTCGCCGGGGCGGTCGATGGTGGCCTCCAGGTAGGAGCCCTCCTCGATCGCGTCGGCGAACAGGCCGAGCTGGAAGCAGGTGCGGGTCAGCTCGCCGTTGAGGCGGCCCGGGCCGAGTGCGGTCTCGCGGTCGGCCAGGGCGACCACGGTTTCGCGGTCGGCCTCCAGTTCGGCGGCCATGCCGCGCAGCATCCGGGCGCGCCCGGCCCGCCCGAGGGCGGCGAGGCCGGGTGCGGCCGCGGCGGCGGCGCGGCAGGCGGCGTCGAGTTCGGCGGTGCCGGTCTCGGCGGCGACCGTCTCGACCGGGGAACCGGTACGCGGGTCGGTACTCACGATTTCGGTCATCGAGTCCTTGCCTTTCTGCATGGTCTGCAAATTGTGCACATCCGGTTGTGGCGCTGCGGGTCCGGGCGGCCGGCCCCGTGCACCGGTGCTACCAGCGCGGCACGGGGGGCGCGGTCCAGTCCGGGTGCACGGCGCGCATGGCGCCCGCGTCGTCGCGGTCGCGCACTCGGCCGTCCCTCCAGCGCCGGTGCAGGTCGGCGAGTGCCCCTTGGTCCAACTCGACCCCGAGCCCGGGGGCGTCGGAGACCTCCACCGCACCGCCCTCGAAGGTGTGCGGGCGGGTGATCACGTCCTCCTGCTGCCAGGGGCGGTGGGTGTCGCAGGCGTGGTGCAGGTCGGGGACCGCGGCGGCGACGTGGGTCATCGCGGCGAGGCTGATGCCCAGGTGGGTGTTGGAGTGCATGGACACCGCCACCCCGTAGGTGCGGCACAGCGCGGCGAGGTCGAGCGTGGCGCGCAGCCCGCCCCAGAAGTGGTGGTCGGACAGCACCACCTGCACGGCGTCCTTGGCGAAGGCTTCGGGAACCTCGTCGAACCCGGTGACGCACATGTTGGTGGCCAGCGGCAGGTCCGTGGCGGCGCGGATCCCGGCCATGGCGTCGACCCCGGCCACGGGGTCCTCCAGGTACTCCAGCACGCCGGCCAGCTCGCGGGCGACCCGCTCGCCGGTCTCGGCCGACCATGCGCCGTTGGGGTCCAGGCGCAACGGCATGTCGGGAAACGCCTTGCGCAGGGCGCGCACGGCCGCGATCTCCTGGTCGGGCTCGAAGACCCCGCCTTTGAGCTTGATGGAGCCGAACCCGTAGCGGTCGGCGAACAACCGGGCCTGCTCCACGATGCCCTGCGGGTCGAGCGCGGCGCCCCACCCGTCGGGTTCGGCACCGGGGTGGCCGGCCCACTTGTAGAAGAGGTAGGCGCTGTAGTCGACGCGGTCGCGCACCTTCCCGCCGAGCAAAGCGTGCACGGGCGCACCCAGCATCCGGCCCCAGGCGTCCAGGCAGGCCACCTCGAACACCGAGAACACGCTGGCCTTGAGTTTGGCGAGGTCGCGCTTGCCGCGCAGACCGGCGGCGGGGGCGGCGCCGCCGGCCGCGGTGGTCTCCTCGTCGCCCAGCGCCTCGTCGATGAGCCTGCGCAGGACGGTGGGCCGCGAGACGTCGGTGCCGGCCAGGAGCGGTGCGACCTGCTGCACCGCGCTGAGGTAGTCGGTGTCGCCGTAGGTTTCGCCGAGCCCGACACGGCCCGACTCGGTCTCGACCTCCACGATCGTGCGGGGTGTCAGCGGCTGGTGCACGCCCTGGAGGTTGAGCAGCGGCGGGTCGGTGATCAGGATCGGGGTGACCCGCACCTCGCGGACGCGGCTGCCGGTGGATGTGGCTTCGGTCATGGCCGTCCTTGGCGTTCTCAGGGGTTGCGGACCAGGTCGAGCCCAGCGGTCAGCAGCCGTTCGGCTTCGGCGAGGTGCTCGGGGGCGGGTTCGGCCAGCGGCGCGCGCGGGAGGCCGACATCGGCGCCGATCTCGGTGGCGCGCAGCCGGGCGGCGGCCTTGACCAGGGAGACCGCGTACCCGGTGCCCTGGTCGCGCAGCCGTACCCAGGGAATGTAGAAGCCGTCGAGCAGCCGGTCGACGATCGCCGTGTCGCCGGCGGCGAACGCCTGGAAGAAGGCGGTGGCGATCTCGGGGGCGAAGGCGTGCACCGCCGAGGAGTAGGCGGGGATTCCGGTGGCCGCGTAGGCGCGTACCTGGAGTTCGGCGGTGGGCACGCCGTTGAAGAAGAGGAAGTCGCCGGGGACGGAGCGGACGAGGCGCTGCATCCGGTCCAGGTCGCCGTGGCCGTCCTTGAGCCCGATGACGTTGGGCACAGCGGCGAGTTCGGCGGCGCTTTCGGGGGTGAGGGCGACCTGGTCGCGCTGGTAGGCGATGACCGGCAGGCGGGTGGCGGCGGCAACGGCGCGGGTGTGCGCCACCAGGCCCGGCTGCGGGCCGCGCAGCAGGTAGGGCGGCAGCAGCAGCACGGCGTCGGCGCCTGCGCGTTCGGCTGCACGGGTGAAGTCGGCGGCCAGCGGGGCGCCGTAGCCCGCACCGGCAACGATTGGCACCTGGCCATCGGCGCGTTCGACGGCGGTGCGCACCACGGCTTCGTACTCGCCGATACCGAGGCTCGCGAACTCGCCGGTGCCGCAGGCGACGAAGAGTGCACCGGGTCCGCCGGCGAGTTGGTAGTCGAGGTAGGCGGCGAACGCGTCGCGGTCGAAGGCGCCGTCGGCGTCGAACGGGGTCAGAGGGAACGCGAGCACCGCGTTGCCCATCCCCCGGGCGAGCCGTTCGGCGGTTTCGCGGACGTGGTCGGGGCGGTCTACCTCTCCGGGTGCTACCGCTACACTCAAGGCGTCTCCATATGTAGACAACATTTTTGTATGCAGATCGAGGCTATTCGGGGTGGCACAACACGTCAATACACCCGCACCCGCCGTGCGGGCGGAGCCGCAGGTCCACCGGGGCGGGCGGGCCGGCGGCGCGGCGGGGCCCGCCCGACCCCGCCCCCATCCCCGCCGGCAGGCCGGGCACGGCGCACGCAGCACCGATACGCCCCGCGCCATCCACCCACCTGGATACAATCCTGATGGATGGACGGCGCTGAGCCAGCGCCGCACGGACCGGCGCAGTGGAGGTCGTGGTGACCGACGACACGGGCGACCGCAGTGTGCGGGAGGTCAAGTCCGCCGCACGCACGGTCGAACTGCTGGAGGTGCTCAGCGAACTCGACCGGCCCGCCACACTGCGCGAACTGGCCGAACACATGGGTGTGCCGCGCAGCAGCCTCTATGCGCTGCTGCAGACCCTGGTCGGCCGCCGGTGGGTGCGCACCGACCCCACCGGCTCGCTGTATGCGGTCGGTATCCGCGCGCTGCTCGCCGGGACCGGGTACATCGACTCCGACCCGCGCGCCGCCATGGTCAATCCGCACCTGGACGCGCTGTCGGAGCGGCTCGGCGAAACCGTGCACTTCGCCCGCCTCGACGGCGCCGACGTCGTCTACCTGGCCACCCGCGAGTCGCGCCACTACCTGCGCCCGTTCAGCCGGGTGGGGCGCCGCCTGCCCGCACACAGCACCTCGCTGGGCAAGGCGCTGCTGGCCGAACGCACCGACGCCGAGGTCGACGCGCTGCTGCCGGCCGAACTTCCCGCGGTCACCGCGCACACCATCACCGACCGCGCCGCCCTGTTCCGCGAGCTCGCCGCGATCCGCGGGCGCGGATACGCCACCGACGACGGCGAGAACGTGGTCGGGCTGCGCTGCATCGGAACCGCACTGGGCTACGACCGGCCCGCGGTCGACGCAGTGAGCTGCTCGCTGCCCGCGGCCCGCTACACGCCCGAGGTCGCCGAGACCGCGATCGGCGCGCTGGCCGAGGTGCGGATTGCGCTGGAGCGGGGCGCTTCGACCGCGTTCGGGGGGTTCACCCGCAGCTGAGCGCGGACGACCGGTTTCTCCGTGCGGAGTCGCCGGCCGTCTTCCGCCGGACTCCGGCCTTCTTTTAAGGGTTCTCCCAAAACCGGTGGTTCAACGGATGCGCGACCGTGCCGCGATTGCGGATGGTTACCGTGTGCCCGCGGACAGCACTGGCCGCGGGCACCGGCATCCCCCGAATGCCGGCGGACCGGCCCGGGCCGAGACCGTCCCCCAACCCCGACCGCTTGCCCGGCTCGCACCCGCGCCGCCCGCACCCGGCAGCAACCGACGGCGGAGATCCCGAAGCGCCGCACGGCCGCGCCTGAGCGCGGACGGCTCCGGCGCCTCCGCCCCGAGGCAAAGGAAGCACGCCCATGACCGCACCCCGCACCCCCGGCGACCGCCCGGATCCGGCGGCCGCCACCACCTCCGGCACCGCGCCGGCCGCGCCGGCCCTGCTGCGCCCGCTGCAGCGGGCCGGGCGACTGGCCGCGGCTCTCGCACTTGCTCTCAGCGGTGTCGCCGCCGCCGGCGCACCCGCGCAGGCCCAGGAGAACCCCTACGAACGCGGCCCCGATCCCACCGAGGACAGCATCGAGGCGGCCACCGGACCGTTCGACACCACCGAGGACCGGGTCTCCTCGCTGGTGCGCGGATTCGGCGGCGGCACCGTCTACTACCCCACCGACGACAGCGAGGGCACGTTCGGCGCGGTCGTCGCCGCACCCGGCTACACCGCCAGCTCCAGCACCCTGGCGTGGCTCGGCCCGCGGCTGGCCTCGCAGGGATTCGTCGTCTTCACCATCGACACCAACACCCGCTACGACCAGCCCGCCAGCCGCGGCCGCCAGATCAGTGCCGCACTGGACTACCTGGTCGACGACAGCGAGGCCGCCGACCTCATCGACCCCGGCCGGCTCGCGGCCATGGGCCACTCCATGGGCGGAGGCGGAGCCCTGGAGGTCGCGGCGGACCGGCCCGAACTGCAGGCCGCCATCCCGCTCACCCCGTGGAACCTGGACAAAACCTGGGGGGACCTTGAGGTGCCGACCATGATCGTTGGCGCGGAGAACGACAGCGTGGCCAGGGTGAACGAACACGCCATCCCGTTCTACGAGAGTTTGCCCGGATCGCTGGACTCGGCCTACCTGGAACTGAACAACGCGAGCCACTTCGCGCCCAACCTGTCCAACACCACGATCGCCAAGTACAGCATCTCCTGGCTGAAGCGCTTCGTGGACAACGACCAGCGCTACGAGCAGTTCCTCTGCCCGGCCCCGGGCACCGGATCGGACATCTCCGACTACCGCGACACCTGCCCGCACTCCACCTGAGCGATCGGCCGGGCCGACCGCGGCCCGGCCCGCTGCAGGACCGATGGCGGCCGCCGCGGGCGGCCGCCATCGGCGTGTGTGCAGCCGGGCGCCTGCGCGGCGCAGGGGCGGGCCGTGAGCGGGCCATGGGTCATGGGCCGACCGCCGCCGGTGTTCCGAGGTGCGCCCAACCGCCCGCAGCGGCGGGGGTTCCCGCCCGCCCGCACACCGGTTGGAACCCGCGCGAAATCGGCACGGCGGATCGCCGCAAACCGCCGTCCGAGCGCACGGCGAACCGATATGGTTCGGGTGCCGCACCCCTTTGTCCCATGCTCGATGAGAGAGGCATGTCCGTGTCCGAAACGGTTCGGTTGATTTGTCCCCTGGGCCGCAAGCGGGCAGAGCTGGGCGGAGGAGCGGGCCTGGCGCTGGTGGGCGCGGGCGCCGCGGCGGCCGGAGTATCGGGGGTTGCCGGGCCGGGCTTACTCGGGTGGACGGTGTCGGCACTGGGCGCGCTGGCGCTGCTCGGCGGCTTGGCCCTGATCGTCCACGGGTCCCGGCTGCGGTCGCCGGTGCTGGAGGTCGAGGACGGGGAGTTCCGCTACACCCGCGGTCGCTACATCGTGCGGATCCCCTTCGCCGACCTCGGCTCCTACTACGTCCTGCCCGGGCGCACCCGGTCCCTCGGCCTGTGCGACATCGCCGGCCGGCCGCGCCAATTCCCCTCGGTCGAGGGCCGCCGCGCCAGCCGCCCCTACCTCCCGCTGACCGGCATGACCTCGCCGGCCAAGGTCGAGGAGTTCATGAGCACGGCCGGGATCCCCCCGCGCGACCGCTCCCTGGCTTCGGGCCGCTGACGGCCCAGGACCGACCCGCGCGGGCCGGGCACCCGCGGACAGCACGGCGGGCCGTGTCCGCCGGACACGGCCCGCTCGTTCCCGCAGTTCGGAAACGGCGCCTCGGTTAGGAGCTGAACTCCAGCCCTTCGGCGTCGTCGCCCATGACCTTCTTGAGGTAACCGGGGTTGTCGGACAGCCAAGCCTTGGCGCCCTCGGCCTCGCGGCCCTCGTACTCGCCGATGACGACCTGCTCCAGGTTGCCGATCTGCTCGTCGCTGAGCTTGAACTCGCCCAGCCACTTGGCGAGGTCCGGGAAGTCCTCCTTGAAGCCGGGGCGGCCGACACTGTGGATGGACTCGGGCTTACCCATCGCACCCTTGGGGTCCTCAAGGTCCTTGAGGTCCTTCTGGGCGTAGACGATGTGCGGACGCCACAGGGTGACGACGATCGGCTTCTCATCCTTCATCGCCGTGTCGAGTTCCTCCAGCATCGCCGGGGTGGAGGACTTGACCAGCTCGTACTCGCCGTCCAGCCCGTACTCCGGCATCGCCTTGTCCTCGGTGGTCTGCACCAGGCCCGAACCGGACTCGATACCGATGATCTCGCCATCGAAGGTGCCCGCCTGGCCCTTGAGATCTTCGATGCTGTTGATGTCCTCCATGTAAGAGGGCACCGTCAGCTCCAGGCTCGCGCCGTCGTTCCAGACGCCGAGGTCTTCCAACTTGTCGCCGTACTGGTCCCAGTATTCCCCGTGGGTGTTGGGCAGCCAGGTGTCGAGGTACAGGTCGATGTCGCCGTTTGCGGTTCCCTCGAAGACCGGGGCCACATCGACGTTCTCGATGTTGACCGTGTAGCCCTTCTCCTCGAGGATGACCTTCCACAGGTTGGTGACCGCGATGTCCTCTTCCCACGGGATGAGGCCGATGGTGATCTCCTTGTTGGCGGCCTCGTCGCCCCCTTCAGGGCCCGTCGAGACACCGCCGCCGCCACCGCCGCCGCAGGCGCTCGCCATGAGCACCAGGGACACGGCAGCGGCACCGACCCCCACCAGCTTGCTGGAGCGTTTGCGCTCGCTCATGTTTCCTCCTCTTATGTGCGGGTGATTCAGGGGAAGCCCTGCCGCCGCGGGTAACGGCAGGGCGGGGGATGGGGCTCAGACGGCCGCGCGCTGCGCGCGGGCCGCAGGGGAGAACCGGGTGACCGCGCCGGTCAGCCGGTCCAGGAAGATCGCCAGGATCACCACGGCGATGCCGCCCTCAAAGCCCACCGGGACATCGCCCTGGGCGATACCGGTGTAGACGTCGTTGCCGAGCCCGCCGGCGCCGACCATGCCGGCGATGACGACCATCGACAGGCTGAGCATGATGATCTGGTTGATGCCGGCCATGATCGTGGCCAGCGCGAGCGGGAGCTGGATGCGGCGCAGGATCTGCAGGTCCGGGGCGCCGAACGCCTCGCCGGCCTCCACCAGCTCCTTGTCGACCTGGCGGATGCCCAGCTCGGTCAGCCGCACGCCGGGAGGCATCGCGAAGATGACCGTGGCGATGACACCGGGCACGGTCCCGATGCTGAAGAACGCGATCGCCGGCAGCAGGTAAACGAACGCCGGCAGGGTCTGCATGAAGTCCAGCACCGGCTTGACCACGGTGCTGACCTTCCTGCTCTGCGCGGCCAACACGCCGATGGGCAACGAAACCAGGACCGCGACCAGCGTCGCCACCAGGATCAGCGCGAGGCTGCTCATCGCGTTCTCCCAGCTCTCCATGCTGATGATCAGCAGGAAGCCGAGCACGCTGAACAGTGCGACGCGCCAGCCCGCAACGGCGTAGGCCAACCCGGCCAGCAGCGCGGCGACGATCAGGGACAGCTGCACGCCGGCGATGAAGTGCAGGACCAGCACCACCAGCAGGCCCAGGACCGAGGCACCGGTGAGCAGCCGTTGGCGCCCGGCGGCGGCGCCCGGCGCAGCAAAGGCGATGGCGGCCAGTGCCGCGAGCAGCAGCAGCGCCAGGACCAGCGGCGGGTACACGTATTCGGCGCCGAACAGGTTCATCGCCCATAGGAACAGCGGGGCGGGCAGCGAACCGATCACGGTCGCCACCACGCCGCCCACCAGTTCGGCGATGTAGAAACCCGCCCACACGGCTACGGCGACGAGTGTCGGCACGTAGCGTTTGCGCGCCACCAGGCCGCCGGCCACCAGCGCGGCGGCGAGCAGCGTGAACTGGGTCGCTGTCGGGGCGCTGAACAGGGCCGAGAGGGACTCGACGCAGAACTCGATGATCAGGCCGATGAAGTCGAAGAACGCCGCGAAGTTCTCCCGCATCCAGTTGATGCCGGCGTCGAAGGTGTCGCCGACGGGGATGCGCGGCACGGGAACGGCATAGGTCAACAGGCTCACTGCCGGCTCCCTTCGGTGGCCGGGGCGTCGTCGCCCGGATCGGACCCGGCCGGTTCGGTGGCCGGGTGCTCGGTGGTCTGGTCGGCAGAGGCGGGGGCGCCGTCTGCGGGGGCTGGGGACGGGGCGGAGCCCGCAGCGGGGGCGCCGGCCTCGGCCTCGTCGCCGCCGGACGTCGGCGCGAGCGCGGCCAGCAGCGTCACCCGCGGGATGACGCCGACCAACCGCTCATCGCCGTCCAGCACAGCCAGCGGGTAGGTGCTCTCCGCGGCCTGGCCGAACATCTCGGCGAGCGGGGTGTCGACGTGCACGCGCTCCACCGCGGTGTCGATCAGGGAGTCGATCTCCTTGACGTTGTCGCGCACGGCCTCGCCGATGTCTCCGTCGCGGACCGCGCCGACAAGCTGCCGGTTGCGGCGGACCACGAACGCCGACGGCGTCTGGTTCTCGCGCATGGTGCGCAGTGCCGCGCGGGGCCCTTGGCCGGGGTCGATGACCGGGATGGGCGCCTCCATCACCGACGAGGCGGTGAGCACCCGCGTGCGGTCGACGTCCTCGACGAACTGGGCGACGTAGTCGTTGGCCGGGTCGTTGAGGATCTCTTCGGCGCTACCGATCTGGGCCACGCGGCCGTCTCGCAGCACGCAGACGCGGTCACCCAGGCGCATCGCCTCATTGAGGTCGTGGGTGATGAAGATGATCGTCTTGCCCAGCGACGCCTGCAGCTCCAGCAGCTGGGTCTGCATGTCGCGCCTGATCAGCGGGTCCAGCGCGCTGAAGGCCTCGTCCATCAGGATGATGTCGGTGTCGGCGGCCAGGGCGCGCGCCAGCCCGACGCGCTGCTGCATTCCGCCGGAGAGCTGGCCGGGGACCTTCTCCTCCCAGCCGTCCAGGCCGACCATGGCCAGCGCCTCGCGGGCCTTGGTGTCGCGCTCGGAGCGGGCGACGCCGCGGACCTCCAACCCGTATGCGGCGTTGTCCAGCACGGTGCGGTGCGGGAACAGCGCGAAGTGCTGGAAAACCATGCTGACCTTCTCGCTGCGCAGCTTCCGCAGGTTGGACTTGGCCAGCTTGGTGAGGTCGGTCCCTTCGATCTCGACCGTGCCCGCGGTGGGCGGCAGCAGTCCGTTCAGCATCCGGATCAGCGTGGACTTTCCCGAGCCGGAAAGGCCCATGACCACGAAGATCTCACCGGGCTGCACCTCGAAGGACACGTCGATGACCGCGGACGTGACGTTCAGCGATTTGATGTCGTCGCGGTGCCGGCCGTCCGCCAGCAGTTCGACGGCTTTGGCGGGCCGCCTACCGAAAATCTTGTAGAGCTTGTCTGCGCGTACTGCTGGCACGGTCTCCTCTTTGAGTCTGTCCGGGGCCGCGCGAAGCGGCGGACCGCCCTCCCGGCGGTCCTCCGCGCGCACCGGCGATGCGCTTACGTTCGGTGACCGAACCGCGCTGTCCGCTTCGAAGAGAAGTCCGCCCGGGCCAGGGCTCCTCCGCGCGCAGCACGTGCGATCACCACTTTTTAAGTCCTTTTTATGGCGAAACGAACCTTACCGACGAAATATGTAGCCAGCGCTTCGCATCGTCACGGAGAGATAACACGTTTACGGTCTGCGCGACCCCCGAAAGTCGACGTGCGCACCGGACTTGGACCACCGCACGCCGCCCGATTGTGATTTGCGCCACACCAGAGCACCAAGTGATGGGTGTCACATTTTCGGCGTATTTCCAGCTCAAAACGGCTACGCTCAGACCGAGCGCATGTGAGTACCGTGATCCATTGCTACAAGCGCCCGTTCACACCCGAACCGCCTCCCTGGGCCGCCCGATGGGCGGTCGCATACAGTCGGAGGGGTGACGCACTCACGGATAGTCGGCTTCCTCACCGTCGCGGCGATGCTGGCCGCGATGTGGGTCTTCGAAATCGTCGACACCGTCTTCGGCGGAGCGCTCGACGTCGTATTCGGGCTGCGCGCGTGGACGTTCGATAACGCCTGGAGCGTGCTCACCGCACCGTTCATGCACGCCGGGTTCACGCACCTGATGAGCAACTCCATCCCGTTCCTCGTGCTGGGTGCCCTCGTCGCATTCGGCGGGCTGGGACGGTTCGTGTGGACCACCCTGATCGTCATGGTCATCAGCGGGGTCGGCGTATGGCTGCTCACGCCCGCGGGCACCCTCACCGTCGGCGCCAGCGGGTTGGTCTTCGGCTACTTCGGCTACACGGTGTTGCGCGGCATCGTCGACCGCCGCACCATCGACATCGTCATCATGATCTGCGTCGTCCTCTTCTACGGCACCCTCATCTGGGGTGTGCTGCCGCAGCAAGAGGGCGTGTCCTGGCAGGCGCACCTGTTCGGCTTCCTCGGCGGGCTGTTCGCCGCCTACGTGCTGCCCAAGACCCAGCGGGCCCGCCCGGTCGGGCCGGGCTACAGCGGAAACCCCGGCTACGGGCCCGGATCCGGTCCCGGCGGGTACGTGCCGCCGCGGTTCTAGGCGGCCGTTTCCGGGGCGGCGGTTCGCGGCGGCGATTCGAGAGCGTTGGCGCCCGCAGCGCGCCGCATTTGAGCTGGAGCGCACTCCAAGTTCTAACGTCACCGGTATGACCGCACCACATATGGCAACACCGCAGCAGCAGCAAGCCAAGCAGCGCCCGCTCGGCTCCGGCTTCGGCGCCGGCACCACCGCGCAGGAGGTCCTGCAGGGCATCGACCTCAGCGGCAAGCTCGCCATCGTCACCGGCGGCTACTCCGGGCTGGGGCTGGAAACCACCCGCGCCCTCGCCCGCGCGGGCGCCCGCGTCATCGTCCCCGCCCGGCGCCGCGAGGCCGCCGAGGACGCCGCCGCCGAAATCGGCCCGCACACCGGGGGCGGCATCGAGGTGGATGAGCTCGACCTCGCCGACCTCGACAGTGTCCGCGGCTTCGCCGAACGGTTCCTCGACTCCGGCCGCACCGCCGACTTCGTCATCAACAGCGCCGGAATCATGGCATGCCCCGAAACCCGCGTCGGACCGGGCTGGGAGGCCCAGTTCGCCATCAACCACCTCGGCCACTTCGCCCTGGTCAACCGGCTCTGGCCCGCCATCTCCAACGGCGGCGGAGCCCGCGTCGTTTCGGTGTCCTCCCGCGGCCACCACCGCTCACCGATCCGGTGGGACGATATCCACTTCGAGCAGGGCTACGACAAGTGGGCGGCCTACGGCCAAGCCAAGACCGCCAACGTGCTCTTCGCCGTCCACCTCGACGCCCTGGCCCAGGACTCCGGCGTGCGGGCGTTCTCCCTGCACCCCGGCGGCATCCTCACACCGCTGCAGCGCCACCTCCCCGCCGCGGAAATGGTGGCCGCGGGCTGGATCGACGAGGAGGGCAACCACATCAACCCCAACTTCAAGACCCCCGAGCAGGGGGCGGCCACCCAGGTGTGGGCGGCGACTTCGCCGCAGCTGGCGGGCATGGGCGGGGTGTACTGCGAGGACTGCGACATCGCCGAACCGGTCGAATCGAGTGACGCGAGCACGCCGTCGGGAGTGAGCATCTACGCCATCGACCCGCAGGAGGCCGCGCGCCTGTGGACACTCTCGGCCGAACTGACGGGCGTGGACGCGTTCGCACGCTGAGGCGCGCGGGGGTGGGCGCGGGGGTGGGCACGCCGGGACAGCACGGCCGACCGGAAAACCACGGCCGGGCAGCACATCATGGCTAAACAGACAGCTACACCGACGGCGGAGGGCCGGCCTCACCGATCCCCCAGCGGAAGTTCCGGAACGACCGCGAGGGGGTCGGCCCCCGCTGTCCCTGGTAACGGGACCCGTACTTGGCCGAGCCGTAGGGGAACTCCGCCGCCGAGGTCAGGCGGAACATGCACAGCTGCCCGATCCGCATGCCCGGGTACAGCTTCATCGGCAGCGTCGCCACGTTCGACAGCTCCAGCGTCACATGCCCGGAGAAGCCGGGATCGATGAACCCGGCGGTCGAATGCGTCAGCAGTCCCAACCGCCCCAGCGAACTCTTGCCCTCCAATCGGCTGGCAAGGTCCTCGGGCAGCGCGACAACCTCGTACGTGGAGGCGAGCACGAACTCCCCGGGGTGCAGAATGAACGGCTCGTCCCCATCGGGCTCCACCAACCGGGTCAGCGCCGGCTGCTCAACCGCGGGGTCGATGTGCGGGTACTTGTGGTTCTCGAACACCCGGAAGTACCGGTCGAGCCGGACATCCACGCTCGACGGCTGGACGAGCCCCGGGTCATACGGATCAATCTTGACCCGCCCGGACTCGATTTCAGACCTGATGTCGCGATCGGAGAGCAGCACCCTCCAGAACCTACCGCCTCCACCAACCACCCCCAGGCGCCCAACCTCCGGTTACCCGCTCCCCGCCAATGTCCGGTAGACTGACCGCGTCGCCAACAGCGCCTCGGGCGCCCACGGCCACGCGGATGTAGTTCAATGGCAGAACTTCAGCTTCCCAAGCTGATAACGCGGGTTCGATCCCCGTCATCCGCTCTGTACGAAAGAAAGCCCTGACCTGCGATACCAAATCGAACAGGCAGGGCTTTTCTCATGCCCAGGGTGCACGCGAGGGTGCACCACCTCGCCGCGGCGGCCCGCTGTGCAGACTCCATCCCGTCATCCGCCCCGGAGTCGAGGGCGCACCGGGGTGCACGGGCACAGCCGCCGGCCCCCGAGAGCACCCAGATTCCAGCTCGCGACCTGTCCCACTGGTGGGCGCCCACTGCCACTGCCATGAGCGCCCACCCCGTCTGACACCAACCATGCATCGAACCTCGGCCGCCGCGAACGGCGACCGCCACGGTGGTCCGGGCCGATGGTGTCGATGCGTTTGTCGGTTGCGATCCTCGGCTGCCGCGGAGGCGACCGCCACCCGCTGCCGCGCCGCGCGCGGCGATGCCGCCCGCGGCGTTGCGATCCTCGGCCGCCGCTTACGGCGACCGCCACAGCACCTGAACAGGAGAAACGTCCATGCGAACCGCACCGCACTGCGCAACGAAACCGGACATCATCACCCACCCAGGAACGAGCCTCCTTCGGAACCTTTCCGGGAATCCATGAGAGCTTCCTGTTTCGAAGGGCGCCACCGAACCAAAAGCGACGACACATCAGCTTACCCGCGGCCTGCGTTCAGCCCCTGCCATGCCGTCGGGCACGGGCCAGGTCGAGGACAACCGGGTCATTGGTGCACCCGCGGGTACACGAGGTGGGCGAAGAGGGTGCACGTTTCGACATTCATCCTGGCGCAACCGCGCACAACCCGGCCCGCGCCTCCCCTACAGCCTGGGGATATTCGCATCTCCACAGGTCAGCGGATTCCCCCTGCAGCCTTCAATCCCCGTCATCCGCTCCAAAACGGACAAAAGCCAGTTCAGACGGGGTCTCCCGGAGACTTGGCTTTCGCTTTTGAGAGGGTTGGAAACGGGCCGCGTGCCAGTTTCGTGCAGAAGCTCAGACGGGCACGGCTGCTGCCGGGGACGCAGTCGGAGTGGGGGAGGGCCATGCCCAAGCGGATCGACTACTACGACGACCCGCAGGCCCCGCCCGCGAACAGCCTCGTCCCCTCGGTCAACGTGATCGTCACCAACGAGCGTGACGAGGTGCTGATGATCTGCCGCACCGACAACGGCAACTGGGCGCTACCGGGCGGCGCGATCGATCTCGGCGAGTCCCTGCCCGAGGCCGCCGTGCGCGAGACGCACGAGGAGACCGGCATCACCTGCGAGATCACGGGGATCTCGGGCACCTACACCGACCCCAAGCACGTCATCCACTACACCAGCGATGACGAGGTACGGCAGGAGTTCTCCATCGTGCTCACCGCACGTCCGGTGTCAGGCCAACCCACGCCGAGCAGCGAGTCCCGAGAAGTCCACTGGATCCCGAAAGCCGAGCTGGACGGCTACCGGATGGACCGATCAATGAAGCTCCGGATCCGCCACCGTCTGGAGGGCCGGACCGCACCGCATATCGGTTGAAGATCGGCAGTGGCGACGAGCGCCCGCAGGCGGCGCCAGTTATGGCACACCGCCCTGCAGTGTGATCCCCCGTTGTCGCCGAATTGGGCGTGCCGGTCGGAAACGATCACAGCCGTGGATCCGGCCGCCGTCGACGAACTGCGCGCCATCAGCGCCAATACGGGCAAGGCCAGGTCGGACGGGTTGCCCGGAGACCTGGCCTTCGCCGTTGCAGGCCCGCTGAGAACCCCGCGTGCCCGCTATCGGGGACCGCAGACCGCGGAGGCGTCCGCGGGCGTCCGGAAACGCGCGGCATCCCGCGACGGTGCCACGCCGAACGCCCGCTTGTAGTCGCGGCTGAACTGTGCGGGGCTCAGGAATCCCACGGACGAGGCGATCTGGGCGAGCGTGCCGGCCTGGGCGACGATCTGCCGCCGTGCCTCGTGCAGGCGGACGGTCTTGAAGTAGGTGACCGGGCTGGTGCCCGTGACCTCCCGGAACTTCCGGTGGAACGTTCCAGCGCTCATATTGGCGCGTGCGGCCAGGGCCCCGACGTCGACCGGCGCATCGAGGTGGTTGTGCATCCACTCGGTGACGCCGTCGATGCGGGTCAGGGCCGATTCGACGTGCAGCAGTCCGCGCAGCGCGTCGCCGAGCGGGGAGGCGAGCAACCGGTAGTAGATCTCCTGCTTCGCGCCGGGGCCGAGGATGCCCGCCTCGGTCGGGTTCGGCAGGAGCCGCAGCAGTCGCAGCGCGGGTTCGAGCACCGGTTCGGGCAGTGAACCGACGACGACGGATCCCGCGTTCTTCCTCGGGCGGGGCGGCATCTGCGCCACCAGGGAGGACAGGACGGGCCGGTCGAGCGGGAGCTCCAGAGCGACGTAGGGCTCCGCGGCGGATGCCTGTGTCACCTGGACGAGCGCCGGCAGGTGGGCGCCCAGGATCACCACGTCCCTCGCGCCGTAGACGATCTCGCGGGATCCGACGACGACCCGCTTGCGGCCCTGGAACGGCAGGTGGAGCACCGGCCGGAACAGGATCGACAGGGGTTCGGTGGGCGCCCGGGTGACGTGCACCCGGACGCCCTGCTCGTCGTGGGCGGGCTCCCCGCCCGCCGCGTCCTGGGCCGCCCGCACGATGTCGTCGTGGACGCCCATGCGTACCCCTTTCCTCGAACGGGAACCCGACCGGACAGCGGCGCACGCGCCGGCCCCGGCACCCCCGTCGCCTGTTCCGGCTACCGCATATGCGCGGCGAACCACGCGAGCACCCGCTCGGGATTGCGCTGGAAGTAGGTGTAGCCGTCCCAGCGGCTGGTCGTGCCGTGGATCCAGAACATCGACTTCTGCTCCGCGCCGATGGCCTCGAAGGCCGCTTCGAGGTCGTCGGGGCGGGTGATGTGGTCCTCGTACACACCGTAGGTGAGTGTCGGCACCGCGACCGAGGGCGCCCAACTGCTTGTGCTCCCGTCCTCCAGCCGCACGCTCGCGATCGTGCCGACCCTCCGGTCCACCTCGTCGGCATGGGCGGCAAGGCCCATCGTCTCAAGTGCGGTCTCCAGGAACGCCCGCGGGGAGAGCAGGAGCGGCGCGACCAGGCAGCGGACCCCCGCGAAGGCGTGCGGGAAGGCGTGGGCGGCGCGGAACACCGCATTGGCCCCCATGCACCGGGCGAAAATGCCGAGCGTCATGGCGGCGAGATCGGGGCGGGACCGGATGTACTCCAGCGTGCCGACGACGTCGCGGGCCTCGAACTTGTTGTTGGAGGCCAGACCGCCGTTCGCGGCGCCGCTGAGGCCGTGGTTGCGGAAGTCGAAGGCCAGGACGTTGTACCCGTTGTCGTGCAGGATCCGGTAGTCGCGGGTGAAGTCGATCTCGCTGTCGTTGCCGGGCCCGAACGCCGACTTCCACGGCTCGAGGTGTGCGGGGAAGCCGTACCGGTTGAAGCCGAACGCGTGCATGGACACGACGAGCTTGCCGGATCCTGCGCACGGGATGAACCACGCCTCGAGGGGTGTGCCGTCCGCCGACGGGTAGACCACCTCTTCGAAGTCGAGGCCGACGTCGGCGGGTGTGCGCAGGATCGGCGAGCGCGACGAGTAGGCGAGCCCGCGGGCGAGGCCGTCGAGGGTTGCGTTCGTTTGCTGGTCGGTGGTGGTTTCGGGGTTCGTCATGGCGCGAAGGGCTCCCTGGAACGCGGGATCACGGATCTGGTCCGGCACGCTCGTGTCGGTGGACGCGAGTGCTCGGCCGGACGTCTTAAAACGTACGCAGGGCACGCGCCGGAACGAATGCCGCTCGTTCCCAGATCCTTGCCTGATCCTGACATTGCGTGCGACGCCCGGCGGAACAGCGGGGCCCGCGGCCGCCTCGGCCCACCCGAAACGCGCCGGGGTTGAACAAGAAACTCAGGCGGGCATTTTGAGGGTTCCGGCGTGCACCGCCCAGTTGGAGCCGACAGCGCTCGGCATGGTCGGCGACGACAGCAGCACGATCGCCCGGGCGATCTCCGAGGGGTCGATCAGCCTGCCGGTGACCAGACCGGCCTGCTGGGGAAGCGCTTCCAGGAGGGAGGCCTCATCGACGCCCAGCGCCGCCGACGCGTGGGCCACGTAGCCGTCCTCACCCAGCAGCAGGTCGGTCCGGGTCGCCGAGGGGGTGACCACGTTGACTCGTACCCCTTCGGGTGCCACGTTCTCGGCGAGTCCGCGGGAGAACGCGTTGAGAGCCGCTTTGGCGCTCGAGTAGGGCAGGGGCACCGTATGCGGCTGGAGGGCGGATTCGGAGCTGACATTGACCACGGCTCCACGCGCCTCGGTGAGTGCCGGTAGTGCGGCGCGGGTCGCGCGGATGGCGGCGTGCAGGTTCAGTGCGAAGATTTCGGCCCAGTCCTCTTCCCTGCCGGTGAACGGGTCGGTACGCGCCTCTTCGGAGATGGAGCCCCCGCCCGCGTTGTTGACGAGGACGTCCAGTCGGGGGTCGGCGCCGATGGCGGTCTCGATCATGCGCCGGGGAGCGTCCGGACGGGAGAGATCGGCCGGGATGAAGGCCGCACCGGTTGCTTCGAGCTCCGGGGAGCTGCGGCGCGACACGGCCGTAACGGATGCGCCCTCTGCGATAAGTGCCTTGACCGTGGCGAGGCCGATGCCCTTGCTCGCGCCGGTGACCAGTGCGCGCTTTCCGGATAGTTGCAGGTCCATGAGTGCTCCTCCAAAGGATTAAGTGGTGAACCCTCTCCATTTACGAAAGACTAACATATGGAGAACACGCTCCACTTGTGCCCGGGGGCGCGTTCTGGGCCCACACCTGTCCCAGCCCCTCAGCCGACTACTGTGGAGCGGTCGAATCCCCCCGGTGTTGCACCCACCGGCCCAATCCACCTGGGCGGAGGAATGATGGACAAGCTGAAGCCTTCGCTGCGGGCCGACGCCGAGCGGAACAGGGAGCTGATCCTCGCGGCCGCCTACGAGGCGTTCGCGGACAAGGGCGTCAACGTCTCCCTGGCGGAGATCGCCCGGCGCGCGGGCGTCGGCTTCGCGACGGTGCAACGCCGGTTCCCCACAAAGGAGGCCCTGGTCACGGAAGTCGTGCGGGCCCAGCTAGCGCATATCGGTCAGGAACCCGCACAGGGGAGATCCCTCGACTCCTGGCAGGCATTCACCGCGCCGATTCTGGACTGCTGCGAGCACCAGGTGAAAGAACCCGGTCTGGCCGGGTCCATCGCGCAGATCCTGTCCGCCGCATCCGAGCCGTCGGTCCGCCAACCGATCCTCGACGCCCTCGTGCCGTTGATGACACGTGCACAAGCCGACGGCGTCCTGCGCGATGACGTGTCCGTCGACGATGTGCTGCTCATCCTCAAGGCGAATGCCGGGGTCATCGCCAACTCCCCCGGAAAGGCGGCGGAAGCGTCGCGACGGTTCGTCGAACTGGCGCTGCGTAGCCTGCGGCCGTAAGGCGGCCGCCGACCGGGCGTTGAGTTGTGCGGAGCTCGGCGATCCGCGGAGGTGCGGTTCAGTACGGCCGGCCGGACCCGGCCGCCCATGAGGGCGAAGCCGAGCGGATTCTCGCCACGCTTCCCTACAGCGAGCACTCGTCGGGAGAGCGGGTCTAGGTGGATCCCGTCCAGTACGTCTCCGAGATCGGACGGGGCTTCACGCATCTCTCAGGTGCCATCCGAAACAACAAGGACGAGATCTTTCGCAAGGTCGCGCACCTCGCGCGCCACTTGGTCGGCCGCTGTTTCTCGCCGGGACCGCGCTGGGCTTGCTCGCCTCACGGGACGTCCTCTGGAAGTGCCGTCCATAACGGTGCGTTTCACTCCGGGAACAGGTGCGCTACCAGGGAGCGCGCCCATTCCGGGGTCGGTGGGTGGCCGGTGAAGACGGCCCGGTAGTAGACGGGGGCGAGGAGGCCGTCCACGGCGCGTTCGATGGAGGGGGCCCGGTCGTTGCCGCGGGTGTGTTCGCGTTCGAGGATCGCTTCGAGCTGGTCCTGCCGTTCGGCGCGGCATACGCCGGCGTTCTCGCCTCCCGCGCCGACGATGGCGCGCACGAGGGCGAGAGTGTCGGGGTCGCTGAGGTCTTTTGCGAGGTCCGCGGCGTAGCGCTCGAGGTCTTCGCGCAGGCTTCCGCTGTCGGGGACGACGAGATCGCCGGAGAAGCGGCTGGTCGCGACGTCGGTGAGCAGGTCACCGACGGCCCCCCACCGTCGGTAGACCGTCGTGGGGTGAACACCGGCGCGGGTGGCGATGGCCGGAATCGTCAACTGGTCCCCGTCCTCCTCGGCGAGCAGTTCCTGCACGGCCTGGTGGACGGCCGCGCGGACCCGGGCGGAGCGGCCGCCCGTTCGACGGCCGGTGTGGTGCGGTGCGTGTTCGGTGGTCACATCGCCAGTATCGCATTGATCACTGCACTATTATCGCAATTATGACTGCGTTAGTGCTAGCGTGCAGCCACTAACGCAGTCATCATTGCGAGGTTTGCATGTCCACTGACCCTAAGACCGCCCGGCCGCCCACCGAGAGACGGCCCCGTACACCGGGAACGGGGTTCTTCGGCGGGGTGGCCGCGATTCTTGTGCTGTTCCTGGCCGCTTCCAGCGCGCCGTCCCCGCTGTACGCCGTCTACCAGCAGCAATGGCAGTTTCCGGCCTGGGTGATGACCGTCGTCTTCGCCCTCTACGTCTTCGGCCTGCTGGGCTCGTTGCTGGCCTTCGGGGCGTTGTCCGACCACCTTGGCCGCCGCCCGGTGCTCGGTGCCGCGATCGCGTTGGAGGTCGTCTCGCTCGTCCTCTTCCTGACGGCACAGGACGTTCTGATGCTGTCCGGGGCCCGCGTGCTGCAGGGAATCGCGACCGGAGCCGCGACGACGACGCTGAGTGCCGCCCTCGTCGATCTCGAACCATCGCGCGGGCGGGCGGGTGTGGTGACCTCCGTCGGTCCGCTGAGCGGTCTTGCCGCAGGGGCGCTGGGCAGCGGTCTGCTCGTCCAACTCGGCCCCGCGCCGACCCGGCTGGTATACGCCGTGCTGCTGGGCGCCATGGTGCTGGCGGCCGTGGTGGTGTCCCTCATGCCGGAGACGTCGCAGCGCCTGCCCGGAGCCGCGGCGTCCCTGCGCCCCCGGGTCGCCATGCCGTCGCACCTGCGCGCAGACCTCGTTCCCGTGGTTCCGGCGATGATCGCGGGCTGGGCGCTGGCGGGCATGTACCTTTCGCTCGGACCGTCCGTCGCGGCCGAACTCTTGGGGCTCCACAACCGGCTGGTCGGAGGCATGGTCGTCATGCTGCTGGCCGGCACCGGCGCCCTCACGGTCCTCGTGCTCCGGTCGCGCTCCGCGTCCTCGTTGTTCGCTCCCTCGTCGGCGATGCTCGGGACCGGCACCCTGATCTCGCTTGCCGGGGTAACCCAGGACGCCGCCTGGATCGCCGCGTCCGGGACCGTCGTCGCCGGAACCGGGTTCGGAGGATCGGTGCTGGCGTCGTTCGGCACCTTCGCCCGCGTCGCCGGGCCGCACGAGCGCAGCGCCGTCTTCGCCCTGGCGAACGTCATCAACTACCTGGGAAACAGTGTGCCGGCCGTGCTGGGCGGAATCGCGGTCACCGCCTTGGGCCTGCCGATCGCCACCACCATCTACGCCCTCGTGATCGCCGCGATGGCCTTCACCGCTTTTGCCCTGCGTCTGAACCAGATGCGAGCACGTGGCCGCGCCTGGTTCCCACTTGAAAGGTAAGGAAACCATGACCATGACCAGCGGGACCAAGCAGCACCTGGAAGTGCGCCGACCGCATGACACGACGATCCGGTACACGGCCGGCGGCCCGGCAGGGGGGCCGACGCTCGCCTTCGTGCACGGCTGGGCGTGCAACCGCGCAGACTTCGACGCGGTGGCCGACCACCTGCCCGAGTCCTACCGCGTACTCTCGATCGACCTTGCCGAGCATGGCGAGTCGCGGTCAGCGCGGGACACCTGGACCATCGCCGAGTTCGCGCGCGACGTGGCGGCCGTACTGGAGGCCGAATCCGTGACATCCGCCGTCGTTGCAGGGCACTCCCTCGGCGGGGCGGTTGCAGTCGAGACCGGAAGACTACTCGCGGACACGGTGACCCACGTGGTTGCGCTCGACGCACTGCACTATCTGGGCCTGTTTCCCGCCATGAGCGACGACCAAGCCGAGACCATGGCCCGCGGGTTCCGCGACGATTTCGCCGGAGCCGTGCAAGGCCTCGTCGAAGGGGGATCTCCGGAAGGCACCGCCCCTGAGCTCAAGGACGCCTACTTCCAGAAGATGGTCGCCGTACGGCAGCCCGCGGGCGTGCGCTCCATCGAAGGTCTGCTGCGCTGGGACATGGACGCGGCAATACGGGACACCGCGCAGCCGATCACCGTCTTCGCGATCCGCGACCTGGTCTCCCAAGAGGCAATCGACCGCTACGGCGACCGTTTCGACCTCGTGTTTGTCGATCTGGGCACCCACCACTTCCCCGTGGAGTCCCCCGGCAGCACGGCCAAGCTCCTGGAGAGCGTGGTCACCGGATAGCGCGTGCACGGCAACGGCCATGCGGAAATGCCGGGATCCGGTGCTGGATCTCGGCATTTCCGCAGGATCACCGGGATCACCCCGCGGGTTGAGGCGGGGGCCGGCCACTGCTCCTGCGGGTCAAACGCATTCCGCCCGCGAGTCGGTGTCGCAGCCGGCCGTGAACCGGGCGAGCAGCTTGAGGGAGTCCGCCGCCGCGGAGCCCTCTTCGGTCGTGACCATGGCCACCGACAGTTCCGGCGAGCGGGCGACGGTCAGGATTTGCTGGCTGACGGTGAGTTCGCCGACCAGCGGGTGGCGCAGCCGGTAGCTGTCCGCTTCGCAGGGCTTGACCCGGTGGTCGCTCCACAGCGCGGCGAATTCCGCGGAACGCATGGAGAGCTCGCCGACCAGCGACGCCAGCAGCGCGTCCTCCGGGTGCCTGCCCGCGACCAGCCGCAGGTGTCCCACCACCGCTCGCGCCTTGCGCTCCCAGTCGACGTACAACTCTTGGGTGTGGGTATCCAGGAACAGCATCCGCGCCAGATTCGGCCGGTCGGCGGGACGGTCCGGGGCGTCCGGATCCAGGTTCCCGGCGAGCAGGGCGTGGCCCATCGGTGTCCACGCGAGCACGTCGGTGCGGCGGCCCAGGGCCATCGCGGGGATGTCGCCCAGCGAGCGCATCAGGTCGCGGGTGAGGGGGTCGACCCGCTCTTCGGGCGGCTGCTGGAGGCGGCGCGGCCGCTGCCCTGCGAGCTCCCGCAGGTGCTCGGCCTCGTACTCGTCCAGCTCCAGGGCCCGGGCGATCGCATCCAGTACGGCGTCCGACGCGTTGGCCGCCTGCCCCTGCTCCAGCCGCGTGTAGTACGACACGCTGACCCCCGCCAACTGCGCGAGCTCCTCGCGCCGCAGCCCTGCCACACGCCGGCGCCCGGGGAATGCGGCAAGGCCCACGTCCTCGGGCCGCAACCGAGCCCGCCGTGCCTGCAGGAATTCGCCGAGCCGCCGGCCGAGCGTCCTCGGCGCTGTTTGCGGCGCCGGCTGCGAGGACGCTTCCGGCGGCGTCTGCGAGGCCGATCGCGGAGCCGTTCCCGGGGCCGATTGCGAACCCACCTGCGGGGCCGTCTGCGGGCCCGTTCGCGAATCCGTCATTGCGCCAGCCTAGTCCCGGCCGTTCCGCAGCTGAAGCCGCGAGCCTGACACTGCCGGGGATAGGCACAACGGAGGGCTACCTACCTCCGCGCCGCTCGTGAACGCTGGTGGAAATCCAACGCCGCGAGATCGGGAGACACCCGCAATGCAGGAAATCGTGCTGGGCGACGTCACCGTCACCCGGATCGTCGAGTACTCCGGAACCACCGAAATGACTCCGCAGACCTTCTTCCCCGAGGCGCCCGAGAACGCATGGCGGGAACACGGGTCATTGCTCGCGCCCGACTTCATCGACCCCGCCGCCAACGCCCAACTGGCGGCGATCCAGACCTGGCTGCTGCGCAGCGGCGGCCGGACGATCCTCGTCGACACGGGTGTGGGCAATTACAAGGAGCGCCCCTACTCACCCGTCTGGAGCCGCCGGGAAAGCGACTTCGTAGGTGAACTCGCCCGGGCGGGCGTCGCGCCAGAAGACGTCGACCTGGTCATCAACACCCACCTGCACGTCGACCACGTCGGTTGGAACACCCGGCTGGAGGGCCGCACGTGGGTGCCGACCTTCCCCAACGCCACCTACCTGATGCCGAAGGCGGACTTCGACTTCTGGAACCCCGCGAACAACCACACGCCGCACCTGGGCCGCGGCAACCAGAACGTGTTCGAGGACAGCGTGGCCCCGGTGCACGAGGCAGGACAGGTGCAGCTGTGGGACGACGGCCACACCATCGACTCCCACCTGCGCCTTGAGCTCGCGCCGGGCCACACGCCGGGCTCCTCGATCGTGCGGCTGGCTTCGGGCGGCGACAAGGCGCTGTTCGTCGGCGACCTGATGCACAGCGCCCTGCAGATCGTGGAGCCCGACACCAACAGCTGCTTCTGCGAGGACCCGGCCGGGGCCCGCGCCACCCGGCACCGGCTGCTCGGCGAGGCCAGCGACACCAACGCCCTGCTGTTCCCCGCGCACCTGGGCGGGCACGGCGGTGCGGAGGTCATGCGGGACGGCGGCAAGTTCGGGATCAAGGAGTGGGCCCCGTTCGCCCGGATCTGAACGCGGACCGGGGTCGGGGCGGGCAGGGGCAAGATCGGCTCCGACGCCGGCCCCGGCCGGAACAGCAGCAGTTGCAGAGAACAGGAGCACGCAGTGTCCGATCCGATCGTCAAGACCGCAGAGGGCGCGGTCCGCGGCAGCGCCACCGACGGCGCGGACCGCTTCCTCGCCATCCCCTACGCCGCGCCGCCCCGCGACGCCGGCCGGTTCGCCCCGCCCGAGCCGCACCGGCCGTGGACCGGCGTGCGCGACGCGACGCAGCCGGGGCCGAACGCGCCGCAACCCCGCCGGGACGCGTTCGGCGCACTCGACATGTCGCCCTTCTTCGGCCCCGGCTGGGTCCGCGGCGACGACTACCTCACCGTCAACGTGTGGAGCCCGCGCGACGCCGCCCGCAGTCCGGTGCTGGTGTTCGTGCACGGCGGCGGGTTCGTCGCCGGCTCCACCCGCTCCCCGCTGTACGACGGTGCCGCGTTCGCCCGCGACGGTGTCGTCGTGGTGACCCTCAACTACCGGCTCGGCGTCGCCGGATTCCTGGACGCGGCCGGGGCGCCGCGCAACCGGGGACTGCTCGATGTGCTCGCCGCACTGGAGTGGGTGCGGGGCAACATCGCGGCGTTCGGCGGCGATCCGGGCAACGTCACGCTGGCCGGCCAGTCGGCGGGCGCGACCACGGTCGCCGGTGTGCTCGCCGATCCCCGGGCCGAAAACCTGTTCCACCGGGCGATCGTGCAGAGCGGCAGCGGCCTGGGGGCGTTCTCCCCCGAACAGGGCGAGCGGGTGACCCGCGCGGCCGCGGCGGCGCTGGGCGTGGCCCCGGACGCGGCCGGTTTCGGCGCGGTGCCCGACGAGGAACTGGTCGCGGTCGTGCCCCGGCTTTCGGGGATCGACCTGCGCACCCGGGACCGCTTCGACCCGCTCCTGGGGCTGAGCCCGTTCAGCCTGGTGCTGGACCGCCAGCCCGCCGAGAGCCGCCTGGCCGATGTCGACCTGCTCGTCGGCAGCAACACCGAGGAGGGCAACCTCTACCTCGCGCCGCAGGGCAACCTGGCCGCCTCGACCGCCGAAGACGTGCGGGCGACCGCGGCCCGCGCCCACCGCGACCCCGACCGGCTGGTCGCGGCCTACCGGGCGCAGCGGCCGGACGCCGGGCCCGGCGAGCTGCGGTCGGCGATCCTCGGCGACGCGCTGTTCGGCGTCGGCACCCGCCGGCTCGCTGAAGCGCACGGCGGCGCCCACGTCTACGAGTTCGCGTGGCGGTCGAGCGCTCTGGACGGGCAACTGGGGGCGACGCACGCGATGGAGTTGCCGTTTGTGTTCGACCGGCTGGACGATCCGGCGCTTAGCGGACCGCAAGCGATGACGGGGCCCGGCGATCCGCCGGCTGCGCTGGCCGCGGAGATGCGTGCGGCGTGGACCGCTTTCGTCCGCACCGGGGATCCCGGTTGGCCGTCCTTCGCGGACGGGGGGCGGATTCGCCGGTTCGACACGGTTTCGGAGACCGTTGCGGCGCGGGACCTGTCTGGCTGGTGACCGGCGCACACCGCCGTCTTCCGGCGGTGGACCCGGGCCGGGCACACCGGTCGCCTGCGCCTGCTTCGCATCGCCCAGCGCGGGTTGCCGCCCAGGGTCACCGATGGTTCGCGTGGTCCGCGGGGGTGTATACCACCAGACCGAGGCCGCGGTAGGCGTCGAGACTGAGCGACTCGTAGTGCATGGTCGTCATTGTCCCGTCGTGGAGCAGGAAGGTCTTTTCGCGCTCGCCGAGGTGGCCGACTTTGTTGCGTTCCCAGATGTCGCGGAATTCCGGAGACATATCGGCGAGCTCTTGGATAAGGGACACCGTGCGCGGGGACCGGTCGCCCCAGCGGACGAGTTCGGCCCGGAAGGTCGCAACGGCGAGTTCGGCCTCCGTATGCCAATCCTGGATGCGCTTTCGCGAATCCGGATCAAGGAACAGGATGCGCAACACGTTGCGTTCCACCGGGGCGAGTCGGGCATAGTCGGTAAGAACGGCGGCGGCGGCATCGTTCCATGCCAATACGTCCCACGAAGGCGACTTGACGTACGCCGGCCATGGCGCCAGTTGGTCGGCAAGGCGTTGCAACCGGCCCGGAACCGGCCCGTCAGGGATCTCGGCAGGAACCCGGCTGCTACCGAAAGCGAGGAGATGAGCGTGTTCTCTCTCCTCGGGCCGAAGGCGCAACGCCTCGCAGATCGCGTCCAGCACGCGCATCGACGGGTGGCCGCCCCGGCCCTGTTCGAGGCGGGTGAGCCACTCGACGCTGATATTGGCCATGGCCGCGATCTCCGAGCGCCGCACCCCGGGAGTGCGGCGCCGCGCGGGACGCGCACCCCCGGGGAAATCCACGGGCGAAAGCTGCTCCCGGCGGGCGCGCAGAAATGCGCCCAGTTCGCCCGTGCGGAATTCGTTCATGGTTGTTCCTATGGTGGCACTGCCGTCCGCATGGGGAATTAGTTCTCCATATGGCCGCCGAGCCACGCAAGTATGTGTTCCGGATTCCGCTGGAACTCAAGGTAGCCATCCCAGCGGCGGGTCGATCCCTGCACCCAATACAGTTGTTTGTCCTCGGTACTTAGACCCGCGAACATGGTCTCAATGTCGTGCGGCTCGGTCAACGCGTCGTCGTGCACGGCGTACAGGTACGTGGGGATCGTGACGTACTTTGCCCACACGGCGCCGGGGCGCGCGGCGAATGGAATCGACGTGCCGATCCGCACGCGCTCGTCGAGATCGGGCAGTCGTTCCCGTCCGACACCGAGAATGTCGAGAAGACGGCTCATGATGACAGTGTCGGAGACGGGTTGGCAGGCGACCAGGCACCTGATGTCCCCGAAAGCCGCGGGATCGAGCTTCATGGCGGCGAATGTGGAGTTCGCCCCGAGACAACGACTGAACACTGCGGTGCGCATCCCCCCGGTATCGCGCCGGCTGCGTGCGTAGCGGATGGATCCCAGGACATCACGTGCCTCGAACAGGCCGCTGGTGACGGCCCCGCCATTGGCCGACCCGCTCAGGCCGAAGTTCCGCAGGTCGTAGGCGAGCACGTTGTAGCCCGCCTCGTGCAGAACCGAATAGTCGGGGATGAAGTCGACGTCCATCGTGTTTCCACTGGGCGCCCAAAGCGACTGCCACGGCTCAAGATGAGTGGGTTGTCCCGCACGGCTGAATCCCATGGGGTGGTTCAAAATAACGAGCCGGTCACCCTCTGCGGGAATGAACCACCCTTCAAGGGGGACGCCGTCGGCGGAGGAGAACGTGACATCCTCGTATTCGAGACCGGCGTCCGCTGGTGTCGACAGGACGGGAGACCGCAGCGGGTTGACGAATGACGCCGCAATGTTGTCGAGGATCTCCTCGGCCGCCGGCCCGGAGATCCGCGGCCGCTGCCCTGGAGTCGAGACGCCCGTCATCGGGACCCGTCAGCGGGAACCAGGTCCATCAGGGCCTTGCCGGTGCTGAAATCAATGGGCCATGAGACATGGTCGTGGATCATCAGCCACTCGCCGTCAATAAGCTCGAAGCAGTTGGTCGTGCGCACCCAGGAGTCCATCGCGTTGCCGTTCATGGTCCCGGACAATCGGACCGCGCAGCGTGCGATTGCCAACTCGGGCCGTACATGGATCTTAAGGTCGGCGATTTCCAGGCCGATGGGGCCGTCGAATGCCGCATAGAATTTTTCCCAGTTTTTGCGCCACATCTCGCCCCCGTTGAATTCAAAGGGGGGCATGAGGTCGAACGCCGTGAATCCCTCCGCTGCATAGAACGACATTATCGCGTCGACATTCTTCGACACGAACGCATCCCGCCACTCGTGCATACGTTCGCTGATTTGAGCGTCTAGCGGCGTGTTCGTTGGTTCGGTCTCGGACATGAGGATTTCCTTTCCGGGTCCGCGCGTCGGACCTGGAAACCATGCTCCTTGCGCGAACTTCCCGGAACCAGCCTCAGCATATGGTGGTATAAGAAATACCCCCCTTGCGGACTCGCCGATACGTTACCTACCGACCTGGCCAACCCCGCGGCCAGCTGGGTGGTGCGCACTTCTGCGGGCCCATCTGCTGGTCGACCTCAGCGTGCTGCACGACGCCGATGACGGCCTACGCCTGGGTGCCGAGCCGGAGCTCCTCACCCGGACCTTCACCGGAACCGCACCGGCCCTGTGGGGCACCGCCGAGCCCGCGGCCATGGTGTGGAACCGCGACGACATCACGGCGCCGGCACGACGGCGCGCGCCGGATGATTCGCAGTCGGCGACGGCACCGTCCGCGCCGACCGCGAGCGTCTCCGCGCGCTGGTGCGGCACCTGCGCCCGGTCGAAGCCGCCGAGTGCCACACCCCCGCGAAGTGTCGGGGTTGGCCGGCCGGCACGCGGCGGCCCTCACGCGTGCCGGCCGGCTACAGGCGCGGCCTGCGGCGGACCGGCGGTCTCCCGCGTCCTGCGGCCGGCGCCGTGCCTCAGCCCAGGAATCCGACCAGGGCGTCGACCAGGAGCTGGGGCCGCTCCTCGGGGATGTAGTGGCCGGTGTCTGCGACCTCGACCACGTCGATGTCCGGGCCCTTGGCCGGCAGCACGTGGCGCAGGAGCGCGTAGTTGCTCCCGGATCCGCCGAGCGCGAGGGTCGGTGCGGTCATCGGCCCGTAGGCGCGCTCGTCGGCGATGTCGCGGTTGAACGCCTGGTACCAGGCGGCGCCCGCGCGGATGGCGTCGGTGCTGGAGTAGGCCCGGGCGTAGATCTGCCGGGAGTGCTCGTCGATGCTGCCGGGGTCGTTGGTGTAGGTGTCGAAGAGCCAGTCGATGACCAGCCGCATACGGCCGTCGAACAACTGCTCGGGCAGGCCGTGTACCTGGTTGAAGGCGACCCACCACGGGAAGGACGCGTTGACGTCCTGGTCGGGGCCGGGCAGCAGCTTGAACTCCGACCACACCGCATCGGGGTGGGGTGCATCCAGCAGGACGAGCTTGGTGGTGGCCTCGGGGTGGTTGGCCGCGAACGCGTAGGCGACCATGCCGCCGATGTCGTGGCCGGCGATGGTGACCGCCGGCAGGCCGAGGTGGCCGACGAGTTCGTAGATGTCGCGCGCCATGGTCTTCTTGTCGTAGCCGCCGGCGGGCTTGGCCGAGGACCCCATACCGCGGATGTCGACGGCGATCACCCGGTACCGGCGCGCCAGCGCGGGCATGACCTTGCGCCACTGCCACCAGGTCTGCAACCAGCCGCCGATCAGGACCAGCGGCTCGCCGGCACCGCCCTCGACGTAGTGCAGCCGGGTGCCGTTCACCTCCGCTTCGTGGCTGGAGAACCCGCCGTCGAGCGAGTCGGCCAGGGCGGCGTCGTCATCTGGGGCAGATGTTGTGTCCACGGGACTTCCTTAATGTCGGCTGTTCCGAACGAGATGGCCTGCGGTCGGGGGGGGCCGACCGGGGCATATGCCATTTTACCTGTCTGTGCAGCTAAATTTTTCGGTACAGGTACGCTCCCCGGTACCGCTGCGCTTGCGCCGTGATCGCCCCCGAGCCTCCTCGCGTTCGTATCCGCCGCCGCGGGTGCCGCAGCTGACGCCTTGGGGGGCGGCGGGCGGTGGGTGGTGGCCCCGCTGGGCGTGAATGCGCTGGCGGGTGGGCGGGCGGACGGACGGGGTGGCGGTGGGACGGATCGGTTGCGGTGCAGGAGGCGGGCGGCGACGAGGTGTTCGAGCGCCTCGGCTGTGGGCGCCTCCAGTAGGCGGTCTTGGGTCGGGAGCATGGCCCACCAACTGCGGGTGTGGGTGCCGTACCAGGCGGTTACGCCCGGGAATAGGCGGCCCAGCCGACGGGCGGCGGGGTGGATGACCGCGGGTTGGCGGCGCGGGCGGGCCTGCGGGAGCGGTTGCGTCGCACGCGCGGGCCGGGTGGTTACTGTGGCGCTCATCGGACTTCCCCCTCGGTGTTGTGCCAGGTGTTCCCAGAGGCGTCCAGGTGGCCGCCCTCGTGCTCAAGCGGACGCACGCAGGCCGACGAGGAGCCGGAATCGGGACCGCGCAGGCCGCAGGTGTCGCCGAGGAGGTCGGCGACTCGGGACAGGATCTCCAGAGCGGAGCTCCGAACGCCGGCGGTCCAGTAGGTGTGCTCTTGCGTACTGGAGATGAGCTCGTCGGCCATCTGATGGAGAGTGCGGGCATCCCCGAGGTCGAGCAGCCGGGCCACCGACCCCGCCCGGCGCCGGGGCGCCGCGGCGGCGGGTTCGTCGGAAAACCCGCGGCTGACCGGTCGGTCGAGGTAGGGGCGTGTGCGCTGGGGCGGCGCCGCAAAGGCGCCAAGGGCGGAGTCGAGCGCGTCCAGGTCCGCGGCGGCGAGGGTGATGCCGTCGACCTGGCGGTGGTCGGCCCGGTAAGGGGCCGACTGGTCGGGTGCGTAGGTGAGCTGCCACAGCGCGCGGTGGCGGGTGTGCACCTCGCAGAAACGGGCGTAGTCCGGCGGGATGACAGGCTGCGGCGGGGCGTAGGGGCGAGGCCGGTTGGAACACCGCGACAGTGGCGCCTCGGACCGCAGTTCGTTTTGGATAGGATCAGACATGTCGTCAGCTCCTGGAAAGCTGGTGGCCAAGCCTCGGGACGGTTACCGCCGTCGCCGAGGTCTTTTCATGCATGCCCACTGTGACGCGCTACAGGTGAGGAATCTATAGCGGACTGGATACAGGGCGATTTTGAGAAGAAGTGAGGCAGGGCGAATAAATCCGTGCTGCCATGTGTCCATGGGCGATGCAACCAAAGATGCAGCGCGTCGATTCGGCCGCGAAGTGGCGCGCGTGCGAGAAATGTCCGATATCACCCAAGGAAAATTGGCGAGCCAACTGGGTATCAGCTCCTCGCACGTTTCCAACCTTGAGCGGGGCTACCGGACTCCCAAAGGCCCGGTGATCATCAAAATCGACAAGGCGTTGGCTACTGAAGGGCGACTCGTCCGGCTCTGGGAGGACCTCACCCGAAGCGGACGTGCAGCCTGGCTGGAAGAGTTGGCGGACATTGAACGCCAAGCGGTAACGATCGTGGAGTCCCAGACGACGACCTTGCCCTCGCTGCTTCAAACGGAGGACTACGCAAGGTCTGTAATGAAAACACTCTCCCCCTGGGCCGACCTCGAACAGATCGAATCGAGTGTTCAAGACAGGAAAAAACGGGCTGAGTGGTTCGTCTCTTCCCGAGCGCCGATCTACTGGGCGGTGATAGACCAGACCGTAGTCAGTCGCGAAGTCGGTACTCCCGACTTGATGAGGGCACAGCTAGAGCATTTGGCTACCTTGATCGAGCGCGGCCGCATATGTGTGCAACTTGTAACCGGCCAGCATCCAGGCCTCCGAGGCCCGTTCAAGATCATTTCCCCCGAGGCAGCACCGGACGTGGTATACGCGGAGTCTGCACACTCTGGACAGATCATCGACTCCCCCGACGATGTCCGCCGATTTCGGTTGGTTTATGGTGCCGTCCAAGCGGCTGCACTGTCGCCGCAGGAGTCAACGCGGCTGATCTTGAAGACGATTGAAGGTCTAGGACATGGGTGACATGGAAGTTTGGCGAAAGTCCAGCTACAGCGGTGGAGTCCACCAGGACTGCGTCGAGGTCGCATCGTCCCCGCAGCAGGCGAAGATCCGCGACACCAAGAACCGGCAAGCCGGACACCTAACGATCCCGGCAACCGAATGGTCCGCCTTCCTAACAGACCTCAAAGACGGCCAACTGTAGCCAAGCCGGCACACACAAGCCAGTACCCGCAGGGGCCCGGCCGGAGCCGGGCCCTTGGCCTTGGACTTGCCCTTGGCCGCGGCGGACCCCCGCCTGCCGCTGCCCGCCCCCGCCCGTCAGAACAGTGCTCCTCCCGGCGCAAAGAGCGCCCCGTCCGCCGCCGCCCCGTCCGGAAACAAAGAACGGAGACGACCGATGACCTCGCGAGAGGATCCGGCGCACCTCGGCATATTTTCGCGGGCGGGGTTGCTCGGCGCTGTGCTGTTGCTGCTCGCCATGGCCGCCACTTCCTGGATCGCCTGGGATTCCGTGCCCGAGATCGTGACGACCCGGGAGGCGACACAGCAGCGCGACGCCACCGAGGTTCCGCGGTGGCTGATCCTGAGCGCATTTCCCGCCACCGGTGTGGTGATTACCGGTCTGCTCCTGCTGGCGCCCAAAACGGAGCGTTTCCTGGAGCGCCGCATCGATCTGCGGTTCGGAGCCGATAGCACCGCCGGCAAACAGCGCGCGCTCGATGTGACGCTCCTGCTGCTGTCAGCGCTGCTGCTGGCATTGCACGTGCTGATCACGCTGCTGTTCGCCGCCGCCCCGATCCCGGCCGTCCCAGCGTTCCTTGCGGTACTCGGCCTCTTCCTGGCCGGGCTCGGCGCCGCCATGCCGGCGATCGGCCGGGCGATGTCCCTACCGCGGTCCCCTGGGATACGGCGCCTGGCGTCCGCATGGGCACAGGCGCACCGCCCCGGCGGACGCACCATGTCCGCACTCGGGCTGGTGCTGCTGGTCGCGGCACCGGCGTACCACACGCTGGCCCCGCAGCCCGGCCCGGCAGCCGTGCTGATCGGCGGTGCCGCCGCGTTCTCGGTCCTGCTCCCTTTCGCGGCGATGGTGGTGAGCACGGTACGAACGGCCCGCGGCTCGGACGGCGCAACCGGCGCCGCGGCACATCCAGGGGAGTCCTAGGCGGTGCGTGGACTTTCCTGCGTTCGTACTGCCGGAACGCTGTACCCCGCCGAAGGCGTAGCCGATCGCGTTGAGCACGATGCCGCGAACCCGCCGGACAACCCGCCCGGTGGCCGCGCTCCGGGGGGTGCTTCTATGGGATTGTCAAGCCGCCCGGGCCACCGGCGGTTGGTAGAACGTCCCG
>NZ_BAAGYZ010000117.1:0-66191 GCF_054778995.1 Streptomonospora sediminis
CCCGGCCGCCGCGGGCCGGCCCGCCGCCACCGGCGCCCTCGGACGCCGGGCCGCCGTCGCGCCGCTGCCCCCGCTCGGGGCGTTCATTGTCGCCGCGCTCACCGCGCGGGGCCGACCGGCCGCTGTTGCCGCGGCGGTCGTCTGCGTCCCGCGCACCGCGGGACTTGGGATTCTTACGTGGTGTGTTCACCGGTGTCGTCAAAACCTTCGATGTCGTCAGGCAGGAAAGGGGCGAGGTCGGGAAGCTCGTCCAGGTCGCGCAGGCCCAGCCGCTCCAGGAAGTATCCGGTGGTGCGGTACAGGTGCGCACCCGACTCCGGGTCGTGCCCGGCTTCCTCGATCAACCCCCTCAATACGAGGGTACGCATTACACCGTCGCAGTTGACACCGCGCACGGCAGAGACCCGGCCGCGCGATACCGGTTGGCGGTAGGCCACCACGGCCATGGTCTCCAAGGCCGCCTGGGTCAGGCGGACCTCTTGGCCCTCTTTAAGGAAATGCTCGACGACCTCCGCGCATTCCGGCCGCGTGTAGAACCGCCAGCCTTCGGCGACGTGGCGCAGGTCGAAACCGCGGTCCTGGTCGGTGTACTCGCCGGCCAACTCGGCCAGCACAGCGGCGATCTCGTCGACCGAACGCTTGAAAGCGCGGGCCAGGTCGAACTCGGCCACCGGCTGGTCCACGACCATGAGCACCGCTTCCAGGCCGCGCCGCAGGTCGGCGTCGCGCTGGTGGGCCCCGCCCGGTGCCGCCGGATCCTGCGGTTTCGCGGCGGTCGCGCCGTCCTGCTGCTCTGCCGTGCTCACGCGCCCTCCTCGGTCTGCTGCTTGGCCTGGTCGAACTCGTCGGAGACGGAGATCTCACCCTCGGCGCTGCCGGTCCAGGTCACCGTCAGCTCGGCGAGCGGCTCGGGCTGGTCGAAACCGACGCTGGCGGCGCGGTAGAGCTCCAGCAGGGCCAAAAACCGCGCCACGACCTCGAAGGTACCGGTGCAGTCGGCGGTCAGCTCGGTGAAGGTGAGGGTGCCGCGCTCGCGCAGCGCCCGCACGACCACATCGGCCTGCTCGCGCACCGAGGTGCGGGTCTGGTGGATGTGGGTGACCGAAACGCTGGGGGGTTCCTTGGGCGTGAACACCCGCGCCGCCAGCGCGGCGAACTCCTGCGGGCCCAGCTTGATGAACACGTCTGGGCGCGCGTCGGCGAAGCGGTCCTCCAACGTGACCGCGCGGGCGAAGCGGCGGCCCGCCGACGCCAGATGCTCGGCCAGTACGCCGGCGACCTGCTTGTAGGCGCGGTACTGCAGCAGCCGGGCGAACAGCAGGTCGCGCGCTTCGAGCAGCGCGAGGTCGGCCTCGTCCTCGATCTCGCCCCGCGGCAGCAGCCGCGCCGCCTTCAAATCCAGCAGCGTGGCCGCCACCAGCAGGAAGTGGCTGGCCTGGTCCAGGTCCCAGGTGTCGCCGTGGGCGCGGATATAGGCCATGAACTCGTCGGTGACCTTCGACAGGGACACCTCGGTGATATCCAGCTTGTGCTTGGAGATGAGCCCCAGCAGCAGGTCGAAGGGTCCTTCGAAATTGTCCAGGTGCACCTGGAACCCGCCGTCGGCGGCTTCGTCGTCAGCGGCCATACGGCGGGGCAGGGTCGGGTCGGATCATCGTTCCAGGTTGGCACCGCCGCGGCGGTGCGCGCTTCAGTAGTTGTTGAGACGCTGGACGAGCATGCTGGACTCGCCGTTCTCCTCGAAGTCGGCGAGCAGCACCGCAACGGCCTCGCGCACGATCCGCCCGCGGTCGGCGGCCACCCCGTGGTCGCCGCGCAGGGTCAACCGGGTCTGTTCCAGGGCGAGAAGCTCGGGCGCCGAAATGTAGACGGTGATCTTCTCGTCGTGGCGCTGCCGCCCGCTGGGCTGCGGCGGGCGCGGTTCGCGTGCCCGCGGCGGGCACGCGGTCACCGCGGTGCGCGCCGCCGAGTGCTCGGCGGCCGGCGGCTGCTGCTGGGCCGCAGGCTGTTCGGCCGGCGCGGACTGGGGTGCAGGCTCGGGTTCTTCAGGGTCGCCGGAGCGGAAGAACAGCTCGTCGGCCCCTGGCAGCGTCACACGGCGTGTCCGCTGTTTGGCCACCGGGCCAGCACCTCCTTTGCCAGATCTCGGTAGGCGTTGGCGCCGGCCGACGCAGAGTCGAACCGCGTTATCGGCTCGCCCGCGACAGTGGCGTCGGGGAAGCGGATGGTGCGGTTGATGACGGTGCCGTAGACCTTGTCGCCGAAGCCGTCGATGATGGTGGACAGCACCTCGCGGGCGTGCAGGGTGCGCGGGTCGTACATGGTGCCCAGGAACCCGTCGATGACCAGGTCCTCGTTGAGGCGCTCCTGCACCTTCTGGATGGTGTCCATCAGCAGCGCCACACCGCGCAGCGCAAAGAACTCGCACTCCAGCGGGACCACGACACCGTCGGCGGCGGTGAGCGCGTTGACGGTGAGCAGCCCCAGCGAGGGCTGGCAGTCGATGAGCACGACATCGTAGTCGTCGATGACCGGGCGCAGGGCGCGCGCGAGCATCTGCTCCCGCGCCACCTCCCCCACCAGCTGCACCTCGGCCGCAGACAGGTCGATGTTGCTCGGGATCAGGTCGAGACCGTCGATGTCGGTCTTGAGTAGGACATCCTCGACGCCGACGTCGCGCTGCATGAGCAGGTTGTAGACGGTGAGTTCGAGCTCGCGCGGATCCAGCCGGCCCAGGCCCACCGACAGCGCCCCCTGCGGGTCGAAGTCGACGAGCAGCACCCGCCTGCCGAACTCGGCTATGGCCGCGCCGAGGTTGATCGTGGTGGTGGTCTTACCGACCCCGCCCTTCTGATTACACAGTGCTACAATGCGTGCCGGACCGTGGGTGTCGAGCGGTTCCGGAACCGGGTGATCCGGTTTAGGTCTGTTCGCTTGCAGTTCAGCCCCCGTGCTGCGCGTTTCCCCCCATGGGTTGCTCGCCGGGGAGTCCGGCATGTTCTCGTCGATGGAGCCTTTCGGCGCCGCATCGTCGTACTCCGACCAGCTCACAACCCTTGACCTCCCTACGGACCGGCCTCCGCCGGGCGCTTTTGCGCCTGCCGATTCACCGGCCGTCGGAAAAACTCAATATGTCGACAGCGACCAACCGTCGTGCCGCGACTCTAGAACGTCCGCGCACCATCATTCAACGCGACACTCTACGGCCTCGCACCCGGGTCTTACCGCACGTGTACCGACCGTGGCCGCACCCGCCCCCGGCGAGGGCTCACGGGGCGGCGTTGGCCCGCGGGTGGCTGGCCGCATAGACCTCGCGCAGCCGGTCGACCGTGACCATGGTGTAGACCTGCGTGGTGGTCACCGAGGCGTGGCCCAGCAGTTCCTGCACCACCCGCACGTCGGCGCCGCCGTCGAGCAGGTGGGTGGCGAACGAGTGGCGCAGGGTGTGCGGCGAAATGTCGTTGAGCCCGGCGCGTTCGGCGGCGCCGCGCAGCACGGTCCAGGCGCCCTGGCGGGTCAGCCGCCCCCCGCGGGCGTTGAGGAACAGCGCCGGCACCCCGCGGCCCGCCGCGGCCAGCACCGGCCGGGCGCGCACCAGGTAGGCCTCGACCGCGCTGCGGGCGAACCGCCCGATGGGCACCAGCCGCTCCTTGCCGCCCTTGCCGCTGAACCGCACGGCGGTGACACCCGCCGCTGCACACGGATCCGGGTTTGGAGCACTGGCAGGGGCGGCGGTGCCATCGGGGGCGGCGGGGCCGGCGGAGTTTTCCGGGGCCAGGCGGGTGATGTCGTCGACGTCCAGGCCCACCGCCTCGGAGATCCGCGCCCCGGTGCCGTAGAGCAGTTCCAGCAGCGCGCGATCGCGGACTGTGCGGGCATCGCCCTCGGCGGGCACCGCACCCAGCAGCGACTCAATGGTCTCCAGCGAGACCGCCTTGGGCAGGCGGCGCGGCGGCGCGGGCGGCCTGACCCCGCCGGCAGGGTCGGTGGGGGCCAAACCCTCGTGCAGCGCGAACCGGTGCAGTCCGCGTACCGCGACCACCGCGCGGCCCGCCGAGTTTCCGCCCAGCGGCGGATGGGTGTCGTCGCCCTCGCGGAGCCGGCGCAGGAACTCGGTGATGTCGGACTCGGCCACCGCCGCCAGGGAATCGGCCCCGCGCCCGGCCAGGAAGTCCAGGTAGCGGCGGAGGTCGCGGCGGTAGGACGACAGCGTATTGGCCGCCAAGCCGCGTTCGACCGCCAGGTGGTCCAGGTAACCGCTCAGCGCCGAACACAGTGCGGGGGCGGGCTGGGCGCCGGTGGGCTCGGGGTCTGGGGCCACCGCGGCGATCACCCGCCTTCCGCCGTGTTCGGGTTGGGCTGTTGGGGAGTCTTTTCGGCGATGATGCCACACACCGCCGACATCCTGCGGCCGACACGGCGATAGGCACCCACAAGCCGAATCGGCCCGCAGGTCAGGAGCGAACCGGAGCAACGGGGGCAAGGGGGGCGAGCGACCCCGGCGCACCGCAGTGATCATGTAGGAATGCCCGGATTTCAAAGCTGGGACCGGCATTTCCGCAGGCTCCCCACCGACCTCGCCCGGCCGGCGCCCGCCCGCCGAAACGGGCGCGCGCCGGCGCGGCGGTAGCCGGGGCCGGACTGCTCAGCCGCCGGTGCCGGCGGGCCGCAGGCCGGCGAAGGAGTCGCGGGCGGCGGTGGCCGCGGCCAGGATGCCGATGACCGCGGCGCCGTTGTGCAGCCGCTGGGCCAGGACGGCCGCCGCGGCCTCTTCCAGCGGCAGCCACCGCAGCACCATGTCGGTCTCCTCGTGGATGCGGTCGAATCCGACCTCGGCCGCCTCGAGCCGGGTCAGCCCGCGCCCGAGGAACACCTGGATGCGCTCGCTGGAGAACCCCGGCGAGGGGAAGAAGTCGGCCAGCTCGTACCAGCGCTCGGCGCGGAAACCCGCCTCCTCGCGCAGTTCGCGCTGGGCGGTCGCCAGCGGCGGTTCGCCCTCCTCGTCGCGCACGCCGGCGGGCAGCTCCCAGAGCCGGTGGCCCACCGGGTGGCGGTACTGGCTGAGCAGCAGCACCCGGTCCTGCTCGTCCAGGGCGAGCGCCACCACCGAGCCCGGATGGTCCAGGTACTCGCGCGGCACCACCTCGTCGCCGTCGGCGCCGGGCATGCGCACGTGGTCGACGCGGGTCGCGGTCTTGGCGCCGCGGTAGGCCACGGCACTGCGCTCCACCGGCCGGCTCTCCGGGGTGTCGGCGGTGTCGGCGGAATCGGTCGAGAACGGGGTGGGCCGGCCCCGCTCCTGCGCCCCGCTCATGCCTGCTCGGCGGTGCCGGGGGCGGCGGTGTCGAGGGTGTCGGCGGGCTGGGGCGCCGCGGCGGACCCGGACGGCGACTCGGCCGCGCGCACGCCTGCCGCATGGTCCAGTGCCGCCGAGACCAGCCCGCGGAACAACGGGTTGGCGCGGGTGGGCCGGGAGCGCAGCTCGGGGTGGGCCTGGGTGGCGATGAAGAACGGGTGCGCGTCGCGCGGCAGCTCCACGTACTCCACCAGCCGGCCGTCGGGCGAGAGACCCGAGAACACCATCCCGGCCTCTTCGAGCCGGCCGCGGTAGGCGTTGCTCACCTCGTAGCGGTGCCGGTGGCGCTCGGAGGCGCGCTCGCCGCCGTAGAGGCCGCGGGCGATGGAGCCCTCGGCCAGCTCGGCCGGGTACCGCCCCAGCCGCATCGTGCCGCCCATGTCGCGCTCGCCGGCGACAACGTCGGTCTGGTCGGCCATGGTGGAGATGACAGGGTGCTCGGCCTTGTCGTCGAACTCCGCGCTGTTGGCGCCCTGGAGGCCGGCGGCGTTGCGGGCGTACTCGATCACCATGCACTGCAGGCCCAGGCAGATGCCCAGCAGCGGGATCCGGTTCTCGCGCGCGTAGCGGATGGCTCCGAGCTTGCCCTCGATGCCGCGCACCCCGAACCCGCCGGGGATCAGTACACCGTCGGCGCTACCGAGCTCGCGTTCGGCGCCCTCGGGGGTGTCGCAGTCGTCGCTGGCCACCCAGCGCAGGTGCACCCGCGTGTTCTCGGCGAAACCTCCGGCGCGCAGGGCCTCGGTCACCGAAAGGTAGGCGTCGGGCAGGTCGATGTACTTGCCGACCAGCGCGATGGAGACCTCGTGGTCGGGCTGGTGCACCCGGCGCAGCAGGTTGTCCCACTCGGTCCAGTCGACGTCGCGGAAGGCCAGGCCCAGGCGGCGCACCACAAAGGCGTCCAGCCCTTCGCGGTGCAGCACCTTGGGGATGTCGTAGATCGAGGGGGCGTCGGGGGTGGAGACCACGCCGCCCTCGTCGACGTCGCACATCAGGCTGATCTTGCTCTTCAGGCTCTGCGGGATGGGCCGGTCCGAGCGGCACACGATCGCGTCGGCCTGGACGCCGATGTTGCGCAGCGCGGCAACCGAGTGCTGAGTCGGCTTGGTTTTCAGCTCGCCCGAGGGGCCCAGGAACGGCAGCAGCGAAACGTGCAGGAAGAAGCAGTTGTCGCGGCCGATCTCGTGGCGGATCTGGCGCACGGCCTCAAGGAACGGCTGGGACTCGATGTCGCCGACCGTCCCGCCGATCTCGGTGATGACCACGTCGACGTCGACGGCGTCCATCGCGTAGATGCGCGCCTTGATCTCGTTGGTGATGTGCGGAATGACCTGCACGGTGTCGCCGAGGTAGGCGCCTTGGCGCTCCTTGGCGATGACGCTGGAGTACACCTGGCCGGTGGTGACGTTGGCCGAGGCCGACAGCTCGGTGTCGAGGAAGCGCTCGTAGTGGCCGATGTCGAGGTCGGTTTCGGCCCCGTCCTCGGTCACGAACACCTCGCCGTGCTGGAACGGGTTCATCGTGCCGGGATCGACGTTGAGATAGGGGTCGAGCTTCTGCATGGTGACGCGCAGTCCGCGCGATTTCAGCAGCCTGCCGAGACTGGACGCGGTAAGGCCCTTCCCAAGGCTGGAGGCGACCCCGCCAGTTACGAAAAGGTGTTTGGTGCTAGCGGCGGTTGCCAAAAGTTGCTCCCGTGGTCGTACGGCGACGGGCCGCCCGGTTCGGCTCGAAGGGCCCGTGCGGTGTCCGGCGCCGGAGGGGTCATGCCCCATCCGCGACCTCGGACGCCACGGGCCACCAGAATAACAGCGCCGGGCACCCGCCCCGGTACGCCCGCGCCCCGAACGGGCCGGGCGGGCCCGGCACTGACCGGCCCCGACCTGCTCGCGGCCGACCGCGCCGGCGCCGGGAACCCCGCCGTATACGGATCATCCGGGCCCTGGGCCGGGGTCGCCGGCTGTGCCCGCGGGCACTGCGGATACCGCCGAAACCGGCCGGAACCGCCGCCCGGTCCCCGCCGGGCGAACGCGGCGCCGAAGCGGGCCGGCGCTGGGCCGCTACCCGCGGCGGACGGTTCCAACTGCCGGCGGTGCCGGCCATCGGTGGTTGCGGTTGATTCGGTTGATTCGGTTGCTTGCGGCGGCGGTGCCGGCGGTTCCGGCGGGTAATTCCGGCCCACAGGCGGTTCCGGTGCCCGGTCAGCCGTCGCCGCCGGCCGGAAACCCGCCCGCGCGGCCCAGCAGGGCCGTTGGCGGAGTGCCCAGCACCCCGCCCAGCCACATGCCCGTGCGGGCGGTCTCGGTGGTGTCGATACCGGTCGCCACACCGCTGCGGCCGAGCTGGAAGACCAGGTCCTCGGTGGCGATGTTGCCTGTCGCACCGGGGGCGAAAGGGCAGCCGCCGAACCCGCCGACACTGGCGTCGAGAACGGTGACACCGTGCTCGACGGCGGTGTGGGCGTTGGCGTAGCCGGAGTTGCGGGTGTTGTGGAAGTGGCAGCGCAGCCTGGCGCCGCCGACGACCCCGCGGACCCGCTCGACCAGGTCGGCCACCTGGTGGGGCACGCCCACGCCGATGGTGTCGGCCAGCGCGATCTCGCCGGCGCCCGCGGCGGCTGCGCGCCGGGCCACGTCGACCACCCGGTCGGGGTCGGTCTCACCGTCGAAGGGGCAGCCGAAGGCGGTCGAGACGGTGGCGCTGATGGGCACCCCGGCGCCGGCCGCAGCCGCGGCGATACCGGCGAACACGTCGTTCATCTCGGCGACCGAACAGCCCTGGTTGCGCTCGCAGAACCCGTCGGTGGCGGGAATGGCGACATTGACCTCGTCGACCCCCGCCGCCAGGGCGCGGTCCAGGCCGCGGCGGTTGAGCACCAGGCCGATGTAGACCACGCCGTCCCGGCGCGGCACCCGGGCCATGACCTCCTCGGCGCCGGCCATCTGCGGCACCCGCCGCGGGTTGACGAAGCTGACGGCCTCGATCCTGCGGGCACCGGCGCCCACAAGCCGTTCGACCAGTTCCACCTTCTGGGCCACCGACAGCGGCGTCTGCTCGTTCTGCAGCCCGTCGCGCGGTCCGACCTCGACGATCTCCACCTGCTGCGGGGCCATTGCACATCTTCCCGTCTGTACCGACTGCCGACCGGCGGCTGCTCCGCCGGTGCCGCGGCTTGCGAACCGGGCAAGCCGTTGGCCTTGCGTTCCCACGAGGCGGGCCGACGCTACTCCGCCCGCTCCTTGTCCACTATCCCCAGCGGTGCCGCTACGCGCCCCGGAGCGGCCCCAAGCGGCCGGCGGGCCGGTGCGGCGGCGGGAAGGGGATCATCCCACCCCCGCCGCCGCACCGGTCCGGTCCCATACCGGAGACCTTGCCCCGCTGCGGCCGCCCCGGCCCGATGGTCCGGGCGGGCCCGGCTCAGCGCAGGGCCAGCGAAGGCCGTACCTCCCAGGTCGTCCAGACCGGCCGGTAGCCCATGCGGCTCCAGAACGGCCCGGAGAGCGGGTTCATCATGGCGTAGTTGAGCAGGGTCACCTGCACGTTGTACGCGTCGAGGGCCTGGTGGGCCTCGCCGACCAGGGCCGTGCCGATTCCGCGCCCGCGCTCTTCCTCGGCGACCACGCCGTAGCCGATGTGGGCGGCGGGTGCCGACCGCACCAGCGGGGCGGCCCAGCGGGCGCGGTCGGGCGGTGAGACCCACACCAGACCGACCGGGCGGCCGCGCCGCTCGGCGAGCCACACCCACGACGGCCACCGGCTCAGAGCGCGCGCGGCAACGCGGCGGGTCTGCTCGGCGGTCTCGGGCTGGATGAACACGCCGCCGAAGAACTCCTCGTAGCGGTGCTCCTCCATCAGCAACCCGACGATCTGGGTGAGGTCCTGGGAGTCGGCCAGCCGGATGGCCACGTCGCGCGGCGGCAGAGAGGGGGGCACCCCCCTGCGCCGCTCACGCGCGGCCAGCACGCTGTAGGGCTGCAGGCCGTGCGCCTGCAGCGCGGGCACGCCCGCGACATCGCGGGCGGGCCAGGTCAACTGGGCGGCCGACTCCGAGCCGGTGCCCGTGGGCAGCTGCTGCAGCTGTTCGCGCCAACTCGACAGCAGCGAGTCCAGCGCGCGGCCGGGGTCGGGCCCGCCCACAACGGGTGTGAGCCAGTGCTGATCGGGAACGCCCCAGGTGCGGCCGATCTCGCCGGGCTGCTGCCAGGAGTACCGCATGGTGCCCGCGGCAACGGGACGGTCGGCCTCGTCGGTGACCGTCAGCAGCGGATAGGCGCCCTTGCGCGGGCGCGTTGGCGCCGGCAGCAGATGGTCGACTTCTCGCCAGCGCGTGGCCACCGAGTCAACGAGCAGGTCGAACTCGGCACTACTTCCGGGCAGCTCATCGTTGCGCACCCGGGCGACATAACCGCCCATCCCACCTCCCTGGCCGCGCGCTACCGCTCACCCGCCCTCGGCTCGCCGGCGCGGCTTAGTCTGGAGCCGATCCATGGTCACGTAACGTCGCAACACGGACACAAAGACCGTAGCGCTTCGGAGATCGCTTCGCCTGCGATTGCGGCGAGATTTCCAGGATCGTTTTAAAATTGTCGCTATGCAATTTCACGGCAGCAAAGTCCGGTACGTCCAACCGTAGCCGATTCGCCCGCTGTGACGGCGTATGGGCTCGGCGGGGACCGGCCACGGCGCTGACATGTGGCGATACACCGGTCGCGGTCCGGAACCACCGGCGTGCAACCACCGTCCGCACATGCAGGCGGCACATGCAGCCGTCAGCGGGCCGACACTCGCAAGGCGGAGCGCTCCCGGGTATCCGGCCCCCGGAGCGCCGCACAGGGCGCGTGCAGGCACACGTGCGCCCTGCGGGCGGCGGCGGGGGTCCCCACCGGAACGGGGCTCAGCTCACCCCGGCGGCGTCCATGCCGCGCAGCTCGCGCTTGAGGTCCTTGATCTCGTCGCGCAGCCGCGCGGCAAGCTCGAACTGCAGGTCGGTGGCAGCCTGGTGCATCTGCTCGTTGAGCTGGTCGATGAGCTGGGCCAGGTCGGTGCGCGGCATGGTCGAGATGTCCTTGGAGCGCTCGGGCCCGGCGTTGGAGAGGTTGGGCACCGGCGCCTTGGTCTGGGCGCCCTGCCGGTAACCCGAGCCGATCAGCTCCTCGGTGTCGACGTCCTCGCGCGCCAGCGAGTCGAGGATGTCGGCGATCTTCTTCCGCAGCGGCTGCGGGTCGATGCCGTGCTCCTTGTTGTAGGCGAGCTGCTTTGCGCGGCGCCGGTCGGTCTCGTCCAAGGCGTTGCGCATGGAGTCGGTGACGTTGTCGGCGTACATGTGCACCTGGCCGGCCACGTTGCGCGCCGCGCGCCCGATGGTCTGGATCAGCGCGCTGGAGGAGCGCAGGAACCCCTCCTTGTCGGCGTCGAGGATGGCCACCAGCGAGACCTCGGGCAGGTCGAGCCCCTCGCGCAGCAGGTTGATGCCCACCAGCACGTCGAACTCGCCCACCCGCAGCTCGCGCAGCAGCTCCACCCGGCGCAGCGTGTCGACCTCGCTGTGCAGGTAGCGGACGCGGATGTCGAGTTCGGCGAAGTAGTCGGTGAGATCCTCGGCCATCTTCTTGGTCAGCGTGGTGACCAGCACCCGCTCCTGGCGCGCGGCGCGCTCGCGGATCTCGTGCACGAGGTCGTCGATCTGGCCGTCGGTGGGCTTGACCACCACCTCGGGGTCGACCAGGCCGGTGGGGCGGATGACCTGCTCGACGACGTCGCCGCCGCTCTGCCGCAGTTCGTAGGGGCCGGGCGTGGCCGACAGGTAGACCGACTGGCCGATCCGCTCGGTGAACTCCTCCCACTTCAGCGGGCGGTTGTCGAGCGCCGAAGGCAGCCGGAAACCGTGGTCGACCAGGGTGCGCTTGCGGGAGGCGTCGCCCTCGAACATGCCGCCGACCTGCGGCACGGTGACGTGGGATTCGTCGACCACCAGCAGGAAGTCCTCGGGGAAGTAGTCGAGCAGCGTGTTGGGGGCGCTGCCGGGCTCGCGTCCGTCGAAGTGGCGCGAGTAGTTCTCAATGCCCGAGCAGCTGCCCACCTGGCGCAGCATCTCCAGGTCGTAGGTGGTGCGCATGCGCAACCGCTGGGCCTCCAGCAGCTTGCCCTGGTCCTCCATCTCGGTGAGCCGCTCGGCCAGCTCGGCCTCGATGGCCCCGATGGCGCGCTCCATGCGCTCGGGCCCGGCAACGTAATGCGAGGCGGGGAAGAGGTACATGCGCTCGTCCTCGCCCAGGACCTCGCCGGTGAGGGGGTGCAGGGTCAGCAGCCGCTCGATCTCATCGCCGAACATCTCGATGCGGATGGCCAGCTCTTCGTAGACCGGGATGATCTCGATGGTGTCGCCGCGCACGCGGAAGGTGCCGCGGGTGAAGGCCATGTCGTTGCGGGTGTACTGCATGCCGACCAGCTTGCGCAGCAGGTCGTCGCGGTCGACCTCCATGCCGACCGCAAGCTCGGCCATGCGGTCGACGTACTCCTGGGGGGTGCCCAGGCCGTAGATGCAGGAGACCGAGGACACCACGATGGTGTCGCGCCGGGTGAGCAGCGAGTTGGTGGCCGAGTGCCGCAGCCGCTCGACCTCGTCGTTGATCGAGGAGTCCTTCTCGATATAGGTATCGGTCTGCGGGACGTAGGCCTCGGGCTGGTAGTAGTCGTAGTAGGAGACGAAGTACTCGACCGCGTTGTTGGGCAGCATCTCGCGCAGCTCGTTGGCGAACTGCGCGGCAAGGGTCTTGTTGGGCTGCATCACCAGAGTGGGCCGCTGCAGCTGCTCGACCATCCAGGCCACGGTGGCGGTCTTACCGGTACCGGTGGCACCCAGCAGCACGGTATCGCGGTTCCCGGCGTTCACCCGCCGCCCGAGCTCGGCGATCGCCGAAGGCTGGTCGCCCGCAGGGGTCATGTCCGAGACCACCTCGAACGGCACCTTCTTACGCTGAATATCGGTTACCGGCCGCACGTAGCCCAACTCCCCTCGGTTCCCACTTTGCCTCCACGCTATAACCCGCCGGTGACAACGCATCCTGGCGGCAGCAGATTCCGAGGTCAACGGGCCGGGGGCGCCCGCAGCCAACGGTGGCGCAAGGCGTCCGGTCCGCTGCCCCCGCACAGGCGCCGCGGCAAAGTTCAGCGGCTTACCGGCAGATCAGTTATCCGCAGCCCGGATTCCGGGAAGGTCCGCAAACCGCGCCTTGGCGTCGCGGCTGATGACCGTCCGCCCGGTTTCGACGGCATGTGCCCCGATGATCAGGTCGTGCGCTCCGCGCGGAGTGCCGTTACGACGGATGTGCGCAAGCAACGCTGCGTGGTGTGCTGCTGTCGCATCCGTGTAGTCGAGCACCTCAACGACCGAGGTGATCGCAGCGAGAGCCCGGGCGCGTTCGGCGGCGCGTGCCGCCGTGTCCGCGCACTCAATGCCCACCCGGTACTCGGCGACGGTGACCGCCGCGATGGCAAGTTCGTCGCGGTCCAGCGACGACCTGTCCATTGTGCCCCGCTCGTAGGCGATGAGGACATTGGTATCCAGGATCAATCGTCGGCCCATGGGTCGCTCCCCTCATCCGTAACCAAGGAAAGCGCGCCGGCAACATCTTCGACGAAGCGGGCATCCGGCGGTGGGATATCGGCTAGTGCCTCACGTAGGTCGGCTCCCGTCCTGCGGGACGCAGGTCTGATCTCTGCTACGGGGTGGCGCCCGCGGGTGATGGTCACGGTCTCGCCGTGCTCTATGGCGTCAAGCAAATCGGAGAAGTTCCGAGAAGCCTCCGTCGCCGTCATAGTTCGCATGCCCACACGGTATCTGATAATCAGACCCCTGACACGGAGTGATCCCGGCGATCATGCGGTTATGCCGGGATCCGGCGCCGGATCCCGGCATAACCGCATGATCGCTGCCGCTCACGGCCCCGGAACCCGGAAATCAGGGCCCACCACCGACCTCGCACCACACGCTTCTTCAACGGGGCCGCACGCTGGATAATTGGGCTTCGGGTTTTTCTGCTCTATAGTACGGGCATGGCCAGTGATCAACTTTCCGAAGTGTTCGACCTTGTTGAAGTGCACGGGATGATCACGGGGGCGTTCGCGCTGTCGGGGCGGTGGGTTACGCGCGGGCAGATGGATACTCCGATGAAGTTGCTGGCGGTGGTGCGCGGGCGGGTGCGGTTGGATACTGATGGGATCGACCGGCCGATCGGGCTTGCGGCGGGTGATGTGGCCATCTTGAACCGCCGGTCATGGCTGGAGCTTGAGGGCGGCGAAGGCGATGGGCCGCGCCGCGAGATCCTGCCTGAGGATGAGCCCGCCGCCGCCGACCGCATCCATACCGGCAACAGCACCGACGACGTCGTCATCGGCGGGCGGGTCGACCTCAATCCCGCCGGACGGGCGCTGCTGCTGAAGGCGCTGCCGCCGGTGGGGCACGTCCGGGCGTCGGCCGGTACGCCGAACAACCTGGGCGCCAGTCTCGACCTCCTGTTCAACGAGGTCGTCGGCGACCGGATGGGGTCCGCGTTCGCGATCCGGCAGTACGGCCAGCTCCTGCTGCTGGAGGTGCTGCGCGCCTACGTCGACCAGGCCGAACTGCCCCCGGGGTGGCTGCGGGTGCTGACCGACGAACGGTTCCGGCCGGCGCTGCGTCTCATGCACGCCGAACCCGGCAAAACCTGGGGCCTGGCGGAACTGGCGCGCGCCTCGTCGATGTCGCGGACGTCCTTTGCCGAGGGCTTTCGCGACACCGCGGGCGTACCGCCGCTGACCTATCTGAACCACTGGCGGATGATGCTGGCCCAGAAGGCGCTGCGCGACGGCAACGTCCGCATCGGGGCGCTGGCGGCCGAACTCGGCTACGGGTCGGAGAGCGCGTTCAGCACCGCGTTCAAACGGCAGGTGGGCGAATCCCCGCTGCGCTACCGGCACCGGATCCGCGAGGAACCGCAGGTCCGCGCCGCCGACGAGCCGGTGGCCGATCCGGTGCAGGTCTGACTCCGGGCACTCGGCGGGCGGGCACCGCCCTCAGGCGCGTTCGCGCAGTTGCTCCCACAGCTCGGCGGCCTTGCGGTCCAGGTCCGCCGGTGTGCCGGAGTTGTCGATGACGATGTCGGCGGCGGTGCGGCGCTGTTCGCGGGTGGCCTGGGCGTTGATCCGGGCGCGGATCTGGTCCTCGTCCATGCCGCGGTTGCTCGCCACGCGGGCCACCTGCTCCTCCACCGGCACGTCGACCACCACGACCAGGTCGTAGAGGCTCCCGAGGTCGTTCTCGACCAGCAGCGGGACGTCGTAGACCACCACCGCGTCGGCGGATGCCTGAGCCATCAGCTCCTCGGTGCGCGCGCCTACCCGCGGGTGCACGATCGCGTTGAGCTTGGCCAGGCGGGCGGAATCGGAGAACACGATCTGGCCCAACCGCGGGCGGTTCAGCCGCCCGTCGCCGGTCAGTATCTCCGGGCCGAACTCCGCGACGATCTCCGCCAACCCGGACGTTCCCGGCTCGACGACCTCGCGGGCGATCTGGTCGGCGTCGACGACCAGCGCGCCGTGGGCCGCCAGCCGCTCGGCCACCGCGCTCTTGCCGGATCCGATCCCTCCGGTGAGTCCCACTCGCAGCATGTCGGCGACTCTAGACCGCCGCGGGCCCGGGCGTGCGGCCGGGGACCGTTTTGCGCAGGTGGACCAGCGCCAGGTGGTCGTCCATGCGTTCGCGGTGGGTTTCGGCGTAGCCCAGCCGGCGGCACAGCCGCAGGCCGGCTTCGTTCTGCTGCCCGGCGGAGACGGTGAACGCGGTGACGTCCGGGTGGGCGGCGGCCAGTTGCTCCTCCAGCGCACTCAGCAGCGACCGGCCGACTCCCCGGCGGCGCTGGTCGGGTGCCACGCACAGCCGGTTGACCAGTGCTGCGCCGCCTTCAGCGCGGCCGCGTACGGCGCCGACGATGCGCGTGCCCTGCACGGCCTTGAGCGCGTGGCCGCCGGCGGCGATGCCGCGGCGGACGTTGTCCAGGGTTTCGGCCAGCGGCAGGATGAACGGGTCGCCGTAGAGCTGTGCTTCGTCGACGAACGCGGCCCGCTGGAGAGTCCAGATCTCGCCGGCGTCCTCGGGCGCTGCGGTGCCGATGATCGGGTCGGGCGGCGTGGGCATCGCTGCTCCCGTCAGTGGTTCGCCAATCGAAGCCACCGGGATCATAGCGAAGGGCCGCCCCCGGTTGCGGGAGCGGCCCTTGGCGATTCGCGTGCCGATGGTGCGGCGGGCTGGACTAGCCCTCGGAGCCTCCGGCGAGCTTCTCGCGCAGCGCAGCCAGTGCCTCGTCGGAGGCCAGAGCGCCACCGGTGTCGGCGGGCTCGCCGCCGCCACTGGGTGCGGCCTGAGCCGGAGCCGCCGGTGCGGCGGGCTCGCCCTCGGGCTGCTGCGGCTCGGCCTCGGCCTGAGCCTCAGCGGCCTGGGCCTCTTCGACCTGCTTGCGGTGCGCCTCGAAGCGGGACTGGGCCAGCGCGTACTGGCGCTCCCACTCGTCGCGCTGGGCCTCGTACCCGTCGAGCCATTCGCCGCTTTCGGGGTCGAAGCCCTCGGGGTACTTGTAGTTGCCCTGCTCGTCGTAGTCGGCCGCCATGCCGTAGAGCGTGGGGTCGAAGTCGACCTGGTCCGGCGACACGCTCTCGTTGGCCTGCTTCAGCGAGAGGCTGATGCGGCGGCGGTCGAGATCGATGTCGATGATCTTGACGAAGATCTCGGTGCCGACCTGGACGACCTGCTCGGGGATCTCCACGTGGCGCTCGGCCAGCTCGGAGATGTGCACCAGACCCTCGATGCCCTCTTCGACCCGGACGAACGCACCGAACGGAACCAGCTTCGTGACCTTGCCGGGAACGACCTGGCCGATCTGGTGCGTGCGGGCGAACTGCTGCCAGGGGTCTTCCTGGGTGGCCTTGAGGGAGAGCGAGACGCGCTCGCGCTCCATGTCGACGTCGAGAACCTCGACGGTGACCTCTTGACCGACCTCGACGACCTCGCTGGGGTGGTCGATGTGCTTCCAGGACAGTTCCGAAACGTGCACCAGGCCGTCGACGCCGCCAAGGTCGACGAACGCGCCGAAGTTGACGATGGAGGACACGACGCCCTTGCGGATCTGGCCCTTCTGCAGGGTGTTGAGGAACGTTTGGCGGACCTCGGACTGGGTCTGCTCCAGCCAGGCGCGCCGCGAGAGCACGACGTTGTTGCGGTTCTTGTCGAGCTCGATGATCTTGGCCTCGAGCTCGCGGCCCACGTAGGGCTGCAGATCGCGCACTCGGCGCATCTCAACGAGCGAGGCCGGCAGGAAGCCGCGGAGTCCGATGTCGAGGATCAGACCGCCCTTGACGACCTCGATCACCGTGCCGGTGACGACGCCGTCCTCTTCCTTGATCTTCTCGATCGTGCCCCAGGCGCGCTCGTACTGCGCGCGCTTCTTGGACAGGATGAGGCGGCCTTCCTTGTCCTCCTTCTGGAGGACGAGGGCCTCGACGTGGTCGCCGACGGTCACGACCTCGCCTGGGTCGACGTCGTGCTTGATCGACAGTTCCCGGGACGGGATAACACCCTCGGTTTTGTAACCGATGTCGAGCAAGACCTCGTCTCGATCGACCTTCACGATGGTGCCTTCGACAATGTCACCGTCGTTGAAGTACTTGATGGTCTCGTCGATCGCCGCGAGGAAGGCTTCCTCGGACCCGATGTCATTGACCGCTACCTGGGGTGTCGAGGTTACCTCGGTGCTGCTCGTCATGTGTGGGTGGACTCCGGATACGGACATTGGCAGAATAGGTGCGCCGCGGATTCACGCGGCATCCGCCACCGTCGAGACGACTTCCGTACCCGAGCCATGGCCCGGATCGCTCCGCGAATCCCAGGGTGCCGACCGCCGCTGCGCCCCCGATATCCCCAGGGGTCGAGTCGAGTATGCGATCTGGCAGTCACACCGGCACGATCTGGGAGAGTCGAGTTGCGCACGCAAGTCCACAACGCTCTCGCCACAATATGAGACGCGGGGCGCCAGGTCAATCGCAAGCGCCGCGGCACGCCGGTCGTGTGCGGGTTGTGGACACAACCGCGGGAGGGCTCCGGGCTGGTCAGTCCGGCCGGCGGGCAGTGGCCGAATCCGGCCGCACCGCCGCTTTGTCCGATGGCGGAAAGGCGCGGCGGCGCATGCTCATCCGGTTGTCAGTCTTCGCCGCCGCGGCCGCGCATCCGTTTGACCTGCGATCGGCGTTTCTTCGCGGCGATCCTGCGCTCGGTGGAGCCGCGGGTGGGCCGGGTGGCCCGCCGCGACCGGGGCCCCGGGGCGATGGCCGCTGACAGCAGCGCGGCGAGCCGTTCGCGGGCGAGTTCGCGGTTGCGCAGCTGGGACCGGTGGTCCTCGACCGTGATGGTCAGCACGGTTCCGGCCAGCCGCCCGGCGAGCCGGCGCAGCGCGCGTTCGCGCTGCTCGCCGGTGAGCGACTCGGTGGCGGCCACATCCAGCGACAGCGATACCCGGGTGTCGGCGGTGTTGGCGTGCTGCCCGCCGGGCCCGCCCGACCGCGAGAACCGCCACTGGAGCTCGTTGTCGCGCAGCTCGACCCGCGGTTCCTCGCGCCGCGGGCCGCCGGGGCCGCGCGCGGGTGCCGGCATGGTGGTCGCCTCCTCGTCAAGCGATGTTTTCGGCCCGCGGTTCGGCCAGGCCGGCGATGGCCATGCGGAATACCCGTCTCGGCTTCCACATTCGGGCGTTCCTGCATGATCACTGCGGTGCGCCGGCAGGACCCTAGTGCGCGGCCTCGTGCCAAGTGCGGCCCACACCCACCGATACGGCGAGCGGCACCTGCAGATCATAGGCGCCGGCCATTTTTTCCGACACCAGTTTCCGCACACTGTCGAGTTCGCCGTCGGCGACCTCCAGCACGAGTTCGTCGTGGACCTGCAGCAGCATCCGCGACCGGTATCCGCCCTCGCGCAGCCCGGATTCGACGTCGAGCATGGCAACCTTGATGATGTCGGCCGCCGAACCCTGGATCGGCGCGTTCAGCGCCATGCGCTCGGCCATGTCGCGGCGCTGGCGGTTGTCGCTGGTGAGGTCGGGCAGGTAGCGGCGCCGGCCCAGCATGGTCTCGGTGTAGCCCTCGCGGCGCGCGCGGTCGACGACGGCGTGCAGGTAGTCGCGGACGCCGCCGAACTGGACGAAGTAGTCGTCCATCAGGGCCTTGGCCTCCTTGGGCGCGATGCCCAGCTGCTGGGAGAGACCGAACTCGCTGAGCCCGTAGGCCAGGCCGTAGTTCATCGCCTTGATGCGGGCGCGGATCTCGCTGTCGACCTGGTCGATCGGGATACCGAAGACCCGGGCGGCGATCTCGTTGTGGAAATCGCGGCCGGTCTGGAACGCCTCGATGAGCGCCGTGTCCTCGGAGAGGTGGGCCATGATGCGCAGCTCGATCTGGCTGTAGTCGGCGGTGAGCAGGTCGGCGTAGTCGTCGCCGACCATGAAGGCGCGCCGGATGCGCCGGCCGGCCTCGGTGCGCACCGGGATGTTCTGCAGGTTGGGTTCGATCGAGCTGAGCCGGCCGGTGGCGGCCACGGTCTGGTTGTAGGTGGTGTGGATGCGGCCGTCGTCGGAGATGGTCTTGATCAGGCCCTCGACCGTGGTGCGCAGCCGCGTCTGGTCGCGGTGGCGCAGCAGGATGACCGGCAGTTCGTTGTCGGTGCGCTCGGCCAGCCACGCCAGCGCGTCGGCGTCGGTGGTGTAGCCGGTCTTGATCTTCTTGGTCTTGGGCAGGTCGAGTTCGTCGAAGAGGATCTGCTGGAGCTGCTTGGGCGAGCCGAGGTTGAATTCGCGGCCCACGACCCGGTGGGCTTCGTCGACGGCCTGGCGCACGGCCGCGGCGAACTCCTGGTCGAGGGAGTCGAGGTAGGCGCGGTCGGCGGCGATGCCGGTGCGTTCCATGCGGGCCAGGACGCCCAGGAGCGGGAGTTCGAGGTTGCTGAGCAGGTCGGCACCGCCGCGCTTGCCGAGATCGAGGTCGAGCCCTGCGGCGAGGTCGAGGGTGGCGCGGGCGTGGGTGGCCAGTTCCAGGCGCTCGGCGGCGCGGGGGTCGGGGTCGCCGGTGCCGTCGCCGCCGATGTCGAGCGCGAGCTGGCCGGAGTCGGGCTGGGATTCGCCGAGCTCGCGGTTGAGGAACCGGCGGCACAGGTCGGCGAGCTCGAACTTGCGGCCGCCGGGCTGCACGATGTAGGCGGCCAGCGCGGTGTCGCTGGTGAGCCCGCGGAGCTCGAAGCCGTGCGCCCACAGCGCCAGCAGCGGCCCCTTGGCGTCGTGCAGCGCCTTGGGGTACTGGGGATCGGCCAGCCAGGAGGCGAGGGCGGATTCGTCGCCGGCCCCGAGTTGGGCCGGATCGGCGAAGAGCGCGGCGCCGGTGTCGGCGGCGATGGCCAGCCCGGTGATCCGGCCGGTGCCGGCGCCCCAAGTGCCCGACAGCGCCAGCCCGCAGCGGGAGGCGTCGCGGGCGTGGGCCTGCAGCCATTCGCCCAGTTGGCCGGGCGCGGGCGTGGTGAGGTCGACGGTGAAGGTTTCGGCAGGGGTCTCGGGCGCGGTGCCGCCGGTTTCGCCGAGCACGGCGAAGAGGCGGTCGCGCAGGGAGGAGGCGAACTCCAGGTTGTCGAACAGCGAGTGCACCGCGGAGTGGTCGGCCTGGCCGCGGGTGAGTTCGCCGACGGCGGCCTCGAGTTCGATGTCGGGGTCGAGGCGGTTGAGCTGTTGGTTGCGCAGGACCTGGTCGAGGTGGTCGCGGAAGCTTTGCCCTGCCTTGCCGGTGACCTCGTCGGCGTGGGCGACCAGGTCGTCGAGGGATCCGTACTTGTTGATCCACTTGGCGGCGGTCTTGGGCCCGACGCCGGGAACACCGGGCAGGTTGTCGGCTTTCTCACCGACGAGGGCCGCGAGGTCGCGGTAGCGCTCGGGCGGAACGCCGTACTTCGTTTCGACGGCCTCGGGGGTCATGCGCGTGAGCTCGGAGATGCTCTTGCCCGGGTAGAGCACCGTGCAGGCGGCGTCGACCAGTTGGAAGGCATCGCGGTCGCCCGATGCGATGAGGATCTCCATGCCCTCCTCGCGCCCCCGGGCGGTGAGGGTGGCGATGACGTCGTCGGCCTCGAAGCCGGGGGCGGAGACGCTGGTGATGCCCACCATTTTGAGTAGTTCCTGGACGAACTCCACCTGCGAGGGGAACTCGGGCGGGGTCTCCATGCGGCCGGCCTTGTAATCGGTGTAGGCCTCGTGCCGGAACGTGGGGCCGGAGAGGTCCCAGGTGACCGCGATGTGGGTGGGTTGTTCGTCGCGCAGCAGCTTGATCAGCATCGACGCAAAGCCGTAGATGGCGTTGGTCGACTGGCCCGTGCTGGTGGTGAACTTGTCGGCCGGCAGCGCGTAGAACGCGCGGAAGGCCATGGAGTGGCCGTCGAGCAGCAGCAGCCGCCCGCACTCGGGCGGGCGCTCCTGCGCCGTGGACGTGCCGTTCTGTCCGGGGGTCTGCTGTGTCGTCGCCACAGGCAAATCCTAGGATGCCGTGCGGACATTTGCGCGTTGCGCCATTCAGACGGACCTGCGGGCCGGCGCTGTTCGGCGCTGTTCAGGGCCGTTCGGGACCGGGCGGCGGTCCGCGGCCGGCGGAATACGGCGCCGGCGGGCAACCAGCATGCAGCAAGTACGGCAGGGGTGCGGGAGCGCCCGGCGCCTCCTGCGGGGCGGCCGGCGGGCCGTTCCCTGCTCCACATGGGAGGCGGAACAGAGCATGTCGATCGACGCGGACCGGCTCGCCGAGATCATGGGCGGGCGCAACATGGGCGGGAACCTCGGTGAACGCCTCGGCCTGGAGGTGCTGGAGGCATCGGCCGAGCGTGTGGTCGGGCGGATGCCGGTCGAGGGCAACACCCAGCCCTACGGTCTGCTGCACGGCGGTGCGTCGTGCGTGCTGGCCGAGACCCTGGGCTCGGTCGGCTCCATGATCCACGCGGGCGAGGGCCGGATCGCGATGGGCATCGAGATCAACGCGACCCACCACCGCAGCGCGACCGCGGGCGGCATCACCGGCGTAGCGACCCCGGTTCACCTCGGGCGCACGCTGGCCACCTGGGACATCGTCATCTCCGACGACCAGGGGCGCCGGGTGTGCACCTCGCGGCTGACCTGCATCGTGCGCGACGCCTGAGCGGCGGGTGCGGCGGCCGGGCCACCCCCGGGCCGCCGCACCCCGCCGCACCCCGCTGCGCCACCGCGGATGCGCCGTGCGGTTCGCCGGCCGGCACGGTGCGCTCCGACCGCCGGGCCTGCCCGCAACCGCGCGGTGGCCCATGGCCGCGTACCCGCCGCGCCCTGCCCGACCCCGCGCACCGGCACACCCGGCTCGATCACAGTACGTGATCATTGCACCGCAAGACGTGGCAAAACATGGAATTTTGCCCTGAACAGCCCATTTCTCCTCAAGAAACGACTACAGCGAGATAACGGCATGAATCAACTCAGCACCGACATGAGATCCCATCTACCGGAAGGTGAACAGTTGGGATTAAGCTCCGCTAACGCCCATGGTTAAGTGCGATCACCCTCGCCGCGGCCAGGGGCGCCAGTCCCCCTAGCGCTACCCAGCCGGTTGAACGGAGAGACCTCGATGCCAAGCAAGAAGGCCCTCAGCCTCACCGCGGCGGCCGCGGCCCTCACCCTTGGGCTGACCGCCTGCGGCGGCGGAGGCGGAGCCGAGGGCGGCGGAGGCGGTGAACCGCTCCAGTACGGATACGTCTTCCCCGAGACGGGCGACCTCTCCCACCTCGGTCCCCCGCAGATCAGCGCGGCCAAGTACGCGCTGTCGGAGATCAACGACGCGGGCGGTGTCATGGGCACCGAAGTGCCCGACATCCTGAGCGGCGACGAGGCCAACGACGCGGCCCAGGCCAACGACGCCGCCAAGCGCCTGGTCGACCAGGACGCCGACATCGTCCTGGGCGCGGCCGCCTCGGGCATGACACAGGCGATCATGGACACCGTGACCGGCGCCGAGGTCGTGCAGTGCTCGGGCTCCAACACGGCGCCCGGCCTGGCCGCCGAGGACGAGACCGGTTACTACTGGCGTACCGCGCCCAGCGACCTGATGCAGGGCCCGGTCCTCGCGCAGAAGATCGCCTCCGACGGCCACCAGAGCGTCGCGATCACCTACCGCGCCGACGACTACGGCGAGGGCCTGGCCAACGCGACGGCCGACGCGCTCCAGCAGAACGGCATCGAGGTCGCCTACAACGAGGGCTACGACCCCAACACCGCCAACTTCGACTCGGTCGTCAGCGACGTCGCCGACGCCGACGCCGACGCGGTGGTGATGGTCGCCTTCGAGGAGGGCGTGCAGATCATCACCGGGCTGATCGAGTCGGGCGTCGGCGCCGACCAGATGTACGGCACCGACGGTCTGAACGACGAGACCCTGGCCGAGAAGGTCGACGCCGAGGACCCCAGCACCGTCTCCGGGTTCCAGGGCACCGCGCCCGACAACGGCCAGCAGGAGTTCATCGACGGGCTGACGTCCTTCGACAAGGAACTGGAGGTGCTCCAGTTCTCCGGCCAGGTCTACGACTGCGCCATCACCACCGCGCTGGCCGCCGAGCAGGCCGAGAGCACCGACCCCACGGTCTTCGTCGAGGAGATGGGCGCGGTCTCCAAGGGCGGCACCGAGTGCTCCACGTTCGAGGAGTGCCGCGACCTGATCGGTGAGGGCGAGGACATCGACTACCAGGGTGTCAGCGGCCCCATCAACTTCGACGAGGACGGCAACGTCACCTCGGCCACCTTCCAGATCTACGGCTTCGACGATGAGGGTGCGCACAGCAAGCAGGACGAGATCACCGTCGACTCCGAGGAGTAGGCGGTAGACGCAGCAGGGGGGCGGTGCCGCCGGGCACCGCCCCCCTTTTTGTTGCCGGTCGGCCCCGGACCGGCCGATCCGGGGCCGCCGCGGCTACCCCGCCTTTGCCAAGGTGCCCAGGTACAGCTCGATGACGTTGGGGTCGTCCAGCAGCTCCTGCCCGGTGCCGGTGTAGGCGTTGCGCCCCTGGTCGAGCACGTAGCCGCGGTCGCAGACCTGCAGGCAGCGGCGCGCGTTCTGCTCGACCATGATCACCGAGACGCCGGTGGCGTTGATCTCGCGGACGCGGTGGAAGACATCGTCCTGGAACATCGGCGACAGGCCGGCCGTGGGCTCGTCCAGCAGCAGGACCGAGGGTTCCATCATCAGCGCGCGCCCCATGGCCACCATCTGGCGTTCACCGCCCGACAGCGCGCCCGCCTTCTGCCGGCGGCGCTGCCCCAGCAGCGGGAAGAGCTCGGCCACGGTGGCGAGGCGCCGTTGGAAGGTCTTCGGGCGCAGGAACACGCCCATCTCCAGGTTCTCCTCGACCGTCAGGCTGGGGAAGACGTTCTGGGTCTGGGGCACGTAGCCCACACCGCTGGAGACGAGCTGGTGGGCGCTGCGGCCGACGATGGTCTCACCGCGCAGGGTGATCGTGCCCCCGCGCACCGGAAGCAGCCCGAAGACCGTCTTGATCAGGGTGGACTTGCCGGCGCCGTTGGGGCCGATGATGCCCACGACCTCGCCCTCGCGCAGGGTCAGCGTGCAGCCGTCGAGGACGTTGACGCCGGGCACGTAGCCGGCCTGGACATCGTCGGCGACCAGCAGGTAGGCGGAGTGGTCCCCCACGCCCTGCGCCGGGCCGGCGTGTTCGAGCACCTCCTCGCGGTGCTCTTGGAGCAGGCTCGCGTCCTGCCGGGTCTCGGGCGGGTGGTCGAGCTGCTCAGCGGGCCCGCCCGGCTTCTCCTGCCCGCTCTGCTCGGCGTGGGCGCCCTGCTCCACCCGCTCGGCCTGCCCGCTCTGCTCGGCCTGCCCCGGCCGGCCGCCGGGGTCGTTGGGGGCGCCGGCCGCCTCGGATCCGCTCACGTCTGCTCCTCCTTCGCCTGCGCACCGCCGCCGGGTTCGTCGTCGTGGCGGGCGCCCAGGTACGCGTCGATGACCTGCTGGTTGGAGCGGATGTCGGCGGGGCGCCCTTCGGCGATCACCTGCCCCTGCGCCAGGACCACGATCCAGTCGCTGATGCCCATGATCACGTCCATGTCGTGCTCGACGAACAGGACCGTGGTCCCTTCGTCGCGCAATGCGGTGATGTGCCCCAGCAGCGACTGCACCAGCGCGGGGTTCACGCCGGCCATCGGCTCGTCGAGCATCACCATGGACGGGTCGACCATGAGCGCGCGGGCCATCTCCAGCAGCTTGCGCTGGCCGCCGGAGAGGCTGCCGGCGATGTCGTCCTTCTTGGCGTCGAGCTTGAACCGCGCCAGCAGCTCCATGGCCCGTTCGCGGTTGGCGGCCTCCTGGTCGGCCCACATCCAGCGGGCGAAGGCGCCGGCGAAGCGCTCGCCGAGCTGGCCGGGCGCGGCCAGCAGCATGTTCTCCATCACCGTCAGGCGGGTCAGCGCCTTGGTGAGCTGGAAGGTGCGGACCATGCCGCGCCGGGCGACCTTGTGCCCGGCAATGCCGTCGAGCCTGCGGCCCTGGAACGACCAGGTGCCCGCGTCGGCACGGTCGAACCCGGTGAGCAGGTTGAACAGCGTGGACTTGCCGGCCCCGTTGGGGCCGATGAGCGCGGTGATGGTGCCGCGCTGGATCTCCAGGTGCTTGACGTCGACCGCGGTCAGGCCGCCGAAGGAGCGGCGGATCCCCTCGGCTTGCAGGATCGCATCGGCCTTGGCCCCGCCGACCGCCGGTTCGGCGCCGGCCATCCGGTCGCCGTCCGCCCCCGGGGCGCCGCTCGTCGCCTCACTTGACATTGACCAGCATCTCCTTGCGGTTGCCGACGAGTCCCTGCGGCCGGTAGATGATCAGCAGCATCAGCCCCAGCCCGACGAGGGCGTGGCGCAGCGGCCCCGAGTCGGAGGTCGCCAGGAACGGCAGGACTCCCGTTGAGGCCAGGCCGCGCAGTGTCTCGTCGAAGAGCGTGAGCATGAACCACATGATGACCGGGCCGATGACCGGGCCCCAGATCGTACCGACCCCGCCCAGCAGCAGCATCGCCCACAGGTAGAAGGTGACCTGCGGCATGAACTGGTCGGGGGTGATGTTCTGCTGGTTCAGCGCGATCATGACGCCGGCCAGGCCGCCGAAGACACCACCGAAGACCAGGCTCTGCAGCTTGTAGTTGAAGGCGTCCTTGCCCAGGCTGCGTACGGCGTCCTCGTCTTCCCGGATGCCCTTGATGACACGGCCCCAGGGGCTGCGCATGAGCATCGCCGTCATCACCAGTCCGAGTGCGGCCAGCGCCCAGGTGCACAGCATCAGCCACAGCTCGTCGGCGGAGAAGTCGACGTCGCCCAGGCCGTAGGAGCCCGCCGGAACGGGGTTGGCGGCGTAGAACGCGTCGGCGAAGCTCTGCCTGCCGTAGACACCGCCGGTGACGGGGCGGGCGAAGTCCGCGCGGTAGACCAGCCGCAGTACCTCCGCCACCGCGATCGTGGAGATCGCCAGGTAGTCGGCGCGCAGCCGCAGTGTGGGGATGCCCAGTACGAGCGCCAGCACCACCGAGCAGGCCAGGCTGACCAAGAAGCCGCCCCACAGCGGCAGCCCGAAGGTCGCCACGCTGACGGCCACCCCGTAGGCGCCCACCAGCATGAACCCGACCTGGCCGAAGTTGAGCAGCCCGGTGTAGCCGAAGTGCATGTTCAGCCCGATGGCCGCGAGCACGTAGATGGCCGCGACGGGCCCGATCGCCGTCTCCAGGGAGAGGGCGAGGATCGTCATTATGTCCATCGTCCGTCTCCTCTAGCCGACCCGTTCGCGACGGCCCAGGATCCCCTGCGGCCGGACCAACAACACGACGATCATGATGAGCAGCGCCCACACGTTCATCAGCTGCGGCGAGAACCACAGCGTGGACAGCTGCGCGACCAGGCCGATCGCCAGGCCGCCGGCCATGGCGCCGTAGGCGGTGCCCAGACCGCCCAGGATCACTGCGGCGAACATCAACAGCAGCAGGTGGAAGCCCATCTGCCAGTACACCGACTGGTTCAGACCGAGGAAGACGCCGCCCAGGGCCGACAGGGCGCCGCCCAGCACCCAGACGTAGACGGTGATCCGGTCGACGTCGATGCCCGAGGATTCGGCCAGGTCGCGGTTGTCGGAGACGGCGCGCATCGCCTTGCCGACCCGGGTGAACTGCAGCATGCTCGCCACCAGCACCAGCACCGCGATGGAGACCACCATGATCCCCAGGTCGCGCGGGGTGATGGCGATCGGCCCCACTTCGATCATGTCCTGGATGCGGAACTGCACGTACTTCTGCCGGTTGGCGTCGAAGACGACCAGCAGGAGGTGGCGCAGCAGCAGCGCGATGCCGATGGTGACGATGAACATCTGGATCATCGCGACGTTGCGGCGGCGCAGCGGCCGCCACAGGAAGCGCTCCAGCAGCCCGCCGAGCAGGCCGCCGCAGACCACCGCCAGCACCGTGCCCACGACCAACGGGTTGGTGGCGAAGCCGAGTCCGGGCACGCCCTCGAAGGGCTCGTGCAGTGCGGCCAGCGCCGAGGTGCTGCTGAAGATCATCGCCATGATGGCGCCGAAGGTGACCATGTCGCCGTGCGCGAAGTTGATCAGCTTGGTGGTGCCGAAGATCAGCGAGAGCCCGACCGAGGAGATGGCGATGATCAGACCGAAGAGCAGGCCGGCCACGGTCAGCCCGACGACCTGGTCGAGAGGGCCCGAACCGGCTGCGGCCGCCGGGGTGTCGATGACGCCCTCGTCTTCGCCGCCTTCGTCTCCGGCCGCGGAGCCGCCCTGGCCGGTTTCGCCGTCCCCGCTGGAGGCGGCGTCGTCGGATCCGGATTCGCTCGGTGAGGCGGCGACGTCGCCTTCGCCTTCGGGGACGAGCTGGTAGACGACCGCGAAGCGCTGGTCGGCGCGGACCTCCACTTCGCGTTCGGCACCGGCGGGCAGTTCGAGTACTTCGTATTGGCCGGGTACCGACTCCTCGTCGAGCACCACGCGGTAGGTGCCCGCGTCGGGCAGTTCCACTTCCCAATTGCCGTCGGAGTCGGTGGTCGCCTCGCCGATCCGTTCATCGTCCTGCGAGACGGTTATGCCGATTCCTTCGACACCTTCGTCATCGCTGTCCGGTTGGCGGATCTGGCCGAATAGCGACGCACCGCCCTGGGTGTCTGCTGCTGCGGCGCCCGGGATCGCGAGGGTGGCGGCGATCAGGGTGAGCAGCAGCGTCACGAGGCGTGTGCGCACGCGCGCTCCTTGCGCATTCGTCAGTTGCCGGAGTCGGGCAGTGTCCGATTCCGGCGGTTTGTTGATCGGTGGCGTGAGTTTAGCCCGGTTTACCCCTAGTGTTCAGCGGGTCTAAAGACGCGTGATCCAAACGTCATTACTTTGTGCGCATCCGTGATCCAACCGGGACATTTCTCCGGTTGACGGCGGCCGTTCCGTGCACAGTGCGCAGCGGATCGGGCGGCCCGCGCACAACGCGCGGACGCGCGGCGCCGGCCGCGGTATCGCGGTGTCCCGGCGTGCGGTAATCCCGGTACCTGCATGCGAAAGGCCCCGGCTCGGAACGGGTCCGGGCCGGGGCCGGGGGTTGGGGCGGTTTTCGCCGCGTGCGGGCGGCGGCCGATTCACCGCTCCTGCTGGTCGCCCAGGGTCTCGACGACGGTCTCGGCGACCTTGCGCATGGTCAGGCGGCGGTCCATCGAGTTCTTCTGGATCCAGCGGAAGGCCTCGGGTTCGCTGAGGCCGTGCCGGCTCTGCAGCAGGCCCTTGGCGCGCTCGACCAGTTTGCGGGTCTCCAGCCGCTCGTTCAGCCCGCTGACCTCGGCCTCCAGCGCGGAGAGCTCGGCGTAGCGGCTGACCGCCATCTCGATCGCCGGGACCAGGTCGGCCTTGTTGAAGGGCTTGACCAGGTAGGCCATCGCGCCGGCGTCGCGGGCGCGCTCGACCAGTTCCCGTTGGGAGAAGGCCGTCAGGATGACGACGGGGGCGATACGCTCGGCGGCGATGCGCTCGGCCGCCGACAGACCGTCCAGCACTGGCATTTTGATATCGAGAATGACGAGGTCGGGCCTGTGTTCGGTGGCGAGGCGTATAGCCGTCTCGCCGTCACCGGCCTCGCCCACAACGGCATAGCCGTCCTCCTCAAGCATCTCCTTGAGGTCCAGCCTGATCAGGGCCTCGTCTTCCGCGATCACCACGCGGCTCTGCGTCGTCGTCACGTACATGAGCGTACCGAGATCCGCTAAGATAAAGAGCAGTGGCCACGGGAACTTAAGCCAATGCGTGACCTCGACCGCCCCCGGCGCCGGTCGCCCGGCTCCGTTTACCCCCAATACGGCCCCGCCGCCCTGATACGCCAACCGGTAGAGCGAGCGAGCTCAAACCTCGTACAGTGTGGGTTCGAATCCCACTCAGGGCACCACGCGCCACAGCGCCGCTCCCCCATCGGGCAGTACGGCGCGCTCGGCGCCCGCCCCGCAGATCCGCTCGATCCGCCGCTGCGGCTCTGCTCCGCGCCCGTTCCGCTTCTGCACCGGCCCCTTGCGCCCCGCCTGCACCCTGCGGACCATCCGCGGCGCCACCCGGTCACATTGCGGCCACAACACGAGCACAACCTGTGAGTACGGTCGCCACAGCCGCCCGCGGTCGCCGATCCTGGAAGAACGGGACTGTTCTGGACAGCGGCTCCGGCCCCGCCCGTCCCCGCCGCGACACGCTGTCCGCTGGAGTATGAGGAGAACCTGGTGCTGACCGCGGTGGCGGCGATCGCCCAAGCGCTGACCATCGGCGCCTGGGCCCTCGTGGCGTGGGGCTCCCAGCGCCGCCAGCCGTGGCTGCTGGCCCCGCTGGCCGCCGCAGGCGTCGTGCTGGTCGTCCTCGGCCTGTCCCTCTGGTCGTTCCTGCCGGCCGTGCTGCTGGCCGCCGGGGTCTTCGCCGAACTCGTGATCGGCTCGCGCGAACCGCCCGCACTGCGCACTGCCGACCCCGATGCCGCGCTCAGCACCGAGCGCTGGGCCGCCGCCGTGGCCGCACCCTTCCGAGCCGCCCTCGGCGAGCCCTGGGACGACCTGGAGCGCCCGCAGCTGCGCCGCCGCTACCGCAGGGCCTTCGAACGCGAGTGGGGTGTGGTCGACCGCTCATCGCTGCTGGCGGCCATCGACCGGCTCTGGACCGAGCTGCACAACGGCGACGACGCCGATCTGCACGTCGACTTCGCCGCCGCAACGCTGCGCGGCCGCCCCGTCCCCGACTCCCCCCGCGAACGGCTGGTGCGCCTCTCGCCCGAGCAGGTCGACCGGTTGCGGGCCGTCACCGGAGCCGCCCGCGGCACCGACACGGTGGTCATCGCCGCCCACCAGTGGTGGCGCTCGGCGCAGATCATCCGATTGGCGTGCGGCGGGGCGAGCCTCGAATGGCTCAGCCGGGTCGAAACCCAGAACCTGCTGCGCCGGGCGGCCGCCGACCTGCAGCGCCGCTACGCCGGCTGGCAGCAGCTCACCGAGGCGTTCCACGGCGGTTACCTGCTCACCTACGCCCAGCGGGGTCCGGGGTGGGACCGCACGTGGACCGCGCTGGGCCTGCTCGCCTTCGATCCGGCGAGTCCGTGGAACCAACTGCCCTGGGATATGCCGCTGGACCGGGTCGGCCACGAGGCCGGCGTGCCCAGCGCGCTGCCGCACTGACCGGCGGGCAGGTGGGCCGGCGGCGGGGTGGCCGCCAAGCCCGGTCGGCCCCTCCCCGGTGAAGCCTCGCGGCCCCGCCGGGGTGAGGGCCGGTATGCGGACGCGCATGCTCCGCTGTGCCCCTCGGAGTGCCGGCCGTATAGAGCGGCTGGTTCCGGCCGGTTCCCCGGTTTCGGGCTAGTTCCCGTGGGCGATGGCGTCGCCGATGCGGTGTACGCGCAGCGAGTTGGTCGACCCAGGGGTGCCGGGCGGGCTACCGGAGACGACGACGATCTTGTCGCCCTTCTGGTAGATGCCCATCTCCAACAGCTCGCTCTCGACCTGGGCGACCATTTGGTCGGTGTGGTCGACCCAGGGCACGCAGTGGGTCTCGGCTCCCCAGGTCAGGGCGAGTTGCGAGCGCGTGGAGTCCTGCGTGGTGAAGGCCAGCAGCGGAATCGGCGAGCGGTAGCGGGCCAGGCGGCGCGCGGTCTCGCCGGACATGGTGAAGGCGACCAGTGCCTTTGCGCCGACGGTGGCTCCGACTTCGGCGGCGGCGCGGGCGATGGCCCCTCCGGTGGTTTCGGGCACCCGGTTGAGGACGTGCGAGGCGCGCAGGGACTCCTGCTCGGCGGCCGCAACGATGCGGGCCATGGTCTCGACGGTCTCGATCGGGTACTGCCCCACGCTGGTCTCGCCGGAGAGCATGACCGCGTCGGCGCCGTCGAGGACGGCGTTGGCGACGTCGGAGGTCTCGGCGCGAGTGGGCCGCGCCGAGTTGATCATGGACTCCAGCATCTGGGTGGCCACGATAACCGGCTTGGCCTTGTCGCGGCACCGCTCGACGGCGCGTTTCTGCACCATCGGGACGTTCTCCAGGGGAAGCTCGACGCCGAGGTCGCCGCGGGCGACCATGACGCCGTCGAAGACCTCGATGATGTCCTGGAGCCGCTCGACGGCCTGCGGTTTCTCGATCTTGGCGATGAGCGGAACCCGCACGCCGACGTCGTCCATGATCCGGTGGACGTCATCGGCGTCGGCCGGGCTGCGCACAAAGGACAGCGCGACCATGTCCACGCCCTGCTCAAGGGCCCAGCGCAGGTCGGTTTCGTCCTTCTCGGTGAGCGCCGGCACGCTGACCGAGACGCCGGGGAGGTTCAGTCCCTTGTGGTTGGAGACGCGGCCGCCGATCAGCACCCGGGTCTGGACCTCGGTGCTGGTGGCCTTGGTGCATTCGAGCACCACGTTGCCGTCGTCGATCAGGACGCGGTCGCCGGGGCGGACATCGCCCGGCAGGCCCTTGTAGGTGGTGGAGACCCGGTGCCGATCGCCGGGGACGTCCTCGACGGTCACCGTGAACTGGTCGCCGGCGGCCAGTTCCACGGGACCGTCGGGGAAGGTGCCCAGGCGGATTTTCGGCCCCTGCAGGTCAGCGAGGATCCCGACGCTGCGTCCGGTGGCCTTGGAGGCCGCCCGGACGTTGGTATAGCTGGCCTGGTGGTCCTCATGCGTTCCGTGGCTGAGGTTGAGTCGCGCTACGTCCAGTCCCGAGTCGACGAGCGCGCGGATACTCTCCGGGCTCGAAGTCGCGGGACCGAGAGTCGCGACGATTTTTGCTCGACGTGTCACGCTTAACACTCTAAAGCGTCTGGATAGTGCAGTGGTCTAAACCAGGTTGCGACTAGGAGTACACCTGGTCGCTACTCGGCGAACGCGTCCAGCAGGGCGCCGTTGAACGCCGGGATATCGTCGGGTTTGCGGCTGGTGACCAGTTTGTTAGGCCCCGCCGCGCAGACGACGACCTCCTCGTCCGACCACTCCCCGCCTGCGTTGACGATGTCCGTGCGCAGGCTCGGGAACGAGGTGAGCCGGCGCCCGGCGACCGCGTCGGCCTCGACCAGGGTCCAGGGCGCGTGGCAGATCGCGGCGACCGGCTTGCCTGTGTCAAAGAACTCCTTGGTGAAGGAGACCGCACGCGGGACGGTGCGCAGGAAGTCCGGGTTGGCGACGCCGCCCGGCAGCACGAGACCGATGAAGTCGGCGGCGCCGACGTCGTCGACTGTGGCGTGCACGGTAAAGGTGTCGCCCTTGTCCAGGTGGTTGAAGCCCTGGATCTGCCCCGCTGAAGTGGAGACGAGCTGCGGCCGGCCGCCGGCCTTCTCAACCGCCGCCCAGGGCTCGGTCAGCTCGATCTGCTCGGTGCCCTCCGGGGCGGCGAGGAAGGCGACAATGGAGCCGCCGAGGTCGGTAGCCATGGGTTTCACGTCCCCCTTCGCGTGCGTGGCGTGCTTGGCGCGGTGGCCTGCCGGCGGGCCGCGGCCGGTGCCCTGCCGCGGGCGCGGCGGGCCACTGGGGTTTCCGCTGCCCAGGATGCGGGGGCTTACGCGTGGCGGCCGCCACGCTCGGGCGCGGCTGTGCCGGTGCCGGGCTTCGGGGACCGGTCTTCAGGAACTCGGGGGTTCGACGGGGCGGGTTTGCAGCCGACGGGCGTTCGCCGCGTCGCCTTGGGCCCGGGCGCTGGTCTTTGCACCCGGGCGCAAGGCGGCGCGGTGGCCTCAGCCGGTGCGCGCGGTCGCGGGGACGTCGGCTGCGAGGCGGCCGTAGTCGCGCAGGATCTTCAGGTTGGCGACGGTGCGCATTCCGCGCCATTCGTTGCGGGCGCTGCCCGCCCAGCTGTCCCAGTTGATGTCCCAGCCGCCGTCGTCGCGCTGCTGCTCGGTGAGGGCGTCGAGGTTGGCCGAGATCTCGGATTCGGTGAACAGCCGCCGTGCAATGTGGTCGGGGCGGAAGGCGAGGTCCAGCGGCTTGTGGACGTGGCCCCGGGCTTCTGGGTCGGTCTCGATGACGGCGCGGATGGCCGGGGTGAGCCGCTCGAACTCGGCCTCGGCGCGCTTGCGGTCGGATACGTGCTCCAGGAAGGTGCACACCGCGATGGCCTCTTCGGGCTTGGTCCAGCGCAGGGCACCGATGCGGGTCCAGCAGTAGGCGGTGGCGCGGTCGCGCCAGGCGTGGCAGACGCGGCGGCGGTGCATCAGGCCGACCAGCGCGGCCGTGGGGTTGAGCGCACCGCTGAAGTCGTCGGCCTCGCGCCACCGCGGCGCGGCCTCGGTGTGGCGGACCGTGGGCAGCACCGGCGGCACTCCCCCGTTGTCGTGGGTGACGCTGGTGAGGTAGCGGCCGATGCCTTCGGCGATGTCGCCGGGGATCGGGCCGAGTTCCTCCAGGTAGCGCAGGGCCATGACGACCGCTGCGGGCTGGCTGCCGTGGCCGCGCAGGTCGGGTTCGAGTCCGTTGCCGTATCCGCCGTCGAGGTTGCGGTAGGACTCCAGGGCCGAACGGATGGGGCCGGGCGGTCCGTTGCGGAAGTGGTAGGCGAAGCGGTGCCGGTCGATCAGTCGGGCGTTGCGCGAGATGAAGTGCTCCGCGGAGCGGAGGGCTTCCGGGGTCACTGAGGTCATGCCACGAATGTACGCCTGACATGCGGCACCCCATCAAAGGCGAAATGCCCGTTAGCTCCCGTTTTTACTAGCTTCTTTACCTGCAATATGCCTGATTTGAGACATTGATCGCTGCGAAAAATCACGATTCCTTAACGCGGCTCGGGCTCTTCGCCGCTCCTGTTGCGCGCACGGCGCCGCCGCACCAGCAGCACCAGCGCCACCAGCCAGGTCAGCCCCACGAACACCCCCACCGCGAACTCGACCTCCAGCAGCAGGTGCTCGGGGTAGATCACGCCGGTGAGGTAGTGGTCGATGAACCCGCTGGGCGGCAGGCCCTCCATCCCCGCCTGCCTGCGCGCCCAGTCCTCGACCAGAGTCAGCGGGCAGTGCCACTCGAAGTCGACGATGCCCACGGCGTAGGCACATACGGCGAGATGCGGCCAGATCGCGTGCGGCCGCCGCCATACCGGCAATCCGCCCAGCGCCACGTAGCACAGGAAGCCGAAGTGGATCAGCATCGCTGCGTCGGCGATCAGGCGGAAGCCCATGTACGGATTCCTGCCCACCGGCCCCACCGGGATGCCCGCCGGCGCACCGCTTCCGGCTCCGCCGGCACCGGCCGCGCCGGAGCCCGGCTCCCCTGCCCGCTGCCCCGCGTGCCCGCAGCCCTGCAGGCAGTGCTGAAGGCGGTACCGCAGGAAGCGATGCGGGCCGCCGGCGGCTGCGCCGGCGGCCCGCGGGATCTCGAAAACCCGTGCCGGAGACTGCGTTCGGCCGCGGGGTTGGGGCGCGCCCGAATCGAGCGGAGCGCCACGGCCGGAAGCGGCTGCCCGCCCCCGGCCTGCCCTGCGGCGGCTCGCGGTCAGCCCGCGGTCAGCGGACGCTCCGTGGGCGGGATGGCGGTGGGCAGGCTGGTGCCGCCGCCGCTGAGGTAGCGGTCCACGCCCGCCGCAGCGGAGCGGCCCTCGGCGATCGCCCACACGATCAGCGACTGGCCCCGGCCCATGTCGCCGGCGCAGTACACGCCGTCGACGGTCGTGGCGTAGTCGGTGTCGCGCACGACGTTGCCGCGCCCGTCCAGCTCCACCCCCAGCTCCTCGATCAGCCCGGCCTTCTGCGGGCCCACGAAGCCCATCGCCAGGGTCACCAGGCCGGCCGGGATCTCGCGCTCGCTGCCGGGCACCGGCTCGAACCCGGACGCGGTGCGCTGCACGTCGACCAGCTTCAGCGCGCGGACGCGCCCCTGGTCGTCGCCGAGGAACTCCAGCGTGTTGACGGAGTAGAGCCGCTCGCCGCCCTCCTCGTGGGCGGTGCTGACCTTGTAGACCATCGGCATGGTCGGCCAGGGCTGGTTCTGCGGGCGCTCCTTGGGCGGCTTGGGCATGATCTCCAGCTGGGTGACCGAGGCCGCACCCTGGCGGTGCGCGGTTCCCACGCAGTCGGCGCCGGTGTCGCCGCCGCCGATGACGATCACGTGCTTGCCCTCGGCGCTGATCGCGGGCTCTGCGAAGTCGCCCTCCTGCACCCGGTTGGACAGCGGCAGGTACTCCATCGCCTGGTGCACGCCGTCGAGCTCGCGCCCGGTCACCGGCAGGTCGCGCCAGGCGGTGGCGCCGCCGGCCAGCAGCACGGCGTCGTGCCGGGCACGCAACTCGTCGACGCCGAGGTCGGCGCCAACGTCCACGCCGGTGCGGAAAACGGTGCCCTCGGCCCGCATCTGCCCCAGCCGGCGTTCGATGTGGCGCTTTTCCATCTTGAACTCGGGGATGCCGTAGCGCAGCAGCCCGCCGATGCGGTCGGCCCGCTCATAGACGGTGACGTCGTGGCCGGCCCGGGTGAGCTGCTGGGCGGCCGCCAGCCCGGCCGGTCCCGAACCCACCACCGCCGCGGTTTTGCCGGTGCGCACCCGCGGCGGCTGCGGCCGCACCCAGCCTTCGGCCCAGGCGCGGTCGATGATGGAGTTCTCGACGTTCTTAATGGTCACGGCCGGCTGGTTGATACCCAGCACGCACGCCGACTCGCACGGGGCCGGGCACAGCCGCCCGGTGAACTCCGGGAAGTTGTTGGTGGCGTGCAGCCGCTCGATTGCCTCGCCCCAGTCGTGGCGGTAAACCAGGTCGTTCCACTCGGGGATGAGGTTGCCCAGCGGGCAGCCGTTGTGGCAGAACGGGATGCCGCAGTCCATGCAGCGAGACGCCTGCTTGACGACCGCGCCGCGGTCGAGGTCCTCGTAGACCTCGCTCCAGTCCTGGATGCGCACGTCGACGGGGCGGTGAGCGGGCAACTCCCGCTCGGTGATCTTGAGGAAACCCTTCGGGTCAGCCATGGTGGTGTCCCTCCTTTCGTATCCGGCCGACGTTCAGGACTGTGCTGCGGCCATGATGGCCTCGCCGACATCCCGGCCCGCGCGCTCGGCCTCGGCCTGGGCGGCCAGCACCCGCTTGTAGTCGCGCGGCATGACCTTGCCGAACCGGGTGGCGGCGGTGCCGAAGTCGGCCAGCAGCCCGGCGGCGACGCCCGACCCGGTGGCCTCGCGGTGGCGCTCCAGCACGTCGCGCAGGAACTCCAGGTCGGTGTCGTCGAGCGGGTCGATGTCGACCATCCCGCCGTTGACCCGGTCGGGGTCGAGATCGAGCACGTAGGCGATACCGCCCGACATCCCCGCGGCGAAGTTGCGCCCGGTACTGCCCAGGACGACGGCGCGCCCCCCGGTCATGTACTCGCACCCGTGGTCGCCGACGCCCTCGGCGACGGCGAGCGCGCCGGAGTTGCGCACGCAGAACCGCTCGCCCACGACCCCGCGCAGGAACACCTCGCCCGAGGTCGCACCGTAGGCGATGACGTTGCCGGCGATGATGTGGCGCTCGGGGGCGAACGGCACGTCCTCGGGCGGGCGGACGGTGATCCGGCCGCCGGAAAGCCCCTTGCCGACGTAGTCGTTGGCGTCGCCGGACAGCCGCAGCGTGACACCCCGCGGCGCAAACGCGCCGAAGGACTGGCCCGCCGAGCCGGTGAAGGCGATGTCGACGGTGTCCTCGGGCAGGCCCTCGGCGCCGTAGCGCTTGGTGATCTCGTGGCCGAGCATCGTGCCGACCGTCCGGTTGACGTTGCGCACCGGCAGGTCCAGCTTCAGCGGCTCACCGAACTCCAGGGCGCCCTCGGCCAACTGGATCAGCGTGTTGTCCAGCGCCTTCTCCAATCCGTGGTCCTGGCCGCGGACCCGGTGGCGGTGGTCGTCGGCCCACGGGCCGACCTCGTGCAGGACGGGTGCCAGGTCCAGCCCGGAGGCCTTCCAGTGGTCCACCGCCCCGGCGGTGTCGAGCAGGTCGACGGCGCCGACGGCCTCGTCCAGACTGCGGAAGCCCAGGGCCGCCAGGTACTCGCGGACCTCCTCGGCGACGAACTCGAAGAAGTTCACCACGAAGTCGGCCTGGCCGGAGTAGCGCTTGCGCAGCTCCGGGTTCTGCGTGGCCACACCCACCGGGCAGGTGTCCAGGTGGCACACGCGCATCATGACGCAGCCCGAGACCACCAGCGGGGCGGTCGCGAAGCCGTACTCCTCGGCACCCAGCAGCGCGGCGACGATGACGTCGCGCCCGGTCTTCATCTGCCCGTCGGCCTGCACGACGATGCGGTCGCGCAGCCCGTTGCGCAGCAGGGTCTGCTGGGTTTCGGCCAGCCCGAGCTCCCAGGGGGTGCCGGCGTGCTTCAGCGAGGTCAGCGGCGATGCGCCGGTGCCGCCGTCGTGCCCGGAGATCAGTACCACGTCGGCGTGCGCCTTGGACACGCCTGCGGCGACGGTGCCCACGCCCGCCTCGGAGACCAGCTTCACGTGCACCCGCGCCTGCGGGTTGGCGTTCTTCAGGTCGTGGATGAGTTGGGCGAGGTCCTCGATGGAGTAGATGTCGTGGTGGGGCGGCGGCGAGATCAGGCCGACACCGGGCGTGGAGTGGCGGGTGCCGGCGATCCACGGGTACACCTTGTGCCCGGGCAGCTGGCCGCCCTCGCCGGGCTTGGCGCCCTGGGCCATCTTGATCTGGATGTCGTCGGCGTTGGTGAGGTAGTGCGAGGTCACCCCGAACCGGCCCGACGCGACCTGCTTGATGGCGCTGCGCCGCAGGTCGCCGTTGCCGTCGGGGGTGAAGCGGCCGGAGTCCTCGCCGCCCTCGCCGGTGTTGGACTTGCCGCCCAGCCGGTTCATGGCGATGGCGAGGGTCTCGTGGGCCTCGGCCGAAATCGAGCCGTAGGACATCGCGCCGGTGGAGAACCGCTTGACGATCTCCGAGACCGGTTCGACCTCCTCGATGGGCACGGGCTCGCGCACGCCCTCCTTGAGGCGGAACAGCCCGCGCAGGGTCATCAGGCGGCTCGCCTGGTCGTCGATCCCGGCCGTGTACTCCTTGAAGATCTCGTAGCGGCGCGAACTGGTGGCGTGCTGCAGCTTGAACACGGTCTCGGGGCTGAACAGGTGCGGTTCGCCCTCGCGGCGCCACTGGTACTCGCCGCCGACGGCGAGCCGCCGGTGGTCGGCCGGGTTGTCGGCGTAGGCGGTGCCGTGGCGCTCGGCGACCTCGGCCGCCAGCACGTCGAAGCCGATGCCGCCCAGCGGCGAGGGCGTGCCGGCGAAGCACCGGTCGATGACCTCGGCCCCCAGGCCCAGCGCCTCGAAGATCTGCGCGCCGGTGTAGGAGCTGACCGTCGAGACGCCCATCTTGGACATGATCTTCAGGACGCCCTTGCCGAACGCCTTGACCGTGTTGGCCACGGCCTCGTCGGCGCCGATACCGCCGATGACACCGCGCTCGACCATGTCGCGCACCGTGGCCAGGGTCAAATACGGCGAGACCGCCGAGGCGCCGTAGCCCAGCAGCAGCGCCACGTGGTGGCATTCGCGGACGTCGCCGGCCTCGACCACCAGGCCGACCTCGGTGCGGGTCTTCTCGCGCACCAGGTGGTGGTGGACGGCGCCGGTGAGCAGCAGCGACGGTATCGGCGCGCGGTCGGGGCCGGCGCCGCGGTCGGAGAGGACGACGATGTGGGCGCCGTCGGCGATGGCCGCCGACACCTCGGCGCAGATCTCGTCGAGCCGCGCCGACAGCGCCGCTCCGCCTCCGGCGACCTCGTATGTGCCGTTGGCGGTGAAGGTGCGGAACGCGGGGTTGCCGCCCGCGGCGGTCCCGGCGCGCACGATCGAGGCGAGACCGGCCTCGTCGAGCACCGGTGTGGGCAGCACGATGCGCCGGCAGTCCTCGGGGTCGGGCGAGAGCACGTTCTCCTCGGCGCCCAGCGCGGTGTGCAGGCTGGTGACCAGCTCCTCGCGGATGGCGTCGAGCGGCGGGTTGGTCACCTGCGCGAAGCCCTGCGAGAAGTAGTCGAAGAGCTGGCGGGACTTGGCCGACAGGGCGGCGACCGGGGTGTCGGTGCCCATGGACCCGATCGGCTCGGCACCGGTGCGCGCCATCGGGGTCAGGATGATGCGCAGCTCTTCCTCGGTGTAACCGAAGACCTGCTGGTCGTGCACCAGGTCGCCGACCGGGGCGGGCTCGCCGGGGTCCAGCTCCGACAGCGCCACCACGCCGCGCTCCAGCCATTCGGCGTAGGGATGCTGGGCCGCCAGCTCGGCCTTGATCTCCTCGTCCTCGATGATGCGGCCCTGCTCGGTGTCGACGACGAAGATGCGGCCGGGCTGCAGTCGGCCCTTGCGCACGATGCGCGAGGAGTCGGTGTCGAGCACGCCGGCCTCGCTGGCGAGCACGACCATGCCTTCGTCGGTGACCCAGTAGCGGCCGGGGCGCAGGCCATTGCGGTCCAGCACCGCGCCGACCAGCGAGCCGTCGGTGAACGAGACCGAGGCGGGGCCGTCCCAGGGCTCCATGAGCATGGAGTGGAACTCGTAGAACGCCCGCACCTGCGGGTCCATCTCGGCGTGGTTCTCCCACGGCTCGGGGATCATCATCAGCACCGCGTGCGGCAGCGAGCGCCCGCCCAGGTGCAGCAGCTCCAGGGCGGCGTCGAAGGACGCGGTATCGGAGTCCTCGGGGTCGATGATGGGGAAGATGCGCGAGATCTCGCCGGGCAGCAGGTCGCTGGCCAGTGTGGCCTCGCGGGCCCGCATCATGTTCCGGTTGCCCTTGACGGTGTTGATTTCGCCGTTGTGGGCGACGAAGCGGAAGGGGTGGGCCAGCGGCCACGACGGGAACGTGTTCGTGGAGAACCGCGAGTGCACCAGCGCCAGGCCGCTGGCGAAGCGCCGGTCCGACAGGTCGGGGAAGAACGGCTCCAGCTGCGGCGTGGTGAGCATGCCCTTGTAGGTGATGGTGCGCGGCGACAGGCTCGGGAAGTACACGCCGGCCTCGTGCTGGGCGCGCTTGCGCAGGCAGTAGGCGTAACGCTCCAGCTCGACACCGCCCAGGCCCGCGGCGGCGGTGCCCTCGGCGCCTGCCAGGAAGAGCTGCCCGAAGTGGGGCATGACCTCGCGCGCAGCGGGTCCGCAGAAGTGCGGGTCGCAGGGCAGGTCGCGCCAGCCGAGGACGCGCAGGCCCTCCTCGGCCGCGATCGCGTCGATCGCGGCGGTGGTGGCGGCACGCTCGGCGGAGTCGGCGGGCAAAAACGCGATGCCCGTGGCGTAGCGGCCGGCTTCGGGCAGGGCGAACCCGCAGACTTCGCGGTAGAGGGCGTCGGGGACCTGGGTGATGATCCCGGCGCCGTCGCCGTCCTCGGGGTCGGCACCCGCGGCGCCGCGGTGGTCGAGGTTGCGCAGCACCGTCAGCGCCTTTTCGACGATTTCGTGGCTGCGACGGCCGGAGAGGTCGGCGACGAATCCCACGCCGCAGGCGTCGTGCTCGTAGGCACTGTCGTACAGGCCCTGTTGAGTGGACTCGGCGTTCGCTTGGCCGGACGAACGCTGCACCTGGCCAGCAGGCATCTACCCTCCTGTCGTCGTACGTATGGGCTTCTCGGGAAAGCGCATCCGGGACGACATTGGCCCTGCTGCGTCAGCATGCGAAGGCGGTTCCTGCTGGCACCGGTCCCACAGCCGGCGTTGGCGCCGGACCTGTGTCACGTCCTCGTGGTAACCGGTGTTGGCCCAGTTCAGTGGCCACACTCGTGTGTCAGTCAGTTATACAAGCGGTCCAGCCCCGAGGTGAAATCGGTGGTCTAGACCAAAGCGAACGCGGGCACCGCCACAGTGCGGTGCCCGCCGCGGGAGGGTCGGCGTCGACCCGCCCACTCGGAGCTAGCCGTGATCTTTCCAAGCGACGTGCTCGGCAAACATCCCTTTTGCCCCGATCCACGTTGATCCGGCAGTGGATCCGACATGCGAAACGTGGAAAACGGTACCCCGCCCCGATCCGGCCGCGGGCACCGGGGGGAGTCTCGGTTCACAGCCAGCGTACCCGCAGGCAACAGGACCGACATAAAGGCGCGGTCAGTTTCGGTTGCGACCCGTGCCACATACCGCGGCCCGCGGCCGGCGCGGCTGTGCAGGCCACAGGGTTACGGGGACCGCCGGCGCGGCCGTCCCGTACCGCTTTGGCCGCCGGTTCCCGGGGCGGACCGGGGCCGCCACCGCCGCCGCTGCGGCCGGCGCCGCCGGCCGAGGCCGGAACACCGCGGCGCCAACCCCCTCCCCCGATGCGGGATGATCTAGAGGTGCACGACGACACCGGCGCCCCCTTCTTGGGGCGCACCGACCAGCAGGATTCCGCCCACCGCTCGGCCCTGTCGGAGCTGCTCGCCAACCAGGGCATCGCCGCGCCGCGCGTGTACCGGGTACTCGCGGCGCTGGCCGAAGGCGGCTGGTGGTCCCCGCGCGACCTGGTGCACCGCACGGCGGTCGCCCACCGCGCGGTCCGGGCCGTGCTCGACGCGCTGGCCGGCGACGGCGAGGCCGAATGGGACCGCACCGGAACGCGGGTGCGCCTGCTGCGGACCGGCGACTACGCGGGCTGCGCCCGCCCCGAGCCCGCCGACCCCGTCGCCCACCTCGCCGGCGGCCGCACCCGGGCGGCAGCGGAGCTGGACCGGCTGATCGCAGAGGCGCCCGCCCCGCGCACCGACCTGGACCACGTGACCGCGACCGCCGGCACCGCGCTGCGCCGCGCCGTGCTGCTGGACTCCGCTTTCGCCCTCGACGGCGCGCGACTGCTGTGCGTGGGCGACCACGACCTCACCTCGCTGGCCGCGACCCTGGTGCACCCCGGGCTGGAGGCGGTGGTGGTCGACATCGACGAGCGGATGCTGGCCTATATCGACGCCGCCGCCGAGCGCCTGGGCCTACCGGTGCGCTGCTACTTCGCCGACCTGCGCCTGGGGCTGCCGCCGGCCGTGCGCGAAAGCTGCGACCTGGCCTTCACCGACCCGCCCTACACCCCCGAAGGTGTCGAACTCTTCCTGCGCCGCAGCTTGGAGGGCCTGACGGCCCCCCAGCGCGCCCGGGTGCTGCTGGCCTACGGCGCCAGCGAGACCACACCGGCGCTGACCGCCCGGACCCAGGCGCGGCTGAGCGCGCTGGGCCTGGTCACCGAGGCGCTGTGGCCCGAGTTCAACCGCTACCTGGGCGCCGAAGCGATCGGGGCGTCCGCCGACATGTACCTGCTGCGGCCCACCGGCCGCACCCCGCAGGGCACGCGCGGCGCGGCCGCCAAGGCGCGCGTCTACAGCCGCGGCGCCAACGCCGCCGAGGCGGGCGGCGCGCTGGAGGAGGCCGATGCGCGCGCCGTACTCCAACGCGCTGCGGCCGATACCGCCGTGGGCGAGTGGCCGCGCGCAGCGCTGGAACCGCTCCCCCGCACCGCCGAACCGGCCGGGCCCGACGGCGGCGAGGGCGACGGCGGCGCAGCCGACCCGCGTGGCGCCGCCGCGGCACCGCGCACCCCCCGCAGCGTCAAGCTGGGCACCTGGCTGGAGTCCCCCGCCGAAGCCGGCAGCGCAGCGGTGGACCTGACCGGAGGCTGGTCGGATCTGCTGGCCAGAGCGGTGCTGGCCGCGCCGGACGGCGCGGTCGCCGCGGTGGTGCCCGCCACCCACCCCCAGGTCCGCGACCAGGCGGGCCAGCGGGAACTGGCCGCACTGCTGGCGCCGCGCTTCACGGTCCGGTTCCTGCGCGGCATCCCCGGGCCGCGGCTGACCACCGTGCAGGCCACCGAGCGCACCGCCGGCGGCGGTTCGGGGGCCGCTGCCGGCGATGCGGCCGAGGAACTGCTGGCGCATTGCCAGCGACGCGCCCACGGCAGGCTCGCGGGCACGCTGCGCGAGGCAATGGTGCGGGTCGCCGCCGCAGCCGGGCGCACCGTCAACAAGCGCACGGCCCGGCACGCGGTCGCCGCCGCCGCGCCCTGGCTCAGCGGGCACACCCTGCTCGATCTGCCGGCGCACCGGATGCCGCAGCTGCGGGCCGCAGCGGCGGAGCTGGCCGAGCAGGCCGCCGGCGACCGCGCCGATCCGCCCGGCGGCCCCGCCGCAACCGGGACCTGATCCGGCCGCAGCCGGATCGGCCCCGATCCGGCTGCTCCGGCTGCGGCCGGCCCGCCGCGGAACCCGGGCGGTCAGGCCACCGGCGGGTTCGCGGCCTGCTGCTGCTCCTGGAGGTTCTCCAGCTGCACGACGCGGTTGTACATGAAGTCGCGGAAGCCGCCCAGCACGATCAGCGGGGAGACCAGGCTCTCGCGCTCGGCCGGATCGGTGGAGTCGACCGACTGCACCCAGGTCACGGTCAGGTAGTGCCCGCTGACGGTGGCCTCGGCGGCGCTGTAGCCGGCACCCAGGCTGGAGAACGGGTCCTCCTCGGCCGCGGGAACCGTGATGAAGCCCGCAGGGTCGGCCTGTTCGCCCTTGGGCGGCTGCAGAGCCGTCGCAACGGCCTGGGCGGCCTGCTGGTCGCGCAGATTGAAGATGGTGGCCGCTCCGACGTGGTCGGCGGAGGTGTAGCCGGCCTGCGCGGCCTGGGTGCAACCGGCGTCGGACAGCGCTGTGCGCACCCGGTCGCCCCACACGGCGGCGGAGCAGTCCTTGCCCAGCGACGACGACTGCAGCTCGAAGGTGATGCCCTGGCTGTCGCTGTCGATCTGCTTGTTGTCCTCGCCGAACAGCTCTCGCTTGTTCAGCGGGCGGGAATCGGACTCGCGCGTGGCGAGCACCTCATTGCCGGAGTCGTGGATCTCGTAGGCCGTCGGTACGGGGTTGGCCGGAGCGGCGGCCCCGCCGGAGACGAACTGCAGAACGAGGACGACCACCAGCGCCACCACCGCGACCCCGAGCACACCCAGCAGGATCGGCAGCATCCGCCCGCGCGGCTTGGCGCGGGAGGAGCTCCTGCGCCGGCGGCGGGCGCCCTTGCGGCGAGCGGGACCCGCGGCCAGACCCTCGATGGCGGAGTCGGCTTCGTCGGTTTTTCTCCGCCGGCCGGGGGTACCGGACACAGACGACTTAGAAGACACCAGAACCTCTCGGACGGTCGCGGGGGGCGTGTTCTCATGTAGCGGGGTGAAACGGCGGTGGCGCAGGTGACCATGCCGCCGGTCCGCAAATCCTAGCTTGCAGCGGCACCCGCGCCATCCCGCCCTCCGGCCGCCGCGGACCGCAGCGCGGCCGCGGCGGCGGATCACTGCTGCTCGGCGGCCTCCACCTGCCGGTAGACCCACGTGGAGGCGTTCATCGCCGCGACGTTGAGGGTCGAGAGGGTGCGGGTGTCGTCGTCGCCGGGCTCGCTGCCGTCGGCGGACGCCACCCAGTACACCGCGAGGTAGTGTCCCATAACCTGCGCGGTCGCCTGGCTGTAGCCCTTGTGCAGCCCGTCCATGCCGCCCTTCTGCGGCAGCAGGAACCCGGGGGCGGTCTCGGAGTCGCCGGGGTCCAGCGCCGCGGCCACATCGCCGGCGGCCTCGGAGTCGGCCAGGTCGAACAGGGCGAACTGGGCGACGTACTCCTCGTTGCCGCTGAGGTAGACCGCGCTGCCCGCGGAAGTGCAGTCGCCGTCGACCAGCGACTGGGCGACCTCCTCGCCCCACACCAGCGACGTGCAGGTTTCGGTCACCTCGGCCTGGTCGCGGACCAGCTTGCTGCCGTCCAGTTCGAGTTCCTCTGTGCCGGAGCTGAACACGTCGTCCTTGACGAGCGTGCCGGAGCTGGGGCCGCCGCGCTCGGCGATGGGCTCGAACGCGTCGTCCTGGGGCTGGGCCTGGTAGAGGGCGGGGACCAGCGTGGAGTGGCCCTCCGGCGGGGCGACGATGGCGCTGCTGCTGCCGCCCAGGCCGGGTCCGCCGGCCGGTGCGCTCGCCAACTGGTAGCCGAGGACACCGAGCAGCGCCAGCAGCGACGTGCCGCACAGCACCAGCAGTGTGCCCAGCATCGCACTGCCCCGCTTGCGCCGGCTCTGCTCAGCGAGGTTGTGGACGATCTGGTTGGGGCCGTCGCCCAGGACACTGACACGGCGCAGCGCCGACGCGGAGAACTTCGAGACGGGGTCGAGCCCGGCGGAGGTGCGCCCCGCGCGCCGGCCGCCGGCCTGCTGCGCTGAGGACGCGGCGCGCCGCCCGTTCTTGCCGCCCCGGGCACCCTTGCCGGAGCGGCCCGGCGAATCGGTGCGCCCCTGGGGCGCCGTGTCGGCTTCGCGCGCGGCCCCGCGACCGCGGCCGGAGCGACCGCCCCGGCGCGTATTCGCGGCCGGGGTGTCATCGTCGGTGCCGCGATCGGTGTTGGTGTCGTCGGCCTCGGTGCGCTCCCGGGGTGCGCGGGCCGGTGCGTCCCGGCGCGAACGCCTTCGGCCCGATGGCCCGGTTGGGTCGGATTTGCTCACGTGGTCAACTCATCCATCCTCGGGCGGTGCGGTGCCCTTGCCTCCCGGCCGCCCGGCTGTGCCTGTCTCTTGGCTGGTTTCTCCCGCGCCGTCGGAGTCAGATCCGCCGGCATCGCTGTCGGCGGAGGTCGCGGGGTCGGTGTCGAACACCTCGGTTCCGGCGTCGTGGCCCGCGGGGACAACCCGGCTGGAGAAGGAGTCCAGCCGGCGGCCGGCCCACAGGAAGTAGCCGAGGGCGGCCGCGAACACCAGGACGGAGGTCCAGTTGTTCAGCCGCAGGCCGAGAATCACGTGCGCAGGGTCGACGCGCAGGTACTCGATCCAGAACCGACCCACACAGTAGCCCATAACATAGACCGCGAAGAGCCGCCCGCCGTCCATCCGATCGCCATAACGCCTGCCCAGCCAGGCGAGCAGTACCGCGAGTGCAAGGCACCACAGTGACTCGTAGAGGAACGTGGGGTGGTAGGTGCTGTAGTACTCCGAGCTGCTCCCGGGAAGCAGCTGCATACCCGGACGCGGGGCGCCGTTGGCGTTGTAGGAGTAGTCGAGCGAGATGTGCACGGCCCACGGCAGGTCGGTGGGCCGGCCGAACAGCTCCTGGTTGAAGTAGTTGCCCCAGCGGCCCAGCGCCTGGGCGAGGGGGATGGTGGGGGCGATGGCCAGGGAGAGTTTCGACAGCGAGATACCGCGCCGCCGCGCCACCAGCCACACGCCCACCGCACCCAGCGGGACCGCGCCCCAGATGCCCAGGCCGCCGTTCCAGATGTAGAGCGCCTCGACCGGGTTGCGGCCCGGTCCGAAGTAGAGCTGGTAGTCGCTGATGACGTGGTAAAGGCGCCCGCCCAGCAGACCCAGCAGCACCGCGGGCACCGCGAGGTCGATGATGGTGCCCTTTTCGCCGCCCATCGCCGCCCAGCGGCGCTCGCTCCAGAAGACGGCGGCGATCACGCCGGCCAGAATGCACAGCGCGTAGAAATGGATGGTCACGGGTCCGAGCGAGATCGAACTCACATCGGGGCTGGGGATGGCCGCGAGGGCGCGGCCGGGACCGGCCGCGCCCTCGGGGGCGATCAGCGAATTCGTCATCGCGCGGATCTGTTCCTTGGGGTCAGGGTGAGGCTTGCGGGTCGGGCGAGGCATCGGCGGCCGCCCCGCTGGCGGCGCCGTCGAGCGGCTCGGTGTCGACCTCGCCGGCTCCCGCCTCCTTGACCGCGTTCCTGACACCGTCGCCGGAGAAGGCGGCGTCGCCCATCAGTTCGCCGTTGACATAAACCGCGGGTGTTCCACCGAAGGCGTTCGCTCCGGAAGAGTACCTTTCCTTGACCGCGGACGTGGCATCGATGACCTCCTTGACATAAGTGTCCTGGAGGAACGAGCTGTCCAGGCCGTTGTCGTCGCCCCATGCGATGAGTTCGGCCACGCCCATCTGCTGCATCTCCTGCTCGCTCATCTGCTGCTGGGCAGCGGACTGCAGCTCGGGCAGGTACTCGCCGGTAAATTCGGCGACGACCTTGCTCTCGGAGTCGACCCGCTTGGCGAAGCCGGAGTCGTCGATGCCGGCCTCCTTGCCCCACTGCTTGAGGTCACCGGTGGCGAAGCCCTTGCTGCCCTCGGCCGGCTGGTTCTCGAACAGCAGGTCGTTGTACTGGACGTACTTGCCGTAGTCGGCGGCGGACCGGGCTGCTGCGGCGCCGCGCAGCGAGTTGGCGTTCAACGGGGCCTGCGACTGGGCGAAGATGCTCACCGGCCGGTAGTGCACGATCGCCTCGCCCTCGGCGGCCAACTGCTGCAGGGTCGGGCCGCTGGCGGTCTCGAACTGCTTGCAGGCCGGGCACTGGAAGTCGGCGTAGACCTCGACCACCGGGGCTTCGACGCCCTCCTCGGCCACGACGACGCTGCCGTCCTCTTGCAGCTGCTGCTGGGGCAGTTCCTCGTAGCGGTTGGCGAACTCCTGCTCCTGCGCGCGCTGCTGCGACAGGAAGAAGTAGCCGCCGCCCACAACCACCAGCACGACGGCCAGTGCGGCGCCGACGACGCCCAGCATCTTGTTGCGCTTGGCCCTCTGCTTGGCCTTCTCCCGTTCCTGCTTGAGTCGTTGGCGGGACGCTTCCCGCGCAGCCTTGCCCATCAGCCGATCACCGTGATCCGTAGTCTCTTCGTTGGTCTGGGCGCCGTGGTCGGCGGGCGGCGAGTGCGCCGGTGCGCTGCTCGGCCGCGTTCCCGAGCGCCGTGCCCTTGGCCGGGGTCCCCTCCGCGGGTCCCGCCTCCGCCGGCGCGCCCGTTGCCGCCGGACGCGCCCCGGGGTGGTTCAGCGGTAGAGGCCGAACACCTTGTCCAGCGCGAACGGCGAGCGCGGCCAGATCACCATGATCGCGGCCAGCGCGGCGAAGCCGAGGTCGCGCGCGATGTCGAGCCCGTACTGGGTCTCGCCCGGGTCGACCGGCCCGCCGGTGCCGAAGCACCCGCAGTCGATGGCCAGCCCGCGGGCCCACGCCGAGGCGATGCCCGCGATGAACACCAGCATCAGCAGGCCCGAGGCGGCGCCCACGTAGCGGGTGGCCAACCCCATGACCAGTAGCAGGGCCAGTGCGAACTCCAGCAGCGGCAGGGTGAAACCGATGAGTTGGCTGAGCTCGGGCGAGAAAAGCTGGTAGGCCTCGACGGACTGCACCGACAGGGCGGGGGGCAGCTTGCTGATGGCGGCGAAGGCGAGCACGGCGGCCATGCCGACGCGCGCCAGCAGGGTGACCCAGGGCTGGATCGCCGCCCAGCGGCTCGGTGCCGGTTCAGCGGCGCCTTGGGCGCCTGAAGCCGGCGGGTGTGTGGTGTCCAATGTCGGTATTCCCGGGGGCTAGGGCGGTCTGTACAGCTGTGCAGGGGGCCGCCACCGGAAGTGGCGCACCGTGCGGATACTACTCTAGGTCCGCACGCCAACACGCGGAGTCGGAAATCCGCACCGCGCGTCCGCGGCCGCAGGGTGTCCCCGCTGCACAGTAACGATGCGCGGCGCCGGGGTCATGCCCGCCAACGGCGCCCGGGGGGCTACTCTCACGCAACTTTTACTTCTCTTACCTGCCGCTACCCGCCGCGCTCCGCTCCGGCCGGACCGCCGCGCCGACCCGGCCGCCGCCGGGGCCGGCGGGTCAGCCGGCCGGCCCCGCCGGCCGGGCGCCGTGTTCAGCCGCGGCCCTCGCGCACACCCTGCGCCAACTCCGCGGCAAAGGAGCGCACCGCGCTGAGTCCGGTCTCCGGATCGGGGGCGTCCAGCACCCGCTGGCAGAAGCCCGCACCGGCGATGACGCCGTCGGCATAGGCGGCCACCTCGGCGGCCTGGGAGCGGTTGGAGATACCCAGGCCCACGCACACCGGCGGCCCGCTGCCGCCGGTTGCGCTCCTGGTGCGCGCGACGAGCTTCTCGGCGGTGCCCGCGACCTGGGTGCGGGTTCCGGTGACGCCCATCAGCGAGGCGGCGTAGACGAAGCCGCGGCTGGCTCCGGCGGTCAGCGCCAGGCGCTCGTCGGTCGAGGACGGCGCCACCAGGAAGATCCGGTCCAGCCCGGTGGCGTCGGTGGCCTCGAACCACTCCCCCGCTTCCTCGGGGATGAGGTCGGGGGTGATCACGCCCGCCCCGCCCGCGGCGGCGAGGTCGGCGGCAAAGCGCGCCGGGCCGTAGCGCTCCACAGGGTTCCAGTAGGTCATCACCAGCGCCGCGGCACCGGTGGCGGCCGTGGCCTGCACGACCCGCAGCACGTCGGCGGGGGTGGTGCCCGCCGCCAGCGCAGTGTCGGCGGCCCGCTGGATGGTGGGGCCGTCCATGGTGGGGTCGGAGTAGGGCAGCCCGACCTCGACGACGTCGCAGCCGCCCGCGACCATCGCCTCGATCACCCGGATCGAGGAATCGGGGTCGGGGAAGCCCGCAGGCAGGTAGCCGATGAGGGCGGCCCGCCCGGCGTCCTTGGCGCGGGCCAGCGCGGCCTGCAGTGTCGTCTCGCTCATGGTCCCTCGCTCGTCTCGCCCGCTGACTGCCGTACGCCCGCTCACGCCTGGTCCCCGCTGTCGCCGTCGACGAGCCCGAAGTAGGCGGCGGCGGTGTCGACGTCCTTGTCCCCGCGCCCGGACAGGTTCACCACGATGACGCCTTCGGGGCCCAGCCGGGCGCCGATCTCGCGTACGCCCGCCAGCGCGTGGGCGCTCTCGATCGCCGGGATGATGCCCTCGGTGCGGCTGAGCAGCTTGAACGCCTCCATGGCGGCCGCGTCGGTGACCGCCCGGTAGGTGACCCGGCCGCTGTCGGCCAGCCAGGCGTGCTCGGGCCCCACCGCCGGGTAGTCCAGCCCGGCGGAAATCGAGTGGCTGGGCAGGGTCTGGCCGTGCTCGTCCTGCAGCACGTAGGTGCGGGCACCGTGGAAGACTCCCGGGCTGCCGCCGGAGATCGCGGCGGCGTGGCGGTCGGTCTCCACACCGGCACCGCCCGCCTCGAAGCCGTAGAGGGCCACGTCGCTGTCGGGTACGAACGCGGCGAAGACGCCCATCGCGTTGGAGCCGCCGCCCACGCAGGCGGCGACCGCGTCGGGCAGCCGCCCGGTCAGGTCCAGCGCCTGGGCGCGGGCCTCGGCGCCGATGACGTAATGCAGGTCGCGGACCAGCGCCGGGAACGGGTGGGGGCCGGCCACGGTACCGAACAGGTAGTGCGTGGTCTCGACGTTGGCGACCCAGTCGCGGAAGGCCTCGTTGATGGCGTCCTTGAGCGTGCGGCTGCCGATGGCCACCGGCACCACCTCGGCGCCCAGCAGCCGCATCCGGGCCACGTTGAGCGCCTGGCGCCGGGTGTCCTCCTCGCCCATGTAGATGACGCAGTCCAGGCCCATCAGCGCGCAGGCGGTCGCGGTTGCCACGCCGTGCTGGCCGGCGCCGGTCTCGGCGATCACCCGGGTCTTGCCCATGCGCTTGGTCAGCAGCGCCTGGCCGAGCACGTTGTTGATCTTGTGGGAGCCGGTGTGGTTCAGGTCCTCGCGCTTGAGCAGCACCCTGGCGCCGCCGCAGTGCTCGGCGAAACGCGGGGCCTCGGTCAGCAGGCTGGGGCGGCCGGTGTAGTCGCGCAGCAGCGCGTCGAGTTCGGCGCGGAAGCCGGTGTCGTTCTTGGCCTTCTCCCACTCCCGGGCGACCTGGTCGAGGGCGGCGATGAGGGCCTCGGGGCTGAACCGGCCCCCGTAGCGGCCGAAGTGCCCGCGGGCGTCGGGCCGATCGTGGTCCATAGGCGCGGATGGCATGTTGTTCTCCATGTCGGCGCGCGGAGCGCGCGCCCTTTGCGGTCGTGGAGGCCGGCGTCCGGACGCGGGCGCCCGGGCGCGCCGGCCATTGGAGGGTCGGCGCTGCTGCGGGGGCCGCCGCGTCGCTGCGCGGCGCCCCCTAAGACCATCGCCGGCCGGAGCGCACCGGGCCGGGGCTGCGGCCGGTGCCGGGCAGCCCGGCGCGGGCGGGGACCGGGCCCGAAGGAGCCCCCACGGTCAGCTCCGGTCCCGCAGGGCCGGGTGCGCGCCGGCGGTGACGAGGTCGGCGACCGCATCGCGCGGGTGGCGGCCGCTGACCAGGCTCTCGCCGACCAGGACGGCATCGGCGCCGTGGCCCGCGTAGGCCAGCAGGTCGTGCGGGCCGCGGACACCGGACTCGGCGACGCGGACGCGGTCCGCCGGGATCAGCGGCGCCAGGCGGGAGAACGTGTCGCGGTCGACCTGCAGGGTGCGCAGGTCGCGGGCGTTGACGCCGATGACGGTGGCCCCGGCGTCGAGCGCGCGGGTGACCTCGTCGGCGGTGTGTACCTCGACCAGCGGGGTCAGCCCCAGCGAGCGGGCACGCTCGACCAGGGAGATCAGGGCCTGCTGCTCAAGTGCCGCGACGATCAGCAGCACGGCGTCGGCACCGTGCAGCCGCGCCTCCCACAGCTGGTAGGAGCTGATAACGAAGTCCTTGCGCAGCAGCGGGGTCGGCACCGCCGCGCGGACGGTGTCGAGGTCGGCGATGCTGCCCTTGAAGCGCCGCTGTTCGGTGAGGACGCTGATGAGTGCGGCGCCGCCGGCTGCGTAGTCGCGGGCGAGCGCAGCGGGGTCGGTGATCTCGGCGAGTGCGCCCTTGGACGGGCTGGAGCGCTTGACCTCGGCGATCACCTGCACGCCGGGGCTGCGCAGCGCCGCGGCAACGTCCTGGGGCCAGGGCACGGACTCGGCCGCCTCTTTGAGCCGCTCCAGGGGTGCGGCCGCCTGCCGATCGGCGAGATCGGCGCGCACTCCCTCGACTATTTCGTCGAGCACGCTCACGTGGGACTGCCCCCTCATTTCGCCGGTGGGTGAACGCGGATCGTCCCGCTCGTGCGGGAAGGTCCGGGCCGCCCGAGGTGCCCGCGGGTGGGCGGGCGGCGCGCCCGGGTGCCCAAGCGCCCGATCGCCGGGGCCGGGCCGGCACCGGGAGCGGGCCGCCCCGCGTTCGGGTACTACCGATCGTATCGAGTCCGGGCGCACCCGTGGCCAAGTCCCCCCATTCGGCGGGGAACCGACGCGTGGCTAGCCGGGCGCGAGGAACTGGCCGAACGGCAGGTTGCGCACCACCCAGAACACCAGCAGCACGGCGAGGAACGACCACAGCCACGCGGGGTGCACGTTCTGCGGCGGTTTCGCGCGCGGCGGGGCGGGGCGGAAGGACCGGTAGAGCCAGTAGAAGTAGGCGTAGGCGATGAAGGGCGCGATCGCCATCATCATGGGGTTCATCTGCACGGCGCCGACGACGTCGAGCCGGGTCAGCGCGTGGATGGCGCGCATGGTGCCGCAGCCCGGGCACCAGGTCCCGGTGATCGCCAGCCACGGGCAGGTGGGGTAGTTGCCGGACTCGTTGGGGTCGACGAAATGCAGCAGTGTGGCGCCCGCCAGTGCGGCGGCGCCCAGCAGCAGCGGCGGCACACCCGGGTGCAGGCGGCGCCGCTGCGGTGCGCGCGCGGTCTCGTTTGCGGCCATCGGTCAGCCGGCTCCATGGTCCTTATGGCCTGCAGGGCGGGGGGGGGTGGCGGACGAGCGTGCCGCCGCCAATCTACTGCGGGCTGCGCCGGGCGTCCATGCGCCCGGCGCGGGTGCCCGGCAGGGGTCAGCGGGCCGCGGTGGCCTCGGACTCCGACTCTTCGCCGGCGCCGGCGGCCTCGGCCGGCTTCTCGGCGGCGGCGCGGTTCTTCGCGGACTTCTGCTGCTGCTCGGCCTGCAGCGCCTCCCACTCCTGGCGGGTGGGCGGGGTGGGGCGCGGGTGTTTGCGGCCGAGCCCGGCCTTCTTCATGATGCCGGCGACGGCGGCCAGGACGACGCTGGCGGCCAGCGCGACGGCGGACCACATCACCACGTTTTCGTCCAGGATGATCGCAAACCCGGCAGCGGTCCACACGATGATCCAGGACACGGTCAGAAACCAGGCGGCGACGGTGTTGCCGTGGTCCTCGTGGTGTTCGTCGTCGGCCATCAAGGCTCCTTCGGGTTCTCGTGATCGGTAAGGGGCGCGGACCGGCCGGCACCGGCGCGGCCGTGTTCGCGGACGGCCCCGGCGCCGGGATCGGGGCCGGGTTCGACGGTGGGGTCGGCGCCGCTGCTCAGTGACTTCCACAGCTCGGCGGGGTCGCCGGAGTCGGCGGCGCCCGGGGCGCTGTGGCGATCGTACCTGCTGCCCATGCCGGGCCAGGCAGCCCCCCGGAGCAGCGTGTAGGCGCCCGCGGCGACCATCAGCACGGCTCCGGCGGCGGCGAGCGCGGGCCAGGCCGCGGCCAGGTGCAGCGCCTCGACCTCGCCGTGGGCGGTGGACCGGTCGGCGGCCGCATCCGCCAGCGCTTGGGGGCGGGTACCGCGCCAGACACCGGCCGCGCCGATGATGCCGAACAGCGCGACGATGCCGCCGAGGACCCGGCGCGCCAGACCGCGGGTGGCGAGCACGGCGGCCAGGGCCGCCAGCCCGGCCAGGCCCATGGCAAAGGCACCGGGGGCGGTGTCGTCGCCGGTGAGGGCGACGGGTGCGGGGGCCAGCGAGCCGCCGAGCGCGATCTCGGCGCGGGCCCAGGTGCGTCCGGAGGCTCCGGCGAGCGCGCCGGCGCCGGCGGCCAGGGCGATCAGCACGGCGGCGTACTCGGCGCGGCTGCGGCGCTGGGTCACGATGCGTCCCCGGCGGCGGTGCCGGTGCGGTCGGGGCCGCCACCGGCACCGCCGCCGCGTCCGCCCTGGGTGCTCTGGTCGCCCAGTGGCAGTTCGCGCGCGTCGAAGCAGGTGCGGTCGCCGGTGTGGCAGGCGGCGCCGGTCTGGTCGACGCGGATCAGCAGGGTGTCGCCGTCGCAGTCGAGTGCGGCGCTGACGACCCGCTGCACGTTGCCCGAGGTGGCGCCCTTGACCCAGTACTCGCCGCGGCTGCGCGACCAGTAGGTGGCGCTGCCGGTGGCGAGGGTGCGGCGCAGCGCCTCGTCGTCCATCCAGGCGAGCATGAGCACCTCGCCGGTGTCGTGCTGCTGGACGATGGCGGGGAGCAGGCCGTCGGGGTTGCGGGTGAGCCGGGCCGCGATCTCGGGCGCGAGCCGCGGGGAGGCGGTGCCGGAGGCGCCTGCGGGAGGGCTGGTGCTCATGGCTCCAGCCTATTTGCCCCGCGCCGGAGGCTGCCGCGGGGTCGGCTCAGCGGGCGCGGCGGGCCGCGCAGCGGCTCGGCGGCGCCGATCGCCCGTCGGGGCCGCGCCCGGACCCGGCTGCCCCGTAGTGTTTCCAACACCGCACCATCGCCCGCCGCCCGGGCCCGACCTCAGGAGTCCAGTGACCGCCGAGCTGCTCACCGCCGACCTGGCCGCCAAGCCCGACACGCTCTTCGCGCTGGCCGACCGCCTCGCCCGCCATGACCCCTACAAGGCGCTGCCGCGCCTGCTGGAGGACGAACCCGCGGGCATCCTGCTGCTGGGAATGGGTGCTGCGCGCCACGCCTGTTCGACCGCTGCGGCGCGGATGCGGTTGGCGGGGCTGGGTGCGGTCGCCGAGTACGCCTCGGCCGAGGCGTCGCTGCCGCCGGGACCCGACACGCTGGTGGTGGCGGTGGCCGCGGGCGGCGGCAACCGCGAACTGTGCACGATCCTGGACACCTACGTCGAGCAGTCCTCGATCATCGTGCTGACCGACGCGCCGGACGGGCCGGTGGCGCGCTACGCCGACATCCTGGTGCCGCTGCTGGCCGGCGAGGAACGCAGCGGACTGTCCTGCCGCGCGTTCCAGCACGCGCTGGCGCTGCTACTGCTGCTGGGCTACCGGTTGGGGGCACCGCCGCTGGGCGGCGACATGTCGCTGACCCTGCGCCGCTGCGCCAACTCCACCGCCGGACTGGTGGAACGGGCACCGGAGTGGGTACCGCGTGCCGCCGAAGCGCTGCGCTCGCCGCACGGGCTGCACCTGGTGGCCCCTGCCGAACGGCTGTGCTCGGCCCAGCAGGGAGCGTTGGCGCTGCGGCAGGGTCCGGTGCTGGCGGCCCACGCGACCGAGTCGGGCGAGTGGTCGCACACCGATCGCTACCTGGCGGCGGTTTCGGACTACCGGGCCCTGCTGTTCGCCGGCTCCCACTACGACGAGCGCACGCTGGACCACCTGCTGGAGCTCAAGGGGCGCGCGGTCGCCGTGGGCGGCGAGGTGCCGGGGGCGGCGATGAGCGTGCGCTACCCGGGCGAGAACGACCCGGATGTGAGCCTGCTCACCGAACCGGTGGTGGCCGAGCTGCTGGCCGCCCACTGGTGGTCCGAGCGCGAACGGGCGTAGGCCGCCCGCCCGGCGCGGGAGCAGCGGGCGGCGCGGCCGCGCCCGGGGCGGTTCCGGCGCGGGCCGTGTCCCCTGCCGGGCCTTGCCGGACCTGTGGCGGACCTATGCCGAGCTGCGCACCCATGAGGCGTGCAGGTCGGCGTAGACACCGGGCTCGGCGGCCAGCTCGTGGTGGGTGCCGCGCTGGGCGATGCGGCCGCCGTCGAAGACGATGACCTCGTCGGCCGCCTCGGCGGTTGAGAGCCGGTGGGCGATGGCGACCGAGGTGCGCCCGCGGGTCAGGCGGTCCAGGGCGCGCTGGATGCGGACCTCGGTGTCGGGGTCGACGGCCGAGGTGGCCTCGTCCAGCACGAGCAGGTCGGGGTCGGCGATGTAGGCGCGCACCAGGGCGACCAGTTGGCGCTCGCCGGCCGACAGCGACTCGCCGCGCTGGCCCACCGGGGTGTCCAGGCCGTGGGCCAGGGTGGACAGCCAGTCGGCCAGGCCGAGCTCGGTGATGGCTGCCTGCAGCTCGGCGTCGGTGGCCTCGGGCCGGGCGAAGCGGATGTTGGCGCCCAGCGAGCTGTCGAACAGGAAGCCTTCCTGGGGCACCATCACCATCCTGGTGCGCAACGACGAGAACGCCACCTCGCGCAGGTCGGAACCGTCGATGAGGACCCGGCCCTGGACCGGGTCCATCAGCCGGGTGAGCAGTTTCACGAAGGTGGTCTTGCCCGAGCCGGTCTCGCCGACCACGGCCACGCGGGTGCCGGGCTCGATCTCCTCGTCGACGGAGTCGAGCACGGTGGGGCCGCCGGGGTAGGCATAGGAGACGGCGTCGAAGCGCACACGCACCGGCCCGCGCGGCAGCTCGACGCCTGCTTCGCCGGGGTCGGCGATGTCGGGGACGGTGTCGAGGATGCCCAGCACCCGCCGCCATCCGGCGATTGCGTTCTGCGCCTCGTTGAAGATTTCGGTGGCCATCATCATCGGCTGGATGAACAGGGTCATCAGGAACAGGAACGCCACCAGCTCCCCCGCGGTGATGCCGCCGCCGATGCCCAGCAGCACGCCGGCGACCACCACGGCGGCGTTGCCCACCGCCGCGACCATTTCGGCGAACGGCGAGACGGCCATGGACAGCCGCTGGGCCTTGACCTGGGCGGTGCGGGTGGCCAGCACGCTGGTGTCGATGCGCTGGGCGGTGCGCTCCTCGGTGCCGTGGGCGCGGATGATCGCGGCGCCCATCACGGTCTCGCCGATGGCGCCGAGCATGTCGCCGGTGCGTTCGCGCACGGCGAGGTAGGCACGGGAAAGCAGGGCCTGCAGCCAGCGCGCGCCGAACAGCAGCGGTAGGAAGCACACCCACACCAGCAGGGTGAGTTCCCAGGAGTAGACGCCCATGAGCACGGTGGCGACCAGCAGTTGGCCGATGCTGACGATGAGCTGCAGGCCGCCCCACTGCATGAACGTGCTGATCTGGTCGACGTCGGCGGTGACGCGGGCGACCAGGGCGCCCTTGCGTTCGCTGTTCTGGGTCAGCACCGACAGGTCGTGTACGTGGCGGAACGCCTTGCGCCGCAGGGTGGCCAGTGCGGATTCGGTGGCGCGGTAGAGCCGCACGTTCATCAGGTAGGCGCTGACCGTGGTGATGACGAGCAGGACCGCGCACAGCGCCACGGTCGTGGCGACGAAGTCCAGGTTCGGGCCGCCGGAGCCGAGCCCGCGGTCGATGATCTGCTGGATGGCGATGGGCACGATGACCTTGCCGGCGGTGGCCACCACCGCCAGCAGCAGGGTCAGCCCCAGGCCGCGGGCGAATTCGGGGGACAGCTGCAGGCCGCGCCGGACGGTGGCCAACGCGCCGTCGCTGTTGCGGTGCAGCCCGCCCTGCGGCGCGTCACCGCCGGGTCCGGGTTCGTCGGTGCCGGGCTCGCGGCGCCCGGGTTCGGCGGCGGGGGCGCTCATCGCACGATCTCCTCGGTGTCCTCGGTCTGGTCGGGGGTCTCGCCGGTGCCGCCGGCCGCCGCCGGGGACGGACGCAGGCCGCGGATCGGGGGTTCGCCCTCGGCCTCGTCCGTGTCGGGTTGGCCGGCACGTTCGGCGGCGGCGCGCTCGTAGGCGGTCACCAGGCGGCGGTAGCCGGCCGAGCGCTCCAGCAGTTCGGAGTGGGGGCCGCGATCGAGCACGGTCCCGCGCTCCAGGTAGACGACCTCGTCGGCGAGTTCGATGGTGGCGCGGCGGGAGGCGACCACGAGCACGGTGGCGGCGAGGTCGGTTTCGCGCAGTCCGGCGAGGATCTGCGCCTCGACCTGGGGGTCGACCGCCGAGGTGGCGTCGTCCAGGATGAGCAGCCGCGGCTTGCGGGCCACGGCCCGGGCCAGGGCCAACCGCTGGCGCTGGCCGCCGGAGAGGCTGGTGCCGCGCTCGCCCAGGCGGGTGTCGAGCCCCTCGGGCAGTGCCGCGATGAAGGAGTCGGCGCGGGCCAGGCGCAGCGCTGCCCACACCTCGGTGTCGGGGATGCCGGCGCCCAGGGTGACGTTGCCGCGGACGGTGTCCTCGAAGACGAACGTCGACTGCGGCACCAGCGCGGCCGCCCCGGCGAGCTCGCCCTTGGCCAGGTCGCGGGCGTCGGTGCCGTCGATGGCGACCGTGCCGGAGTCGGGGTCGACCAGCCGCATCAGCAGCGTGGTGAGCGTGGATTTCCCGGAGCCGGTCGGGCCGACCAGTGCGACCGTACGCCCGGGTTCGATGTCCAGTTCGACGCCGCGCAGCACGGTGCTGCGCTGTGCGGTGCTGCGGTCGGCGGCGGCGCTTTCGGTGTCGGCGCCGGAACCGCTCAGGTCGCGCCCGTTTCCGCCGAACCCGTCCTCGTAGGAGAACGCGACTCCGCGGGCGGTGACCCCGATCCCGCCCTCGCCTTGGCCGATGCGCTTGCTGCCGAAGGGCATGGAGCCCTGGGCGTTGAGGACCGCTTGGATGCGGTCCCAGCCCACAACGGAGCGGGGCAAATCGCCCAGGACCCAGCCGAAGGAGCGGATGGGCAGCGCGAGCAGCGTGAACAGGTAGGCGATCTGTACGAGGTCTCCGGCGGTGATGGCTCCGGTGGACAGACGCCACATGCCCACCGCCAGCACGGCCAGGACGCCGAAGTTGGGCAGGTTCTCCATGACCGGGTCGAAGATGGCGCGCATCCGCCCGACCTGGATCTGGGCGTCGCGCAGCCGGTGGGCGGCCTCGGTGAAGCGTTCGGTTTCGTGGTCCTCGCGGCCGAGGCTCTTGACCACCAGGGCGCCGTCGAAGGACTCGTGGGCGACCTCGCTGACCTCGCCGCGCAGCGCTTGGGCGCGGGTTGCCACCGGCGAGACGCGGCGCTGGAAGATGACGTTGGCCAGGGCCAGCACGGGGAAGACCACGAAGGCGATCAGCGCCAGGACCGGGTCGGTGATGACCATGGCGACGGCGGCGATGGCGAGCATGACGATGCTGCCGATGACCATGGGCAGCGGTGCGAGGGGGCGCCAGGCCTCTTCGACGTCGGCGTTGGCGTTGGACAGCAGCTGTCCGGTGGCGTGGCGGTGGTGCCAGGACAGCGGCAGCCGCAGGTAGGTCCGCGAGACCGAGCGGCGGTAGCGCGCCTGCATGCGGAACTGCATGAGCCCGGCGAACAGTCTCCGGCCGGCCAGGCCGGTCGCCTTGGCCAGCCCCACTCCCAGCAGCAGCCCGGCGGCGGCCAGCAGGGCCGCGGCGGTGGTGGCTCCGTTTTCGAGGGCGGGCATGATGACGCGGTCGGTGATGCCGCCCATCACCGAGGCCGAGCCGACGCTGAAGGCGGCGTGCAGTGCTGCGCCGCCGACCGCGACCAGGAAGACCACGTATTCGGTCCGCATCGCCACCCACAGCACACGCAAACCGCGCCTGAACACAGCCTGTGTCGGTTTCCGGCTGTCTGTGCCGTCGTGCGGCATAGGTCCCCCCGCCCGTAGGCCCGGTATCGCAGCGGTCATCCGATGCCGTCCCATCACGGGACGAACACCGCCGCTACAACCTACTCCGGCGTACCGGGCAGGCCGTAGCCAATAACCTTCAGCGGCGGACGTATGCGGACTATTCCGCCGCGTGGCGGAGGTTTTCCTTGAGCGGGGCGGGGGCGGGCCGCCGGAGGGCGGGCGCAAGCGCCGGCCCGTGGCGGCTGCCCTGCGAAACAGCAGGCCGGGCCGCGCGGCGCGCGGCCCGGCCTTTCTTCGGGTACCGGAGACCGTATGGGTATGGGTGTGGGTATCAATACAGCATGTCCGCTGGGAGTTGCGTGAGCACCGGGTATCACCCGGTCGGCTACCGTCCTAGACTCCGCCGGTCACCAGGGCGCGGAAGGTGATCGGACCCACAATGCCGTCGTCGTCGAGGCACTCGTTGGTATCCGGGTCGCAGGTGTTGGCCTGGAAGTCCTTCACAGCCCCTTCGGTGACGGGGCCCCAGATGCCGTCGATGTCGCCCTCGCTCAGGTAGCCGCGCTTCACGAGCCAGCTCTGGGCGGCCGATACCTTGTGCCCTTCGGTGGGAGGCGGAACCTCCCCGTACCAGGCGCGCAGCTCGTTCCAGGTTTCGGCGTCGACATTCCCGGTTACGGGAATTTCCACGTCGCGCTGGAACTTCTTCACGGCCCTGGTCACCGCGGAGTCGTAGACGCCGTCGAAGCCGTCAGCGCCCGGGTTGTAGCCCACTCTTTCTGCGAGCAGGTACTGGATGCCGCGCGTGACGAAGCCTGCGTCGCCCTGGGTGTACTCCTCCCAGGGCAGCTGGTTGATCTGCTCGGCCAGTGCGGGATCCTTGTCGCCGATGCGGTCGGCCGAGGCGGCCGTGGCCGCGCCGAACGCCGCCGTGAGCGCAAGCGCGCCCGAAGCGATGACCGCCGCCGCCCTGCGTGCCCCCGTTGCCATTACCATCCGTACGCTCCTCCTTCGTTGCGTGTGGTGCGCACAACAGTGAGGATGCCTGGCTGACCTGCAGGGTTCACGTTTGACACGGGGCGATAACGGCCGTGACCATCTTCGGTCACGTTGCGTTGCAATGACAACCAGTAGTCGAACCAACGCGTCGCGTCTCGATGGTCCGGGGCTGTCGGGGCGGCGGCCCGGTTGGACGCGCCGCCGCCAACGCCGCCGTGCGGGCGGTCCGGCGGCTCAGCGCACCGGGTTGCCGCGGGCGCGCAGTTCGGACTTCACGTCCTCGATGGTGAACTCGCCGAAGTGGAACACGCTGGCGGCCAGCACGGCGTCGGCGCCGGCGTCCACCGCCGGCGGGAAGTGTTCCACCTTCCCGGCTCCGCCGCTGGCGATCACCGGGATGTCCACCGCCGAGCGCACGGCCCCGATCAGCTCCAGGTCGAAACCCGCACGGGTGCCGTCGGCGTCCATGGAGTTCAGCAGCAGCTCGCCGGCGCCCAACTCGGCGCCGCGGGCGGCCCACTCCACGGCGTCGATGCCGGTGCCCCGCCGACCGCCGTGCGTGGTGACCTCGAACCCGCTGGGAGTGGCCGCCGCATCGGCGGTATCCCCGGTGCCGCCGGTGCGGCGCACGTCGGCGGAGAGCACCAGCACCTGGCTGCCGAAGCGCTGGGAGATTTCGCGGATCAGCTCGGGCCGGGCGATGGCGGCGGTGTTCACGCCGACCTTGTCGGCCCCGGCGCGCAGCAGCCGGTCGACGTCGGCGGGGGCGCGCACTCCCCCGCCCACCGTCAACGGGATGAACACCTGTTCGGCGGTGCGGCGCACGACCTCGTAGGTGGTCTCGCGGTCGCCGCTGGAGGCGGTGACGTCCAGGAACGTCAGCTCGTCGGCGCTTTCGGCGTCGTAGCGGGCGGCCAGCTCCACGGGGTCGCCGGCGTCGCGCAGGTTCTGGAAGTTGACCCCCTTGACCACGCGCCCGGCGTCGACGTCGAGGCAGGGGATGACGCGGACGGCCAGTGTCATGCCGCGCTCACCGCCTTCAGCGCCTCCTGCAGCGTGAATGCGCCTTCGTAGAGCGCGGTGCCCATGATGGCGCCCTCCACGCCTTCACCGGTGAGCGCGGCGATGGCGGTGAGGTCGTCCAGGGTGGCGATGCCGCCACTGGCGACCACGGGCTTGTCGGTGCGCCGGGCGACGGTGCGCAGCAGGTCCAGGTTGGGGCCCTTGAGCGTGCCGTCCTTGGTGACGTCGGTGACCACGTAGCGGGCGCACCCCTCGGCTTCCAACCGGTCGAGGGTGGCCATCAGGTCGCCGCCGTCGCGGGTCCAGCCGCGGGCGGCCAGCGTGGTGCCGCGCACGTCCAGCCCGATGGCGATGCGGTCGCCGTGTTCGGCGATGATGCGGGCGCACCAGTCGGGGTTCTCCAGCGCCGCGGTGCCGATGTTGACGCGCGTGCAGCCGGTCGCCAGCGCGGCGCGCAGCGATTCGTCGTCGCGGATGCCGCCGGAGAGTTCCACGCGTACATCGGTGCGCCCGGTGATCTCGGCGAGCAGGTCGCGGTTGTGGCCGCGGCCGAAGGCGGCGTCCAGGTCGACCAGGTGGAGCCACTCGGCTCCCGCCTCCTGCCAGCCCAGCGCCGCCTGCAGCGGGTCGCCGTACCGGCCGCCGGAGTCGGCCTTGCCCTGGACGAGCTGGACGGCTTGCCCGCCGGCCACGTCGACGGCGGGCAGCAGTTCAAGGGTGGAGGTCATCGGTGGCCTTTACTCGTGGGGTTTCGGTCGGTGGGAGGACGGGGTGCATCGGGGCCGGGCGGGGCACTGCGGCACCGCACGGCGCGGCCGCGGGGCCGGAGGCGGGATGGTGGCGGCCGTTCAGAGCGTGGCGACCCAGTTGGCCAGCACCCGGGCGCCGGCGTCGCCGGACTTCTCGGGGTGGAACTGGGTGGCGCACAGCGGCCCGTTCTCGACGGCCGCCACGAACGGGGTGCCGTGGGTGCTCCAGGTCACCAGCGGCGCGGGCATGCTCGGGGCGGCCGGCTCCAGTGTCCAGTCCAGGACACCGTAGGAGTGCACGAAGTAGAAGCGCTCGTCGGCGCCGGTCCCGGCGAACAGCCGGCTGCCCTCGGGCACCTGCAGGGTGTTCCAGCCCATGTGCGGCACGACGGATGCCTGCAGCCGCTCCACGGTGCCCGGCCACTCGCCGCAGCCCTCGCTGGCCACGCCGTGCTCGACGCCGCGTTCGAAGAGCACCTGCATACCCACGCAGATGCCCAGCACCGGCCGGGCGCCGGCCAGCCGTTTTCCGATGACGCGGTCGCCGCCGGCCGCGCGCAGGCCCTCGCTGCAGGCGGCGAAGGCGCCCACACCGGGTACGACCAGGCCGTCGGCCTCCAGGGCGGCGTGCGGGTCGCCGGTGACGGCGACCTCGGCGCCGGTGCGCTCGAGCGCGCGCTGGGCCGAGCGCAGGTTGCCCGAGCCGTAGTCGAGGATGACGACGCTTTTCGGCACGGTGGATCCCGCCTTTCCGGATCGTGCGGGTCGTACAAGTTGGGCAGTTGGGCAAGTTGGCCGGTTGGGCCGGTCGTACAGGAGGTGCGGGACGCGGCGGCCCGCTGGGCCCGGCGCGGATCAGCCGCCGAAGTAGCCCAGCCGCAGCGCGCCCGCCACCACCGCCGCGAGCGTGCACAGCGCCAGCCCGACCGCCAGCACCCGGTTCACCCGCCACATCGCGGCCGTGCCGCCGGCGAGCAGACCGCCCAGTGCGATCAGCAGCACGCCCCATACCTCAGCCATTGCGCGCCTCGCCCACTACAGCGCGCCCTTGGTGGAGGGCACACCGCTGACCCGCGGGTCGGGCTCGCAGGCCTGGCGCAGCGCCCGCGCAAGCGCCTTGAACTGGCACTCGACGATGTGGTGGGCGTTGCGGCCGTAGGGCACGTGGATGTGCAGGGCAACCCGGGACTGGGCCACGAACGACTCGAAGATGTGCCGGGTCATCGTGGTGTCGTAGTCGCGCCCGATCACCGGGGCCATGCCCTCGGGTTCGGTGTGCACCAGGTAGGGCCGTCCGGAGACGTCGACGGTGACCTCGGCCAGCGCTTCGTCGAGCGGCACCTTGGCGTCGGCGAAGCGGCGGATTCCGGCCTTGTCGCCGAGAGCCTCGGCAAAGGCCGCGCCCAGCGCCAGCGCGGTGTCCTCGATGGTGTGGTGGGAGTCGATGTGCAGGTCGCCTTCAGTGCGCACGGTCAGGTCGAACAGGCCGTGCTTGGCGAGCTGGTCGAGCATGTGGTCGTAGAAGCCGACACCCGTGGCGATGTCGGCGACCCCGCTGCCGTCCAGATCGATCTCGACGGCGACCTTGGTCTCCTTGGTGGCGCGTTCGGCGCGGCCGATGCGGCTCATGGCTGGCGGTTTCTCCTTGCGGGGCGGGCGGGCACAGCGCCCGCTCATGGTCTCACGGGGGGTGGGTCGGGCCGGAGCGCCCGCCCCGGCAGGGCGAGCGGCCCGGTACTGCCACCGGCCCGGCGCTGCGGCGAATATTGCGGCCGCGGCAAGCTAGGCCGAAAGCTCCGCACTCACCTGGAGCAACGCATCGCGGAACGCCGACATTTCCGCGGCGGTGCCCACGGTGACGCGCAGCATGTGCGGCGGGCCGACCTCGCGCACCAGCACACCCCGGTCCAGCAGCCCGCGCCACACCGCGGTGCGGTCGGCGAAGTCGCCGAAGAGCACGAAGTTGGCGTCGGACTCGGCCACCGGGTAGCCGTGCTCGCGCAGCCAGTCGACCAGCGAGTCGCGTTCCTGGCGCAGTTGCTTGACCTGGCCCTGCAGCTCGCCGGAGAACTCCAGTGCGGTGGCGGCGACCACCTGGGTGACGGCCGAGAGGTGGTAGGGCAACCGCACCAGCTGCAGCGCGTCGATGACGGCCGGGTGGGCGGCGAGGTAGCCCAGCCGTGCCCCGGCCAGCGCGAAGGCCTTGGACATGGTGCGCGACACGATCAGCCGGGGGTGGTCCTCCAGCAGGGACAGCGCACTGGGAGTGCCCTCGCGGCGGAACTCGGCGTAGGCCTCGTCGACGACGACCATGCCCGGGGCGGCCTCGGCGATAGCGACGATGGTCGCCAGCGGCAGCGAGGTGCCCGTGGGGTTGTTCGGCGAGGTGAGGAAGACGACGTCGGGCCGGTTGCGCCGCACCGCGTCGACGGCGGTCTGCGGGTCGATGCCGAAGTCGTCGGTCCCGCGCTGCAGCGGCGTCCACTCGGTGCAGGTGACCCGCGCGATGACCGGGTGCATCGAGTAGGAGGGCTCGAACCCCATCGCGGTGCGGCCGGGACCGCCGAAGGCCTGCAGGATCTGCTGCAGGATCTCGTTGGAGCCGTTGGCCGCCCACACGCGGCGGGAGTCGAGCCCGTGGCCGAGATAGCCGGCCAGGTCGGCGCGCAGCCGGGTGGCGTCGCGGTCGGGGTAGCGGTTGAGGCCCTCGGCCGCGGTCTCGACGTTGCGCGCGAGCGCGGCCGCAAGAGCGGGCGAGGGCGGGTAGGGGTTCTCGTTGGTGTTCAGCGCGACGGGGACCTCTAGTTGCGGCGCACCGTAGGGGGAGCGTCCGCGCAGGTCGTCGCGCAGGGGCAGGTCTTCGAGGGTGAGTTCCTCGGACGCGCCGGTTGCGGGGGCGCCGCCGGGATCGGGACTCAACTGGCTCCTTCCTGGTTGGCACCCGCGCCGCCGTTGGGGCCGACGCGGGCAGCGACCGCCTCGCCGTGGGCGGGGAGGTCCTCGGCCTCGGCCAGCGCCAGCACGTGCGGGGCGGCCGCGGCCAGCGCGCCGCGGTCGTACTCGACGACATGGATGCCGCGCAGGAACGTCTGCACGCTCAGCCCGGCCGAGTGCACGGCGCTGCCGCCGGTGGGCAGCACGTGGTTGGATCCGGCGCAGTAGTCGCCCAGGGAGACCGGCGAGTAGGCGCCGACGAAGACCGCGCCGGCGTTGCGCACCGCCGCCGCGTGGCGGGCGGAGTCGGCGGTCATGACCTCAAGGTGCTCGGCGGCGTAGGCGTCGACGACGGCGAGGCCGTGGGCGATGTCGTCGACCAGGACGATGCCGGACTGGCGACCGCCCAGGGCTTCGGCGACACGCTCGCTGTGCCGGGTGGCGGCCGCGCGGGCGGCGAGTTCGGTCTCGACCTTGCCGGCGAGTTCGGCGGAGGGCGTGACCAGCACCGAGGCGGCGACGGGGTCGTGCTCGGCCTGGCTGACGAGGTCGGCGGCGACGTAACCGGGATCGGCGGTGTCGTCGGCGAGGATAGCGATCTCGGTCGGCCCGGCTTCGGCGTCGATGCCGATGATGCCTTTGAGGAGGCGCTTGGCTGCGGCCACCCAGATGTTTCCGGGGCCGGTGACCATGTCGGCGCGCTCGCATTCGCCGGCGCCGTGGGCGAACATGGCCACGGCCTGGGCGCCGCCCACCGCATAGACCTCGTCGACGCCGAGCAGGGCGCAGGCGGCGAGGACGGTGGGGTGCGGCAGCCCGCCGAACTCGGCCTGGGGCGGCGAAGCCACGGCCAGCGACTCGACGCCGGCCTCTTGGGCGGGCACCGCGTTCATCACGACGCTAGAGGGGTACACCGCGCGGCCGCCGGGGACATAGAGGCCCACGCGGCTGACGGGCACCCAGCGCTCGGTGACCGTGCCGCCGGGCACGACGCCGGTGGTGGTGTCGTCGCGCCGCTGGTCGGCGTGCACGCGGCGGGCACGGCGGATGGACTCCTCCAGCGCGGCTCTGACCTCGCCGTCGAGGGCGGCCAGCGCGGAGTCGAGTTCGGCGCGCGGCACCCGGATGGCGGAGAGCCGGACGCCGTCGAAGCGCTCGGTGAGCTCGATGAGCGCCTCGGTGCCGCGCACGCGGACGTCTTCGCAGATGGGCCGCACCTTGTCGAGGGCGGCCCCGACGTCCATCTCGGCGCGGGGCAGCAGCTCGCGCGGGTCGCCCGCGCTGCCTCGGAGGTCGATTCGGGAGATCACGCCGTCATTCTAGCCTCGGGCTTTCACGGCGGGCGTGACCGCAGACCCCTCTGGACATGCGAAAGGTGCTTC
>NZ_BAAGYZ010000118.1:0-12515 GCF_054778995.1 Streptomonospora sediminis
CGCGCGCCGGCCGGGTGCGCCCGGCCGGCGCGGACGCGCCCGGCCGGCGCGGACGCGCCGGGCTTCAGCGGCCGATCGCGCCGTAAATGTCGTGCCAACTGCGCAGTTTCACGCGTTCGCCGCGGCCCAGCGCGGCGCCCAACTCGGCCTCGGCGGCGTCGATGTCCAGCCAGTCGCCGTAGTCGGTGACCGCGGCGCCGCTGCCCTCAAGGACCTGTTCGACGGGTTCCAGCCCGCCGGCGGCCGCGCGCAGGTCGTCGGCATCGTCGAGCAGGCTGCGCACGGTGGCCGCGGCGTCGGACTTGTTGGTGCCGATGACCCCGCTGGCGCCGCGCTTGATCCACCCGGCGGCGTAGTCGCCGGGGCGCACCGCGCCGTCGGCGCCGAGCACCCGGCCATCGGTGTGCGGGACGGTGCGGGTGCGCTCGTCAAAGGGCACTCCCGGCAGCGGGGTTCCGGCATAGCCGATCGAGCGGAAGACCATGCCCGCCTCAAGGGTCTCGAAGACGCCGGTGCCCTGGAGCCGGCCGCCGTCGTCGAGCCGGGTCTCCTCGACCCGCACCCCGGTGGTGCGCTCGGTGCCCAGCACCTCGACCGGGCGCACCCAGAACCGGAAGTCGATGCTGCGCGGGAGGTCGCGGGGCGGGCGCTGGGCCCACTCGCCGAGGATTTTCAGGTTGGTGCGCGCCGCACGCTCGGCTTGGGCCATGGCGCGGTCGTTGGGGTCGATGTCGACCTGCTCGGGCCGCACCGCCACCTCGGCGTTGTCCAGGCGGCCCAGGTCGCGCAGTTCGGGGGCGGTGAACTTGGCCTGCAGCGGGCCGCGGCGGGCGAGCAGGTGGATGCGGCGCACCTTGCTGGCGGCCAGCACCTCCAGCATCGGCTGGGGGATGTCGGTGCGGTGCAGATCGTCGGCGCTCTTGGCCAGGATGCGCACCACGTCCAGGGCGACGTTGCCCGCACCTACCACCGCGACCTCCTCGGAATCGAGCAGGAACGACTCGACCTCGGAGTCGGGGTGGCCGCAGTACCAGTTGACGAAGTGCGTGGCCGCGACACTGCCGGGCAGGTCCTCGCCGGGGATACCCATCCGCCGGTCGACGCTGGCGCCGGTGGCGTAGACGACCGCGTGGTAGGAGCGGGCCAGGCCTTCGCGGGTGAGGTGGCGGCCGAACTCCACACCGCCGACGAAGCGCACACCGGGGCGTTCCAGGACCTCGCGCAGGGCGCGCGCGACGCCCTTGATCTTCAGGTGGTCGGGGGCCACGCCGTAGCGCACCAGGCCATAGGGGGTGGGCAGCCGGTCGATGATGTCGACGGCGACCTCTTCGCGTGTCTGGCGGGTGAGGGCGTCAGCGGCGTAGATCCCGGCGGGGCCGGAGCCGATGATCGCTACCCGCAGCGGCTCGGAGGGGCTCATGGCCCTATTCTGGCCCATCGGACCGCCGCACCGCTGCCTTACGGCGCAGGAGAATACGGCGCAGCGGGCGGCGGTGCCTCCCGTGCCCCCCGCTGCACGCCGCGCTGGCGGCCGCCCGCATGCCGGCGCCGGCATGCGGGCGGGGGGATCATTTGCCGGCTGGTTCCTGGTCGCCGGAGCGCTGGCGCTCGGTCTGGCGCGAGACGGTCTCGGTGAGCTTGCGGGCCAGGCTCTGCGGGGTCAGCCCGAGGTCGGCGAGGATGGCGTCGCGGCTGCCGTGGTCCAGGAACTCCTGCTCGATGCCGAAGGTGCGCACCGGGATGTCCAGGTCGGCGTCGCGCAGCATGCGCGCGACCGCGTCGCCCACCGCGCCCACGCGGCCGTTGTCCTCGACGACGGCGACCACGCGGTGGCGGGCGGCTTCGCCGAGCAGCGCCGCATCCAGCGGCTTGACCCAGCGGGGGTCGAGCACGGTGACGCCGATGCCCTGGTCGGCCATGCGGTCGGCGACCTCGCAGCAGGTCTGGGCCATGGAGCCCACGGCCACCAGCAGCAAATCCTCGACTTCGCCGCCGCGCGGGGACCGGCGCAGCACGTCCATGGTGCCGACCCGGCTCTCGGCCTCGATCTCGGGTGCCACCGCGCCGGTGGGGTAGCGCAGCGCGGTGGGCGCGTCGTCGACGGCCACGGCCTCGCGCAGCTGTTCGCGCAGCCGGGGCGCATCGCGCGGCACCGCGAGCCGCATCCCCGGCACCACCTGCAGGAGGGAGAGGTCCCACATGCCGTGGTGGCTGGCGCCGTCGGGTCCGGTGACACCGGAGCGGTCCAGGCAGAAGGTGACGCCCTGGCGGTGCAGGGCGGCGTCCATGAGCACCTGGTCGAAGCAGCGGTTCAGGAAGGTGGCGTAGACCGCCACGACCGGGTGCAGCCCGCCCATCGCCAGCCCGGTGGCCGAGGTGGCGGCGTGCTGTTCGGCGATGCCGACGTCGTAGCAGCGGTCCGGGTAGGCCTCGGCAAAGGCGGCGAGGCCGGTGGGGTGCAGCATGGCCGCGGTGATGCCCACGATGTCGGAGCGCTCGGCGCCCAGGGCGACCATTTCCTCGCCGAAGACGTTGGTCCACTTCTGCGGTGCGGGCGAGGGCTGCTCCTGTTCGCCCTGCGGGGCGGGCTTTGCCGCGCGGATGGCGTGGAACTGGTCGACCTCGTGGTTCTCGGCGGGTGCGTGGCCCTTGCCCTTCTGGGTGAGGCAGTGCACGATCACCGGGCCGCCGAAGTCGCGGGCGCGGCGCAGCGCTTTTTCGACGGCCTGTTCGTCGTGGCCGTCGATGGGACCCAGGTACTTCAGCCCGAGGTCCTCGAACATGATCTGCGGCTGGATGGCGTCCTTGACGCCCTTCTTCAGCCCGTGCAGCGCCTCATACAGCGGCTGGCCGACCACCGGCGCCCGGTTCAGCGCGGCCTTGGCGAGGTCGAGGGCCTGTTCGTAGCCCTGGGTCATGCGCAGCGAGGCGAGGTGGTCGGCCAGCCCGCCGATGGTCGGCGAGTAGGAGCGGCCGTTGTCGTTGACCACGATGACGACCCGGCGATCGGGGCCGGCGGCGATGTTGTTCAGCGCCTCCCAGCACATGCCGCCGGTCAGCGCGCCGTCGCCCACCACGGCGGCGACGGTGCGCTCGGAGCGGCTCTGGATCCCGTTGGCCTTGGCCAGGCCGTCGGCGTAGGACAGCACGGTGGAGGCGTGGGAGTTCTCGATGAAGTCGTGCTCGGATTCCGCGCGCGAGGGGTAGCCCGAAACCCCGCCCTGGCTGCGCAGCCCGGAGAAGTCCTGGCGGCCGGTGAGGAGCTTGTGTACGTAGGACTGGTGCCCGGTGTCGAAGAGGATCGGGTCGCGCGGGGAGTCGAACACCCGGTGCAGCGCCAAGGTGAGCTCGACCACGCCCAGGTTGGGACCCAGGTGCCCTCCGGTGCGGGTGACCTCAGCGACGAGGAATTCCCGGATCTCGGCGGCCAACTGCGGCAGCTTCTCGGCCGGGAGCCGTTTCAGGTCCTCCGGATTGCGCAGCGAGTCGAGTAGCGTCAACGTCTCGTCAGTCCCCTCGTCCGGCGTGTCGCGGGAGGGATGCCCGCTCCGCACCCTGCACGCCCCATCCTGCTCGGTTGCACTGAGTCTATGATCCGCCCGAACCGGCTCTTAACAGGATCCGGTGGTCCGGCCCTGCGCAAATTCGCCCAACCGGCGTAGTTCTTCGGCGATGCCCGCGGTGCTCCAGTGGGCGTTGAGGCCGCTGGGGTTGGGCAGGACCTGCACCGGCGTGTCGGCAATGGGCCTGCTGCGGGGACCGATGCGGGCGGCGGGGTCGCCGAACGCCTGCCGGAAGGCGGTCACCCCCAGCACGGCCAGTACTCGGGGGCGGTAGGCCCGCAGTTTCCGTTCCAGTCCGGCGGCGCCGCCGCGGAGTTCGTCGGTGCCGAGCTCGTCGGCGCGCGCGGTGGATCTGGCCACCAGATTGGTGATCCCCAGTCCCCAGTCCGGCAGCAACCGCTGTTCGTCGGGGCGCAGCTGCCGCGGGGTGAGGCCCGCCTGGTGCAGCGCCGGCCAGAACCGGTTGCCGGGGCGCGCGAAATGGTGCCCGCTCCAGCCGGAGTAGAGGCCGGGGTTGATGCCGCAGAAGAGAATGTCCAGGTCGGGCGCCAGGATGTCGGGGACCGTGGCGCCGTGCGCGGCGGCGAGATCGTCCTTACCGGGACCTCGGCGCCGCCGGGGCCGTGCGGTGCCGGCCTGACCGGTTGAGGGGCCGGTAGGGGCGCGGCCGGGTGGGACGCTCATCGCCCGCAGGCTACCCGAGGGCGGCCTGCACGAGCAGCACGATGCCGGAGACGGTGACCACCGCCAGCAGTACGGCGCGCATCCGGCCGGCGTCGATGACACGGCACAGGGGCCGCCCGGCGAGGAACCCGGCCACCACGAAGGGCAGCAGCCACAGGCCGGCGGAGACCTCGGCGGCGTGCAGTTGGCCGCCCGCTGCCAGCAGGCCCAGCGACATCACGCAGCCGACGAGGAAGAACACCGCCAGGGTGCCGCGAATCCGTCCGGCGGCCTCGTGCTGGTAAAGCAGCGCGATGGGCGGGCCGCCGATGGAAGTGGCCGTGCCGGTGAAGCCGGAGACCACGCCCGCGGCCAGCAGCGAGGTGCGGCCGATGCGTACCCGCACCGAACGCACCGACAGCACGACGGCGACCAGCACCATGGCGCCCACGCCGCCGGCCAGCAGTTCGGGCGGCAGGACCGCGACGACCCACACGCCGGCCAGGGATCCGGGTAGGCGCCCGATCAGCGCCCAGCCCAATCCGCGCCAGTCGACGTTGCGCCATTCCACGGCAAGGACGAACACCGGTAGTACGGCTGTCGCGATCAGCATCGCACCCGGCATCATGGCGGGGTTCAGCAGCGCCACGACCGGCGCCGCCACGAGCCCGAGGCCGAGGCCGACACTGCTCTGCACGACAGCGCCCAGGAGCACGGCCGTGCCGGCCACGAGGAGGAAGGTGATATCGGGCATAGGAGGCAGACGCTATATCTCCTCTTACCCGGTCGGGACACAGGGGTAGGGCCATAGGACTTTTCGCGCCCCCTTCCCCCGTCGGGGTTCCGGGCTCCTATTGCTGTGTTCCTGTCCCCGCACCGCTTCCATGCGCCGCACCGATGGCGCACAGGGCGGCGCCCCCAGAGGGGAGGGGCTCTGGGGGCGCCGGGGGCGGCCGCACCGCACCGGGGGTGGGAGTGGGCGGGCGGCCGGGGCGGCATGCGCCGGATTGCGCACGCGGGGCAGTGCGATCAGCCTCCCCGCGCGTGAGCGCGGCGGCTGCGGCGCGACACCGCGTCCAGGGTGACCGCGATCAGCAGCACCAGGGCGGTGATCATGAAGCGCACCGGGGTACCCATCTGCAGCAGGTACAGGCCCGAGGTGATGGCGCCCAGCACCAGGCCGCCCAGCAGGGCGGAGTAGGCGTTGCCGCGTCCACCGAAGAGGCTGGTGCCGCCGATGACCGCGGCCGCGATGCCCATCATCAGTTCCTCGCCGGCGGCGGTGTCCAGACTCGCCGAGAACGAGCGCGAGACGAGCAGGATGCCGCCGATCGCCGAAAGCATCGAGGCCAGTGCGAACACCGAGATCCGCACCAGGTCGACGTTGATGCCGGCGCGGCGTGCCGCCTCGGCGCCGCCGCCGACGGCGAAGACCATGCGCCCGTAACGGGTCTTGCGCAGCATCAGGTCGAAAGCGACCACGAACCCGACGAAAATCAGGAACGCCAGCGGCACGCCCTTGTACTGGTTGAGGATGAAGACCGCGCCGAACACCGGGACGGCCAGCGCCAGGCTGCGTACCGCGATCTCCATGGGCGGCTTGGCCATCAACCCGGCCGCGGCACGGCGCCGCTCGCCGATGAGGGTGAAGACCACGAACACCGCCACCGCGACAGCCGCTATGCCCCAGCCGAAGGCCGGAACGAAGAAGGTGTGGGTGAGCGAGGCGATCAGGCCGTCGTCGCTGATGTTGATGGTGCCGTCGCTGCCCAGCAACTGCAGTTGCAGGCCCTGCCACCCCAGCAGGCCGGCCAGGGTGACCACGAACGCCGGTACGCCGACCTTGGCGAACATGGTGCCGTGCAGGATGCCGATGACCAGACCGGTGCCCACGGCGGCCAGGATGGCGGCCCATTCGGGTACGCCCATCCGGACCGACAGTACGGCCAGCACCGCGGCCGAGGCGCCGGCGACCGACCCGATGGACAGGTCGATCTCGCCCAGGAGCAGCACCATGATCACGCCGGTGGTCATCAAGCCCACGGCCGCGACCTGCACGGTGAGGTTGGACAGGTTCTGCGGCGAGAGGAACCGCTCGTGCATCAGCTGGAAGACGACGCTGATGACGATGAGGCCGACGATCACCGGCAGCGGTCCCAGCTCACCGCCGCGGACGCGGCGCTGCAGCGCGGCCAGCAGGCTCGCCGGGGATGTGCGGGTGACCAGCAGCCGGGGGTCCTGTTCAAAGGCCGGATCCGCGGCCTCGCCGTTGTTCTTGCCGGTGCCGCTGGAGGCGGGTGCTTGCTGTGCCATCACGCTTCCTCCGTCCGGGTCAGCGCGTCTCGCCCGGAGCGCCGGGAGTCGGGGTTGTCGGCTGCACCCGTGATGGCCGCCACGATCTCCTCGTAGCTGGTGTCCTCGACGCTGAAGTCGCCGCCGTTGCGTCCCAGCCTCAGCACCATGGCGCGGTCGGCGACGGCACGCACATCGGCCATGTTGTGGCTGATGAGGATGACGCCGAGGCCGCGGTCGCGCAGGCGCTCGATCAGGTCGAGCACCTGGGCGGTCTGGGCCACGCCCAGCGCCGCGGTGGGTTCGTCCAGCAGCACGACCTTGGGGTCGCCCAGCAGCGAGCGGGCGATCGCGATGATCTGGCGCTGGCCGCCGGAGAGCGAGGCGACGGGTACGCGCAGGCTGGGCATCTTCACGGAGAGGGAGTCGAGCAGCTTCATCGCCCGCCGCTCCATCTCGACCTCGTCGAGAGCGCCGAAGACGGTCTTCTCAACGCCGAGGAAGAGGTTGGAGACGATGTCCAGGTTGTCGCAGAGCGCGAGGTCCTGGTAGATCGTCGCGATGCCGAGCCGCTGGGCGTCGGCGGGCCGGCCGATGCTGACCCGGTTGCTCTCCCAGATGATGTCGCCGCTATCGGCGGGGTTGACCCCGGCGATCACTTTGACGAGTGTCGATTTTCCCGCTCCGTTGTCGCCGAGCAGGGCGACAACCTCGCCGGGGCTGACCGCGAGGTCAACCTGGTTGAGCGCCTGTACGGCGCCGAAACTCTTGGATATCCCGGACAACTCCAGGACTGGTGTGCTCAATGTCGCGTCCTTTAGGCTGCGCCCACGACGGGAGTCGCGTGTCTGGTGTGGTCCCGTTCTGCAAGCGGGCGCCGGTTTGCAGGACCGGCGCCCGCCCGCCTGTGCACTGGGGCGGCGGTTGCTACCCCTTCTGGATGTTCGAGCAGAAGTCGGTGTCGGCGTACCGCTCGGTGCAGATCTCCTCGATGGAGTACATGCCGCCCGAGACCACCGTGTCCTCCAGGTCCTCGACCGTCACCGCCTGCGGCTCGATCAGCACCGACTTGACGGAGTTGCCGTCGCCGTCGTCGACCTTGGTCACGGCGTTGTCGTCGTCGCCCTGATACTTCTCGCCGGTGGCCGCGGCGACCGCCATCTCAGCGGCGATGCCGGCCTGGGTCTGGTAGTCCTTGAAGACCGTCATGTACTGCTCGCCGGCGACGATGCGGTGGACACCGGCGATCTCGGCGTCCTGCCCGGTGATCGGGGGCAGGTCGTCGACACCCGCGCTCTTCAGCGCGGCGACGACACCGGCGGCCATGCCGTCGTTGGCGGAGTAGACGCCGTCGATGTTCTCGGCGCCGATGGAGGTGATGGCCTGCTCCATCTCCGTCTGCGCCTCGTCGGCGTTCCACTCGGGGGTGTCGTACTCGGCCGCGACATCGACCTGGCCGTCGAAGACGTCGTGGGCGCCCTTCTTGAACATCGCGGCGTTGGGGTCGGTCGGCGAACCGTTGATCATCACGATCTTGGCGTCCTTGCCGGCCTCGTCCTCGTCAAGCGCCTTCAGCAGCGACTGCGCCTGGACCTCGCCCACGCGGCGGTTGTCGAAGGAGACGTAGTATTCCACGCCGCCCTGGGCGAGCCGGTCGTAGGCCACGACGGGCACGTCCTGGCTATTGGCGTTCTTGACGATGCCGGAGGCGGCCTCGGCGTCGACCGCGTCGAGCACGAGCACGTCCACACCGTCGGTCAGCATCGCCTCGGCCTGGGACTGCTGCTTGGAGGTCTCCTGGTCGGCGTTCTGGTAGAGCAGTTCACACTTCTCGCAGAGCTCGGTGAGAGCCTCCTCGAAGAACGGCTTGTCGTACTCCTCGTACCGTGCCGTCTGGCTCTCCGGCAGCAGCAGACCGACCTTGAATCCCTCTTCGACGCTAGCCGAGCCGCCGCCGTCGCCTGAACCACCGGTGGTGGTGGCGCCGCAACCGGTGGCAAGCAGGGACAGTGCCGCTGCCGCCCCGACCGCGGCGCGGAACATGTATCCGCTTCGCTTGTTCAACGGGTTGACCTCCTCATACGGCCACCGAGCCAGGTTGAAATGGGGGATACCCGACCCGGGTCTGTGTGCCGGGTCACTCGATGGACCAATGCGGTGCAGTCAAACCCTTCGCTCCGTTGACGTCAAGCCTTGAACACATAACTGAAGGGTCACAGCGGTTTCATACAACCGGTGAAGACAGAAAAACACCAGGTCGGAGCGGACGTGCCTGCTATGTGAAGACTTGTGAAGGCTGTCCGAATTTTACGTTCAGGTTTCCACTGCTGAAGTCGCTGCCAGCAGCAACGCGCCGCGCACCGCCGCGTCATCGCCCAACCGCCCGCGAACGATTTCCATTTCGCTCAGCGCGCTGCCGAGCGTGCCCAGCTCCAGGGACCGGCGCGCCGGCTCCAGCAGCGCCTCGCCGGCGGCGACCAGTTCGCCGCCCAGCACCACCAGTTCGGGGTTGAACGTATTGGCCAGGATGCTCAGCCCGCGCCCCAGGGCGGTACCGGCTTCGGCGACCACCCGGCGGCAGCCCGGGTCGCCGCCATCAGCGGCCGCTACCAGCTCGGTGACGGTCGCCGGCGCGCCTTCGCTCTGGTGGGGCAGCATGCCCAGCAGGTATGTGGTGGCCAGATGCGTTTCCAGGCAGCCGCGGTTGCCGCAGCGGCACACCTGGCCGCGCTCGTCCAGGCCGATATGCCCGATCTCGCCGGCCGTTCCCCCGGCGCCGCGGAAGAGCCGGCCGCCCACCACGATGCCGGCGCCGACCCCCTCGCTGATCCGCACGTAGATGACGTGCTCGCGGCCGTCGGCGGCACCGCCGCGCATCTCGGCCAGCGCGCACAGGTTGGCGTCGTTCTCGGCCTGCACCGGTACACCCAGGCGCAGCGACAGCGCCTCGGCCGGACGGAAACCCGCCCAACGCGGCATGCAGGTGATCGCGCCGATCTCGCCGGTGCGCAGGTCGACCGGGCCGGGGACGGCCGCGGTGACCGCGGCGATGGTGGCGTGGTCCACCCGCACCCGGGTCAGCAGCGTCTCGACCAGCCACACCGCGCGCCGCACCCCGCGCTCGGGTTCGGCCGCCACGTCGTAGGCGATGCTCGCCCGCGCCAGGACCTCGCCATGGCTGTCGCCCAAGGCCGCGGTGATCCCGGTCAGCGTGAAGTCGATGGCCACCACCGCGCCGGGCGGGCGGATGAGGGTGACCGCACGGGCCCGCCTGCCGTTCGAGGAGGTCTCGCGCACCGACACCGTGCCCGCCGCGCGCAGGTTGCGTACGATGTTGGAGACGCTTGCGGGCGAGAGCCCGGTGCCGCGGGCGAGCTCGGCCTGGGTGAGCGTTCCCCCGGTGCGCAGCGCGTCGACAACGCGTTGCTGATTGGCCCGCCGCAGCGCGGCCTGGGAGCCGGGTGTCACCTCGACTTCGGTCACGGCACTCCCTCTCCTCACACCTGAAGGCAGGCGCTGCTGGTGAAGGGAGCTTACAAGACTTGAATTCACCATTGGGGCCTGGCCCCGGCGGCTCCGCAGGCGCGCCCGCCGCGGCCGCGCCGACTCTGAGTACCGCGGCGCCCGACTGGGTAGACCGTACGGTCGCGATGCTGCACCGCTCCCCCGCGCGGGCCGGCCGCTGCCGGGTGATGGCGCTGGAGGGCCGCTCCGGCGCCGGCAAGACCGCGCTGGCCGAACGCATCGCCCGAGCGGCCGGCCGGCCGCTGCTGCACATGGACGACATCCACCCCGGCTGGCAGGGCCTCGAAGCCGCGGTGCCGCTGGTGCACCAATGGATCCTGGCGCCGCTGGCCCGTGGCGGCGACCCGTACTGGCGCCGCTACGACTGGCAGCGCCAGGCACCCGGCACCTGGCAGCACACCCCCGTCGACGGGCTGCTGCTGATCGAGGGGTGCGGTGCGGGCGCCCGCCCGCTGCGCCCGTACCTGGGGCTGCTGGTGTGGGTGCAGGCACCCGGCGACCTGCGGGAGGCGCGGCTGGACGCCCGCGCCGATGCCGCCGAATACGCCCCCTACCGGGCGGTGTGGGCGCGCCAGGAGGAGGCGTTCTACGCCGAGCACCGGCCGCAGGAGCACGCCGACCTGATCCTGGACAACCGCTGAGCGGCGGCCCGGCGGCGCCCCAGCGGTGCCTGCGCCGGGCCGCCGCAACAGGCGCGGGCACGCGCCGTGCCCGGCGCCGCCGCGGCAGCCCGCGGCGGGCGGGGCCGGTTGCGGGGGACCCGGTTACCGCCACCAGAAGGCTCAGACGACCCAGGCTGGAATCCCCGCCCGATCAGGGCGGGGAGCACGTCAACGGTCCTGCATGTCGCCGCCGTCGTCGGCCATGTCGCCGCCCTCGTCCTGCATCTCCTCCCCGCCGCCGTCCTCCATGTTCCCGCTGCCTTCTTCCTGCATGTTGTCCTCGCCGCCGCCGTAGCCGTCCTCCTGTTCCTGCTCCTGCTCGCCGCCCTCTTCGCTGTCCTCTTCCTGCATGTTCTCTTCGCCGCCGTCCTCCTGCTCCTGTTCCTGCTCCTGTTCGCCGCCGCCACCGCCGCCTTCGCCGTCGTTGCAGGCGGCCAGCGCGAACATCGCGGTCAGGCTGATCGCGCCTGCGGCGACGAGGCGGCGCAGCGTGTTGAGGGAACCAGTGGACATGTAGCTCTCCTAGTGATCGTCTGGTTGCTTGTCGTGAACACCGCCGTGCACGCCGGCGGTACACCGCGGCCCGCAGCGCGGATCGCGGGGGCGATCGGGACCGACCGCCGTATCAGGAGACGGTTACGTCGATGGTGTGGTAGCCGCTGGCGCCGTTGGGTGCCGGCGACGACTCCTCGGCGGTCTGGGTCCGCCCGGAGCGGTCGGTCGCGCGCACAGTGATCCGGTGCTCACCGGGCTCGGCCTGCCACTGGAGCACCCACTGCCGCCAGGTGTCGGCGGTGTCCTCCTCGGCGAGCCGCGCAGTCTGCCAGTCGCCGTCGTCGATGCGGACCTCGACCTCCTCGATACCCGTGTTCTGCTTCCAGGCCACTCCGGCGACGGGCACGGTGCCGGCGCTGACGGTGTCGCCCGTGCGGGGCGTATCAATGCGCGACTGGGTCTTGATCGGGCCCTCCTGCGACCAGCCGCGCGGCACCCAGTAGGCGTCGTAGGCGGCGAAGGTGGACAGCTCCATCTCGACCACCCACTTGCACGCCGAAACGTACCCGTAGAGGCCGGGCACCACCATCCGTGCGGGGAACCCGTGCTCGACGGGCAGCGGCTGCCCGTTCATCCCGATGGCCAGCATCGCATCGCGGCCGTCCATCAGGGCGGCGACAGGCGTACCGATGTCCATCCCGTCCGAAGACCGCGAAATCAGCTGGTCGGCGGGGCCGCCCTCGTTCGGCGGGCGGACCCCGGCCTCGCGCAGCAGCGCGGCCAGCGGCACGCCGATCCAACGGGCGTTGCCGACGTAGGAACCGCCCACCTGGTTGGACACGCAGGCCAGCGTTACGTCGCGTTCGATCAGGTCGGAGCGCTGCAGCAGGTCGGCGAAGGTGTACTCGCGTTCCTGCGCGCCCCTGCCGTGGATGCGCAGGCTCCACTGCGTGGCGTCGAGGCGCGGGACCGACAGGGCGGTGTCGATCCGGTAGAAGTCGCTGTTGGGCGTGTAGAAGGAGCTCAGCCCGTCGATGTCGAGTTCGGCGCCGTCGGGCAGCGGCGGCGCCGGGTCGTCGGGGCGCGGCAGGCGGAGCGCGCTGCGGCTTTCGGCAACGCCGGCCTGCGCAGTGGCGTACCACCGCCCGCCCAGTCCGACACCTGCCGAGGCCAGGGCCGCGCCGCCGGCCAGCAGGACGAACCTGCGCCGCTCGAAACCGCTGCGGGAAGGGGTCTGCTCGGCCCGCTCCGCGGCAACGGGCACGGCGCGGCCGCTGCGGGGCGCCGGGCCGCCGTCCGCGCCCGCAGCGCCGGC
>NZ_BAAGYZ010000119.1:0-44936 GCF_054778995.1 Streptomonospora sediminis
GGCGGCTGAGCCCGCCGCCCGGCGACCGCCCCCGCCCGCAGCCGCCGGGCGCGGTCGCCGGCGTACGGTTCGGCAGGCTCACGCCGGGCTGGCGGCGGCCGATTCGACGGTGCCCGGTGCAGGGGGCAGGAACAGGGCGAAGGTGGTGGGCCGCGCCTGGATCAGCTCGATGCGGGCGCCCTCGGACTCGGCGATGTGGCGGGCCAGGGCGAGGCCCAGACCGGTGCCGTTGCCGCCGGTGACCTCGCGCTCGAAGAGCCGTCCCGCGATGTCCTCGGGCACGCCCGGCCCTTCGTCGCTGACCTCGACCCGCACGGTGCCGCCGCCGTGGACCGTGCGCACGGTGACCGTGCCGGCGCCGTGGCGGCGCGCGTTGTCGACGAGGCTGGACATGATCTGGGTGAGGTCGGTCTCGGGTATGCGGGCCGACAGTCCGCGTTCGCCGGTCAGGACCACGTCGCGGCCCTCCCTGCGCAGGATGGGCGACCACTCCGAGACGAAGCGCCCGAGGGAGTCGTCGAGGGCAACCGCCTCGGCCTCGGCCTGCTGGCTCTTGCGGGCCCTGCCCAGCAGGCTCTCGACCGTGTCGACCAGCCGCTCGGTCTGGGCCAGCGCCGCCTCGCCCTCCTCGCGGACGGTTTCGGGGTTTTCGGCCTCGGCGATGATCTCCTCCAGCCGCATCGACAGCGCGGTCAGCGGTGTGCGCAGTTGGTGGGAGGCGTCGGTGGCGAAGTGCCGTTCCGTGGCGATCAACCCGGCGATCCGCTCGGCGCTGCGGTCGAGCACCTCGGCGACCCGGTCGGCCTCGGAGATGCCGTAGCGGTGCCCCCACGGGGTGACAACGCCCGAGCCCAGCCGCTCGGCGGTCGCGGCCAGGTCGACCAGCGGCAGGGTGAGCCGGCGCGCCTGCAGCATGGCCAGGCCCACTGCAACCCCCATGGCCAGCAGGGACAGCGACGCGATACCCAGCCAGGCGTTGAGGATGTTCTCGCGCACGCGCTCGGTGCCGCGCCAGACCGTGACGGAGTTGCCCGTCGCCGAGGACGCGGTGGCGTGCAGGGTTTCCGAGGCGCCGGGCCCGCGGGGCTCGATCCGCCAGCCGCCGGCGGTGATGACCTCGCCGGTGGCCGCCAGCCTGACCTCGATGTGGCGGTCGGGATGGACCTCGGTGAGCCGTCCCACGTCGACGCGGTTGCGATCCTCTAGCTCGCTGTCGACCTCGGCCGCGATGACCTGGGCTTCCTGCTCCACCTGGCGCTCGGCCTGGCTGCTGACGGTGGTGTAGGTGAGCGCGCCCAGCGGCAGGCCCAGCAGGAGGACCGCGATGACGGTCACCACCAGCGTGGAGAACAGCATCCGCCTGCGCATGTCACACCCCTACTGCCCGGCGGCGGGACGAGCCCGACTAATCGCGTTCAAACCGGAAGCCGACACCCCGCACCGTCGTGATGTAGGACGGCTGGTTCGCGTCGTCGCCGAGCTTGCGGCGCAGCCACGATATGTGCATGTCGAGTGTCTTGGTGGACCCCCACCAGTTGGTGTCCCATACCTCCCGCATTATCTGCTCGCGGGTCACCACCTTTCCGGCGTCGCGCACCAGAACCCGCAGCAGGTCGAACTCCTTGGTGGTCAGTTGCAGCTCGCGGTCGCCGATCCAGGCGCGCCGGGAGTCGTTGTCGATGCGCACACCGTGCACGACCGGAACCTCGGCGCCGCCTCTGCGCAGCAGTGCGCGGACGCGGGCGAGCAGCTCGGCCAGCCGGAACGGCTTGGTGACGTAGTCGTCGGCGCCCGCGTCGAGGCCCACCACGGTATCGACCTCGTCGGCGCGGGCGGTCAGAATCAGTATCGGTGTGCCGTGGCCCTCGGCTCGCAACCGACGGGCCACCTCCAACCCGTCCATTTCGGGCAAGCCGAGATCGAGGACCATCAGATCGATATCGCCGGCGCGGGCGCGGTCGAGGGTCTCATTGCCGTTGACGGTCACCTCGACGGAGTATCCTTCGCGGCGGAGTGCGCGCGCGAGGGGCTCGGAGATCGAAGTATCGTCTTCGGCCAGCAAAACGCAGGTCATAGGGTTGATCGTAAAACGATGGCACGTATTTCCCTATTATGCGCGCCGCAAGGCTCCCGGTTGACCGGAAATACGCCTGCCGCATAACGGACAAAATCCGAAAAACCGCCTGCGAACCAAGAATTCTTTACCGCCGCCTGCGGCGAATTTACCGCCCGGCGAAATCCCGCGGGCCGTATCGGCCCGGTCCGCCGGACCGATCGCGCGGCCCCGCACGCGCCCCCCGGCTCCGGCCGTCAGGAACGCTCGGGTCCCGGCGCGGCAACCTCGGCGCCGGACGCTGCGTTGCCCGCCGCGCCACCGGCCGAATGGGAATCCGCCGGCCGCGGCGCGGGTTCGGCAACCGGCGGCGCCGGAAACACCCATCTGCGGTAGGACCAGAACCGGAACAGCGACCCCAGCCCGACACCGACCACGTTGCCGGCGATGTTCTGCGCCAGCGGGCCGTCGAACCCGAGCAGGTAGACCGACGTGCCAAGGCACCCCAGCTGGATCGCCAGCCCGACCGCGTTGAACACGAAAAACAGGCCGTACTCGCGGGCCAGGCCGGTGCGCGCGCGGTGCCGGAACGTCCAGTACCGGTTGCCGAAGAAGGCCACCACCGTGGCGACCAGCACACCCATCGCCTGGCCCGCCAGCGGCGGAGCGTCCAGCACCAGCCAGCAGAAGTTGGTGGCCGGCACCTGGACCACGTAGGCCGCGCCGCCGACCGTGCCGAACTTGGCCAGCTCGCGGACGAACCGCGGCAGCCAGGACGCGAGCCTGCTCACCGGTTGCACTGGGGGTTTCCGCTCCTTTGGCCGGGTGGTCACTAGAATTCCGTGGGGCGCCGCAGAAGGCGGCTGCCAGCCTACTCCCGCCCTTCGCTGCACCATCAGCGTAGAAGTCGTCAACGAGTTGAGGAACAGTGAGCGAGCAACATCGGCCCGTCCCCCGTGTCGGGATGGTCGGCGGCGGGCAGCTTGCCCGGATGACCCACCAGGCGGGAATCGCGCTGGGCGTGGATTTCCGCGTCCTGGCCGGGTCCCCTGCCGACAGCGCGGCGCGCGTCTGCGGCGACGTCCAACTGGGGGACGACCGGGGGCTCGCCGACCTGCTGGCCTTCGCGAAGTCCTGCGACGTGCTGACCTTCGACCATGAGCACGTGCCCGAACCCGTGCTGCGCGAGGTCGAGGAGACCGGCGCCGCTGTGCGTCCCGGCCGCGCCGCGCTCCAGCACGCCCAGGACAAGCTGCGCATGCGCACCCGTGCCCGCGAGCTGGGCGTGCCGTGCCCCCGCTGGCGCGCGGTGACCGCCATCGGCCAGATCGAGGCGTTCGCCGCCGAGACCGGTTGGCCGATCGTCCTCAAGGCCGCACGCGGCGGCTACGACGGCAAGGGCGTGTGGATCGCCGGCGACCGCGCCGAGGCACTGGCCGTGCTGGAGCGCGCCGACGAGAACGGTGTGTCCCTGCTCGCCGAGGAGAAGGTCGGCTTCCGCCGCGAGCTGGCGGTGCAGGTGGCCCGGTCGCCCTACGGCCAGCTCGCGGTCTACCCGGTCGTTGAGACCGTGCAGCGCGACGGCATCTGCCACGAGGTCATCGCCCCGGCCCCCGGCCTGGACGACGACAAGGCCACCGCCGCCCAGGAGCTGGCCATCGACCTCGCCCACGCCCTGGACGTGGTCGGCGTGCTCGCGGTGGAGCTGTTCGAGACCGCCGGCGGCGTGGTCGTCAACGAGTTGGCGATGCGCCCGCACAACTCCGGGCACTGGACCATGGACGGGGCGCGCACCTCCCAGTTCGAGCAGCACCTGCGCGCGGTGCTCGACCTTCCGCTGGGATCGCCGCGCGCCACCGCTCCCTACACGGTGATGGCCAATGTGCTCGGCGGCGAGGACCCCGACGTCTACGGGCGCTACATCCACGTCATGGCCAAGGACCCCGCGGCCAAGGTGCATTTCTACGGCAAACAGGTGCGCCCGGGCCGCAAGATCGGCCACGTCAACGTGGCGGGCGACGACCCCGCCGACCTGCTTGCCCGCGCCCGCGACGCGGCGTCCTACCTGCGGGGCGACCAGGGCTGAGCCGCGGGTGCGCGGGTGCGCGGGCCTGCGCACCCGCGCGTCCGGGGCTGCAGGTTTCGGCCACTGGACCATTCGCCCATTCGCCCATGCCGCCATGCGGTCGGCGGGGCAGGGAACGGCGGTGGTACCGGGGCGGCGGCTGCGGCCGCCGGCTCTACTGGTCTTCGGCGCCTTCGGCGTACATCGCGCGGAAGGTGACCGGGCCGATGACCCCGTCGACACCGATGCCCCGGTCGCGCTGGAACGCCTTGACCGCCGCGGTGAAGCCGCCGTACCCGGAGGGGGAAGGGCTGAACCCGAGGTGGGTGAGCGAGTGCTCCAGCCCGTTGGCCATCGCATGGCGGGGGTCGCCGGCGCTCATGAGGCCGACGTCGTCGCGGAGCTCCACCCATGTCGCCCCGTCGACCGCGCCGGTGACCGGCAGCCCGCGGTCGCCCTGGTACTGCTCGACGGCGGCGCTCATGTCGTCGTCGAAGGTGACGATCGGTTCCTTCGGGTAATAGCGCTCCTCGGCCAGGATCGCGGCCGCGGCGAGCACGCGGTAGTCCCGGTCGCCTTCCTCCAGCCGCACCCACGGCTGGGCCCGGATGGACTCGGCCACCTCGGGCGGTGTCTGCGCCCCGTCGGCGAGGGCCGCCGGAGCGGTCATCCCACCGCTGCCGAGTGCGATTCCCAGGGCGACTGCGGTTGCGGCTATCCGGCGCTTGGCGGTCAAAGGGGGCCTCCTGCTGCATGGCCGGGGGGTCGGGTTTCGCCGGATGTTAGCCGACGGCCCGCCGCGGTTGCCATGCCGCCGCGCAGCGCGCAGCGCCCCCGGTGGGCGGGTCAGCCCGCCACCGGGCCGGCGGGTTCGAAGCTGCGGCGCAGGGCGTAGGGCTGCAGCTGGCCCAACCCGTGGGCGTGGCGCGCCCGGACCGCCACCACCTGCAGCGACGAATCGTCGCTCAGCAGCTCGGCGAGCGCATCGTCGATCAGGACGGTGCCGGGGCGGGCGAACGAGGTCAGCCGCGAGGAGCGGTTGACCGTGGTACCGAACACGTCGCCGAGCAGCGCCAGCACCGGACCGTAGGCCAGCCCCACCCGCACGTCGGGGACCTCTATGTGGGTCTTGACGCCGTCGGCGAGCTGCAGCGCGATCTCGGCGGCCTGGCCGGCGGTGTTGGCCACGTAGAGGATTTCGTCGCCGAGCGTCTTGACCACGCGCCCGCCGCCGGAGGCCACGATGTCGGTGGCGGTGGACTCGAAACCCTCGACCACCTCGGCGAGTTCGACCTCGTCCAGCTCGCGGCTCAAGGTGGTGAACGAGACCAGGTCGGCGAAGCCCACTGCGAGCGGGAAGTAGGTGGGGGCGGCGTCCTCGCTGCTGCGCAGGAACGCGACCCGCCGCGCAACCGACGCGGCGAGCTGGCGCCGCCAGATGTAGAGCAGCAGGGTCTCGATATCGGGCATGAGCTCCTGGGAGAACCCCACCAGCGGCCCGTGCGGCTCTTGGTCGGTGCCTTTCTCAGGGGCGTGGGAGAGCGTGGACAGGATGCTGGTCTGCCACTCCGCCAACCGGGCCATGGTCTGGCCCATCGCACGGGCCAGCCGGATCGCGGCGTCCTCGTCGAGGATCCCGTTCTTCATCAGCTCGGAGGTGGTGCGCAGCGCTTCGACGTCACCGTCGGTGAAGGCGACGGCGTCGTCGCCGCGTGTGGCAAAGCCCAGCGCCCGCCACACGCGTTTGGTGAACTCGCCGGAGGCCCCGGCCAGCTGCACCGCCTCTTCGCGCGTGTAACGCGCCTCTCCGCCGAGCAGGACGGCTTCGATCTCCGTTGGGTCGGGACGCGACGACATAGGAACTCTCGTGTTGGAGGTGGGTGCTGCGGAGGAGGCGGCGGGGGCCGGGATCGGCCGCGGTCTCCCGCGTATCACTGTCGGTTTAGTACCTGGAACCCATGCACGTCAAGAAACCCGGCTCCCTTTTGACCGGTACCCCCCGGTACCCGCCCGGGTTTCGCACCCGCCGGCGACCGGTCCCCTATGGCCCCGGCCGCAACCGGGCGGCGGCAAAGGGCCCGGTGCTAGCCGCGTCCCAATTCCAAGGTCCAGTACAGGCGCCCGGAGTGCTCGACCACCCCGGTACCGAGTTCGGAGTGCCCGCAGTCCAGCAGGATGCGGCGGTGGCCGGCGCTCGTCCGCCACGCGCGCAGAGTCTGGTCGGCGCTCTGCTGGCCTGCGGCGATCAGCTCGCCCGACCATTGCCGGTAGCCCTTTGCGGCGGCCCGGTCGCCGGGGCCGCCGCCGTCGTTGCCGGTGTGGTCGAGTTCGCCGCGCCGGGCCATGCCGCGGGCGTGGCCGCGCGCGGCCGCGTCGAGCCGGTCGTCGCGGCGCAGCCGCTCGCACCCCGAAGCCGTGTGGACCCGGTTGACCCGGTCGGCCAGCGTGTCGGCGCGGGTCTTGCGGTGGGCGCCGGGCGGTTCGACGTCCGGTGTCGCCGATGCCCCCCGGTCACCGGCGAACACGGCGTCGAACGCGGCACCGGGCTGCACGGGCGCGTGCGGCGGGGGCGGGCCGGCAACGGGCGCCGCCGGCGGTCCGGGATAGGCGGCTGCGCCGGTGCTGCCGGCGGCCGGGCAGAGCAGCAGCGCGCAGCAGGCTCCTGCGAGCAGCGCGGCGGCGCGCCTGCGCAACCGGCCGGCTCCGGTGGGCGGCGCGGCTTCCGGTGGTGGCGGCACCGGCGCCGCGCGGACCTGCGGTGCGGTTGGGTGCGGCATGCGGCGGATCCCCCTTGCGGGTGTGTCGCACCGGGCCCGTTGGGGCGCCCGGTTCAGGCGTCATGGGAAACGTGTCCCGGAACCTGCTTCCGCAACCCTTCGTGCACGATTGACTACATAAAGACTTAGTAGATGACCGTCCCCGGCCGCCCGCTGTTTCCAGCCGGCGGCGATACTCGTGCGGGGTGCGGCGGCGGGGCGCCCACCAGGGCCGTCAGATCTGCTGCGGACGCACGTGTACGACATCGCCCGCACTCAGCGCGTGCACCTTGCCCGTGCCGTCGCGGACGGCCAGGCACCCTTCGGTGTCGACCGCGGTGGCCGTGCCGTGCAGCTCGCGTCCGGCCGGCAGGTGGATCCGGACGCTGCGGCCCAGGGTGCAGCAGCAGGCCGCGTACTCCGCCGCCAAGCCCGACCGGCCGGCGTCGCCGTCGGCGGCGGACCATGCGGCGTACAGGTCGGCGAACTCCTCCAGCAGCGCCACCGCGAGCGCCTCGCGGTCGGCTCCGGGCGCGCCGCACAGCGCAAGCGAGGTGGCGGAGTCGACCGGCAGCTCGCCGCGCTCCTGGGCGACGTTCAACCCGATACCGATGACAACGCCCGCGCCGGTTCCCTTGCCGTTTCCCCCTCCGGCCGCGGAATCCGCAGGTGCCGAAAACGCCGCCTCGGAAAGGATGCCGGCGAGCTTGTGCTCGCTGCCCTGCACCAGGACGTCGTTGGGCCACTTCAGCACCGCGGGCACGCCCGGACCGCCGCGCAGCACCCGCACCGCGGCCACGCCCATGAGCAGCGGCAGCCAGCCCCACCGGGCGGGTGCGGCGGCGGGGCGCACCAGCACCGAGAGGATCAGTGCGGCCCGCGCCGGGGTGGTGAAACCGCGGTCCAGCCGGCCCCGGCCGGCGGTCTGGTTGTCGGTGGCCAGCACCGTGCCCGCGGGTTCGCCGCGCCGGGCGCGGTCGAGCAGCTCGCTGTTGGTGGAGCCGGTTTCGGGCAGCACGTCCACGCGCTGCCACAGGCCGCCGGGGCGGACCAGCGCGGTCTCCAGGGTCCGCCCGCGCAGCGGCGGCCGGTCCGCGCCTCCGGCGGCGCTCCCGCCGTCCTCGGGGAAGCCGGAGGAGCCGGAAGAACCCGCGGCGCCGGAGGCAGGGGGCGTGCCCGGAGAGGCCGGGGAACCGGAGTGGTCTGCGGGAGCGGATGCGCCCGGGTCGCCGGGGGCGGATGGGGTCGGTGTGGCCATGCCTTCATTCAACCGCCCCTGCCCGCCGCCCGCATCCGGCCGGGGCGGCCGCGCGGGTGGGGCGCCCGGTCGCGGGCGACCGGTTCCCCGGACCGCCCGCGACCGCCGCCCGCGGGTGCCGCCAGTGCCGGCCGGAGTCGGCCGGGCCGGATGTCAGCCGGTGTTCTGCAGGCCGGCCGCCACGCCGTTGACCGTGAGCAGCAGCAGCCGCTCCAGGTGCCCGTGGTCCTCCTCAGACCGCTCGTGGTTCTCGTCGCTGCGCAGCGCCTCCAGCGCCCGCAACTGCAGGTGGGACAGCGCGTCGACGTACGGGTTGCGCAGGTCGACGGCGCGCGAGAGCACCCGGCGATTCTCCAGCAGCCGGTCGTGGCCGGTCACCTTGAGCACCAGGTCGCGGGTGCGGTCGTACTCGGCCAGCACCAGCTCGGTCAGCTCGGGCCGCCCGCCCAGCGCCAGATAGCGCTCGGCGATGGTGCGGTCGGTCTTGGCCAGGCTCATCTCGGCGTTGTCCAGCAGCGAGGCGAACAGCGGCCACTCGTTGTAGGCCGCCCGCAACGCGTCCAGGTCGGGTACCGCGGCCAGCCCGGTGCCCAGGCCGAACCAGCCGGGCAGGTTGACGCGGGTCTGGGTCCAGGCGAACACCCACGGGATGGCGCGCAGGTCGTCCAGCCCGCGGGCGGCGCTGCGCCGCGAGGGACGCGACCCCAGCCGCAGCTCGCCCAGTTCCTCCAGCGGGCTGACCCGGGAGAACCACTCGGCGAAGCCCTCGGTGTCGATGAGTTCGCGGTAGGCCCCGTGGGCGGCCTCGGCGACCCCGTCGGCGAGGCCGCGGTACTTGTGCGACGCCTCGCGGGCGCGGTCCTGCACCTGGTCGGTGCTGGCCATCAGGATGGCGTGGCCGACCTGCTCGATGTGGCGGTGGGCGATGGCGTGCCGCCCGTAGCGGGCGAAGATCACCTCGCCCTGCTCGGTCACCTTGAACCGGCCCGCCACCGATCCGGGCGCCTGGGCCAGCAGCGCGCGGCTGGCGGGTCCGCCGCCGCGCCCCAGCGACCCGCCGCGGCCGTGGAACATCGTCATCTGCACGCCGTTGCGTTCGGCCCACGCGGTGAGCTGGGCCTGGGCGTCGTAAAGGCGCAGCGTGGCGCTGACCGGGCCGACGTCCTTGGCGGAGTCGCTGTAGCCGAGCATGACCTCCATGCGGCGGCCGGTCTGCGCCAGGCGCTCCTGCATCCGCGGCAGCGCCAGCATGCCGTCGAGCACGTGCGGCGAGGCCTCCAGGTCGGCGCCGGTCTCGAACAGCGGGACGACGTCGAGCACGGGCGCCTGCCCGCTGGGCATGGCGTAGTCGGCCAGCTCGTAGACGGCGGCGATGTCGTCGGCCGAGCGGGTGAAGCTGACGACGTAGCGGCGGCAGGCCTCGGCACCGAAGCGCTCCTGGATCCAGGCGACGACCCGCAGCGTGGCCAGCACCTCCTGCGTGCGCTCGGAGGGTTCCCGGCCGGCGCGGAGCTCGGCCAGGGCCTGGGCGTGCACCTCGCTGTGCTGGCGGATCTCCAGTTCGGCGAGGTGGAAGCCGAACGTCTCGGCCTGCCAGACCAGGTGCTGGAGCTCGCCGTTGGCTTGGCGCACCGCCCCGGCCTCCGACAGCGATCCCTGCACCCGGCGCAGGTCGGCCAGGAACTCCTGCGGGCCTGCGTAAGCGAGGTCGGCGTTGCGCTCGCGGGTGGCGCGCAGCCGCTCGGCGGCGAACAGCAGCGCCTGGCGGTGCGGTTCGTTGGGCGAGCGCTTGGTGATCTCGGCCATGATCCGCGGATGTCCGGCCTCGCAGGCCGCCAGCGCGTCGCGCAGATCGCCGCTGGCGGGGGTGAGGTTGCCGTAGGCGGTCATGGTGCGGGCGATGCGGCCGCAGGCGTTCTCCAGTGCCCGCAGCACGTGGTCGGCCTGGATGGAGATCGCTTCGCGGGTGATGTCGTGGGTGACGAAGGGGTTGCCGTCGCGGTCGCCGCCGATCCAGCTTCCGTATCGCACGAACGGGCGGGCGCGGGCTGGTTCGCGGCCGGTGCCCTCGGGGTCGATGGCCGCGTCCAGCGCCCGGTAGATCTCCGGGACGACCTGGAAGATGGTCTCGTCAAAGGCCGCAAGTGCGGTGCGGACCTCGTCCAGCGGGTCGAGCTTGGTGTAGCGCAGCTGCGAGGTGCGCCACAGCAGGTCGATCTCCTCCATCAGCCGCCGCTGGGCCTCGGCCTCGGCGGTGCTGCCCGGGTAGGCGGTGTGCAGCCGCTCCAGCTGGCCGCCGACCCGCAGGATCGCGGTCGAGACGGCCCTGCGCCGCGCCTCGGTGGGGTGGGCGGTCAGTACCGGGTGGAACTCCATGCCTTCGACCAGCTCGCGCAGGCCGTCCTCGCCCGCGCTGTCGCGGACGGCGCGCACGGCGGCCGCCAGCGACTCCCGCGGCGGGTTGGCGGCGTCGTCGCGTTCGCGGAGGGCGCGGATGCGCTGGTGCTCTTCGGCGAGGTTGGCCAGGTGGAAGTACACCGTGAATGCGCGCGCCACCTCTTTGGCGCGCTCTAACGGCCAGGAGGCCACCAGTTCGGTGATCTCGTCGCCGCCGACCGAGCCGTCCCGCGCGCCGATCACGGCGCGCCGCAACCGTTCGACGTCGGCGAGCAGGTCCTCTCCGCCGCTTTCGGCCAGGACCGTACCGAGCATCCCGCCGAGGAGCCGCACGTCGCCGCGCAACTGATCGGGCATCTCCTGGCGAGCACTGTCGCGTTCCGCGCTTACCGCTGTCATGTGGACGACCCTACCCAGATTGGTCTGAACCATTGTTGAACGGGGACCATAACTCCGGCGTCGCCGCCGCCCCCGGCCGGGTACCCGTTCGGGATCCGCGCGTATGGCGCTCCCGCGACGAACGGGGTCGCCCGGCTGCCTGCCTGGGTGGCCGGCGTCCGCCGGAGTGACTCCCTGTTCGGGCCCACTCTTCACGAGACGGCAGCGGAGCGGTTGGAAGCCCGGCTACAGGAACCGCCGCGAGCGCGCGGCCCGTCAGTGGAGACCGTCCGGCTTCGGGCCCGCATGTATACGACCGCGCGGCCGGCGGTCCACCGTCCCTTCCCCACGTCGGCCGCGGGGTTCTACAGGACCGTGTCAGTCCAGCGGGAGCGCGTAGGTCCCCATGCCGTTCACCGCGGCCACGCGTCCCTCGTCTGTTCGGTCCGGATCCGGCCACGGTCTAGGTCATTTACCAGCGAGTAACTCCGGGGGACCCGGACACGCGGTCCCGTTGCGCGGCTATCGTGAGGTTCCATGGCCACCGAAGCCCCTGAACCACTGCCCGCGGCCGACATCGACATCCACACGACAGCGGGCAAGCTCGCCGATCTGCAGCGCCGCCGATACGAGGCCGTGCACGCCGGCTCCGAGCGTGCCATCGAGAAGCAGCACGCCAAAGGCAGGTGGACCGCGCGCGAGCGCGTCGACGCACTGCTCGACCCGGGATCGTTCGTGGAGTTCGACGCCTTGGCGCGGCACCGCTCCACCAACTTCGGACTCGACTCCAACCGCCCCAACGGCGACGGTGTCGTCACCGGCCACGGCACGGTCGACGGCCGCCCCGTCGCGGTGTTCAGCCAGGACGTCACCGTCTTCGGCGGCTCGCTCGGCGAGGTCTACGGCGAGAAGATCGTGAAGGTCCTCGACCACGCCCTGAAGACCGGCTGCCCGGTCGTGGGCATCAACGAGGGCGGCGGCGCGCGCATCCAGGAGGGTGTGGTCGCGCTGGGCCTCTACGGCGAGATCTTCAAGCGCAACACCCGGGCCTCCGGCGTCATCCCGCAGATCTCGCTGATCATGGGCGCGGCGGCGGGCGGGCACGTCTACTCCCCCGCCCTGACCGACTTCGTCGTCATGGTCGACCAAAGCTCGCAGATGTTCATCACCGGCCCCGACGTCATCAAGACGGTCACCGGCGAGGACGTCACGATGGAGGACCTGGGCGGCGCCCGCGCGCACAACGCCAAGTCCGGTGCGGCCCACTACATGGGCGCCGACGAGCAGGACGCGCTGGACTACGTCCGCGACCTGCTGTCGTACCTGCCCGCCAACAACCTGGAGGACCCGCCGCTGCAGGAGGGCCCGGGCGAGGACGGCATCACAGCGGCCGACCTGGAGCTGGACACCTTTGTGCCCGACTCCGCCAACCAGCCCTACGACATGCACCGGGTCATCGAGCACACCCTCGACGACGGCGCCTTCCTGGAGGTCCACGCCCAATTCGCCACCAACCTGGTGGTCGGCTACGGGCGCGTCGAGGGCCGCCCGGTGGGCGTGGTCGCCAACCAGCCGATGAGCCTGGCCGGGTGCCTCGACATCGACGCCTCCGAGAAAGCGGCCCGGTTCGTGCGCACCTGCGACGCCTTCAACGTCCCGGTGCTGACGTTCGTGGACGTCCCCGGTTTTCTGCCGGGCACCGACCAGGAGTGGAACGGCATCATCCGCCGCGGCGCCAAGCTCATCTACGCCTACGCCGAGGCCACCGTCCCGCTGGTCACGGTCATCACGCGCAAGGCCTACGGCGGCGCCTACGACGTGATGGGCTCCAAGCACCTGGGCGCCGACATCAACCTGGCCTGGCCCACTGCCCAGATCGCGGTCATGGGCGCCCAGGGCGCGGTCAACATCCTGCACCGGCGGACCCTGGCGGCCGCCGACGACACCGAGACCGAGCGCGCGCGGCTCATCCAGGACTACGAGGACACGCTGCTCAACCCGTACTCCGCCGCCGAGCGCGGCTACATCGACGGGGTCATCCTGCCCTCCGAGACCCGCACTTCGGTGGCCAAGGCGCTGCGGTCGCTGGAGAACAAGCGCGAACAGCACCCGCCCAAGAAGCACGGGAACATCCCGCTGTGAAGCGCTCCGGAAACGGCGGGCGGGCAGGGCTCGGGCCATCCGCGCCGGGGCGCGCAGCGCGTCCGTTGCGGTCCGAGCCGAGCAACGAGCCGAGGGACGAGAGGGCGTCATGACCACCGACCATCCGTCCGGGCCCGCACCCGCACCGTTCCTGCGGGTGGTGCGGGGCGACCCCAGCCCCGAGGAGGCCGCGGCGCTGGTCGCGGCGCTGACCGCCCGCGCGCGCGCTGTGCAGGCCGCGCGCGCGGCCCGGCAGCCGCAGCCCAGGTCGGGCTGGCGCGACCGGTCGCGGCTGCTGCGCCGCCCGCCCGCCCCCGGCCCCGGAGCCTGGCGCGCCGCCTACCACCCGGACTGAACCCCCTGTTTTTCCCCAGTCCCAGGCGGCTTCGACCCCGCAGCCGTCCGCCGCTCCCTAGACTTGTCACAAAACCGGCGCCGCCCCCGCAGGCACCGGACCAGGAGGAATTCCACCGTGCGCAAAGTTCTGATCGCCAACCGGGGCGAGATCGCGGTCCGCATCGCGCGCGCCTGCCGCGACTCCGCCATCGCCAGCGTCGCCGTCTACGCCGAACCCGACCTGGACTCCCTGCACGCCAAGGTCGCCGACGAGGCCTACGCCCTCGGCGGGCAGACCCCCGCCGACAGCTACCTCGATTTCGGCAAGATCCTGGCGGTGGCCGAACGCACCGGTGCCGACGCCGTGCACCCCGGTTACGGGTTCCTCGCCGAAAACGCCGACTTCGCCCAAGCGGTCATCGACGCCGGGCTGACCTGGATCGGGCCGCCGCCCGCGGCGATCAGGTCGCTGGGCGACAAGGTCGCCGCCCGCCACATCGCGCAGAAGGTGGGCGCGCCGCTGGTCGCCGGCACCTCCGATCCGGTCAGCGGATCCGACGAAGTCCTGGCCTTCGCCCGCGAGCACGGGCTGCCCATCGCGATCAAGGCGGCCTTCGGCGGCGGCGGGCGCGGCCTCAAGGTCGCCCGCACGCTGGACGAGGTCCCCGATGCCTACGACTCCGCGGTGCGCGAGGCCGTTTCGGCGTTCGGCCGCGGCGAGTGCTTCGTTGAGCGCTACCTCGACCGCCCCCGCCACGTCGAGACCCAGTGCCTGGCCGATGGCCACGGCAACGTGGTCGTGGTCTCCACCCGCGACTGCTCGCTGCAGCGGCGCCACCAGAAACTGGTCGAGGAGGCCCCGGCGCCGTTCCTGACGGCCGAGCAGGAGAAGCTGCTGTACTCCTCGTCCAAGGCCATCCTGGCCGAGGCCGGCTACGTGGGCGCGGGCACCTGCGAGTTCCTGGTGGGCACCGACGGCACCGTGTCCTTCCTTGAGGTCAACACCCGGCTGCAGGTCGAGCACCCGGTCACCGAGGAGGTATCGGGGATCGACCTGGTCCGCGAGATGTTCCGGGTCGCCGACGGCGAGGAACTGGGCTACGGCGACCCCGCTCTGCGCGGGCACTCAGTCGAGTTCCGCATCAACGCCGAGGACGCCGGCAGCAACTTCATGCCCGCCCCGGGCACCATCACCGCGCTGAACCTGCCGAGCGGCCCGGGCGTGCGGGTCGACACCGGCTGCGAGGCCGGGTTCACCGTGCCCCAGGCCTTCGACTCCATGGTGGCCAAGCTGATCGTCACCGGCCGCACGCGCACCGAGGCGCTGGAGCGTTCGCGCCGGGCGCTGGCGGAGTTCGAGGTCGGCGGGATGCCCACGGTCATCCCGTTCCACCTGGCCGTCATCGACGACCCGGCCTTTGCCCCGGCCGACCCAGCGGCCCCGTTCTCGGTGTACACCCGCTGGATCGAGACCGAGTTCGACAACACCATCGCCCCCTACTCGGGCACGGCCGAGCCCGCCGCACCCGGCGAGCGCGAACCGATCACAGTCGAGGTCGGCGGCAAACGCCTCGAAGTCGTCCTGCCCGCGGGCCTGGGCGCCGCCGCCGGCGACCCGGCCGGTGCGGCCGGTGCCGGCACCCGCAACCCGGCCGGACGCGCTGCGCGCCGCGGCACCCGCACCGGCGGCACCACTTCCGCGGCCGGCGGCGACTCGCTGGTGTCGCCGATGCAGGGCACCGTGGTCAAGGTCGTGGCCGAGGACGGCCAGGAGGTCGCCGAAGGCGATCCCGTGGTCGTCATCGAGGCGATGAAGATGGAGCAGCCGCTTACCGCACACAAGTCCGGCGTGATCACGGGCCTGTCGGTCGCCGCGGGCGACGGTCTGAGCAACGGCGGCGTGGTCTGCGAGATCAAGGACGCTTAAGCCCTGTTTAATAGACCCTGATCGATCGGGTCTGCCCGCATGCCGGTGCCCTGTGCAGCAGCGAGACCCCCGGGTGGACCGATCACCCTGAAGAAGCCGACCCGCACGGAGCCACTGATGACGCACCGGCCATGGCGGCCGGTGCGTCCGGGGACCAGGGCGGACACGGGCCCGCTCGGCGGCCTTGCCCGCAGCCGACCGCAGGTGGCCTGGGGCTGAAAAGCAGCGGCAACGCCCGCGGGCGGCCGGCGCGCGCGGTCACCGGTCCCACCGCAAGCGGCGGGCGCGCGGTCACCGACCCTGCAGAAATGCCCCGAATACAACGCTAAGACCGGCAATTCCGCATGATCAGCAACGGGAAACCGACATAACGGGCGCACAGCCACCCTGTAATCCGACACAACGGGCACACGCGCGCCCGCCCGGCCCGACCGCCGCCCTCGGTGCCGCTTTTCCGTGCAGGCCACAAGGCCGCACAGCGGAGCGAAGTCAAAGCCCTTGCCGCACCGGCAGCGACCGCACGCACAACATCGACTCCCGAGAGTGACAAATTCGGGCGCAAATGTGATCCGTGTGGCATTCGTCCCCAATCGGGGAATAACTCGGCGGTGGCCTCCATTGTGCTTGTTCGTGACCAACCTTTGGGGCCTGACCGTGCGCCGGCACATCGATCTGTGCCGTGTCGCCTCCCAGGCGTGTCGGCGTACCTGACACGCCCACCAGCCTGTTCCCGCGCGCAGGCTCTGTGCCGACCGCGCCTGTTGTCCCCGACGTGCCCGCCACCAGCCGGGCACCGGTTACGTCCTGATTCAGGAGTCACCCCGTGCTATCCGCACTGCGGCGCATACCCTTCGCCGTCCAAGTCCTCGCCGCCCTCGCCATCGGCATCGCCCTGGGTGTGGTCGCCCGGCAGATGGGCGGCACGGCCGACGATCCCAACTGGCTCGCGCTGACACTCGACACCATCGGCTCCACATTCGTGACGCTGCTGCGCACGATCGTGCCGCCGCTGATCGTGCTGGCGGTCATCTCCTCCATCGCCAACCTGCGCAACACCTCCAACGCCGCCCGCCTCGCCGGGCAGACCCTGCTGTGGTTCGCCATCACCGCGCTGATCGCGGTCGCCATCGGCATCGGGCTGGGCCTGCTCTTCCAGCCGGGCGTCAACAGCGGTGTGGACGCCGGGGCCGCTGAGGCCCCCGACGCCGGGTCGCAGGGCTCGTGGCTGGCGTTCCTGGAAAGCATCGTCCCGGTCAACTTCCTCGGCGTGACGGCCAGCACCTCCGAAGAGGCCGGCGCGCTGACCACCAGCCTGGACTTCAACGCGCTGCAGCTCATCGTCATCGCGATCGCGATCGGAATCGCCGCGGTGCGCGTCGGGTCGGCGGCCGAACCGTTCCTGGCCTTCACCCGCTCGGCGCTGAACGTGGTGCTGAAGGTGCTGTGGTGGGTCATCCGCCTGGCCCCGCTGGGCACCGCCGGCCTGCTCGGCAACGCGGTCTACAGCTACGGCTGGACCACCGTGGGCGCCCTGGGCAGGTTCGCGCTGGCGATCTACGTGGGCCTGGCCCTGGTGATGTTCGTCGTGTACCCGCTGCTGGCCCGCCTGCACGGCCTGTCCCCGCTGAAGTTCTTCACCGGCGTGTGGCCCGCGGTGCAGTTGGGCTTCGTCTCGCGCTCCTCGATGGGCACCATGCCGGTGACCGAGCGGGTGGCCGAGACCAACTTCGGTGTGCCGCGGCACTACGCGTCCTTCGCAGTCCCATTCGGCGCCACCACCAAGATGGACGGTTGCGCCGCGATCTACCCCGCAATCGCCGCGATCTTCGTGTCGCAGTTCTACGGCGTGCCGCTGGGTGTGACCGACTTCCTGCTCATCGTGTTCGTCTCGGTGATCGGTTCGGCCGCCACCGCCGGCACCACCGGTGCCACGGTCATGCTCACCCTGACCCTGTCGACGGTGGGGCTGCCGCTGGAGGGCGTGGGCCTGCTGCTGGCGGTCGACCCGATCCTGGACATGGGCCGCACCGCCACCAACGTGGCCGGCCAGGCGTTCGTGCCGGCGCTGGTGGCCAAGCGCGAGAAGATCATGGACGTGGCGCGGTTCCACGCCCCGCGCGGCCTGGGCGGTTTCGTCTCCCCTGAGCCCGGAGCCGACCTGGAGACGGAGACCGCGGCCGGCAAGACCACCGCGGCCGAGGACGGTGCCGGCGGTTCGGACGGCGGCGCCGACACGCAGGCGCGCGACGCCGATGACTCCGGCGGCGAACCCGCCGGAGCGGCGGCCGCACCTGCTGCCGGACCCGCCGGCGGATCGGGCTCTTCGGCCTGACCCCCCAGCGACCCGCTGACTTGTTCCACGGGCGGCCCGCCACAGCGGCGGGCCGCCCGTAGTCTTGGGTCTAAAGCCGCCTGTTCTGGGAACCTTCCAGCCGACCCGTTCGTCTGTACGGATGAGGGAGGCGAGAGGAACGATCATGTTGCGCCGCTTGGTAGTACCCGCCCTGCTCGCCGCAGGGCTCACCGCTATGGCAGTGGCACCGGCCAGCGCCGACACTGCCCCCGCGTCGAACGAGGTCGTCGACGCGCTGCGAAACGACAACGTCTATGTCGACCCCGAGATAACGACCGACCAGCTGCCCCAGGCCGAACGGGACACCCTGGCCGACGCTGCCGACTCCGCTGCCAACCCCACCTACTACGTGGTGCTCTCGGACGGCACGCTGAACTCCGAAGCCAGCGTCAACAGCTTCCTTGAAGACATCCAGCCCCAGGTCGGCGACGGCACCTACGCCGTTCTCGCCGGCTCCCAGGAGCTGATCGTCAACTCGACCGAGCTGAGCTCCTCGGAGAACCAGGCGCTTGAGGAGGATCTGCTCGCGGCCAACGAGGGCCAGATCGACACTCTCGTCGCCGTGCCCGAGACCGTCGAGGAACAGCAGTCCGCCGACGCCGCCTCCGGCGTCTTCGGTGCGATGCTGCTGGGCCTGCTGGCGCTTGCCGTGGTCGGCGGCGGTTTCTTCCTCTACCGCGGGAAGAAGCGCCGCGACGAACAGCAGGCCAAGGAACTCGCCGAGATCAAGCAGATGGCCAACGAGGACGTCGTGCGCTTGGGCGAGGACATCGCCCAGCTCGAACTCGACGTCTCAAAGGTCGACGAGGCCACGCGTACCGACTACACGCACGCGATGGACTCCTACGACCGCGCCAAGGCCACGCTCGACTCCATCCGCGAGCCCGACCAGGTGCAGCAGGTCACCAACGCGCTTGAGGACGGCCGCTACTACATGGTCGCCACCCGCGCCCGGATGAACGGCGAGCCGGTGCCCGAACGGCGCCAGCCCTGCTTCTTCAACCCGCAGCACGGGCCCTCGCAGCAGGACGTCATGTGGTCGCCCCCGGGCGGCACCGGCCGGTCCGTTCCCGCCTGCCCCTCGTGCGCACAGGCCGTGCTCTCCAACCGCGACCCCGATGTCCGGATGGTCGAGGTCGACGGCAACCGCAGGCCCTACTACGACGCCGGTCCGGCCTACGCCCCCTACGCGGGCGGCTACTTCGGCATGGACATGATGATGGGCATGTTCACCGGCATGATGATGGGCTCGATGATGGGGTCCATGATGGGCGGCGGCATGATGGGCGCCGGCATGGGCGACATGGGCGGCGGCGACATGGGTGGCGGCGACTTCGGCGGAGGCGGCGATTTCGGCGGCTTCGGCGGCGGCGACTTCGGCGGGTTCGACTTCTAGTCGGCCGGATCCGCCTCCGCGCTCGCGCTCTCCCCATCCCATTGCATGGGCAGCAACGAACAGCAGATACGAACAGCATGCGCGAACAACGGCCCCGGCGCAGCGCCGGGGCCGTTGCCGTTTCCGCACCCCGGTGCGCCGCCCGCCCCGGGCGGGCGGCGCACCGGGGTGCGGGAAGCTACTCGGGCGAGCCTTGCATCAGCGAGCGGGCGGCCTCGGTGATGCTGCCCGACATCGACGGGTACACCGCGAAGGTGTGCGCGAGGTCGTCGACGGTCAAGCGCTGCTGCACGGCCACCGACACCGCCAGGATAAGTTCGCTGGCGCGCGGGCCGACGATGACCCCGCCCATCACGATCCCGGTGTGCCGGCGGCAGATCAGCTTGACGAACCCGTCCTGGCTGTTGGTCATCTTCGCCCGCGGGTTGGTGTCCAGCGGCAGGTTGACCACCCGCGCGTCGATCCGGCCGCTGCGCACGTCCTCCTCGGTGGCCCCCACCGACGCCAGTTCGGGGTGGGTGAACACGGTCGCGGCCACCGTCGACAGTTTCAGCGGCGATACCGCCTCGCCCAGCGCGTGCCACATCGCGATGCGGCCCTGCATGGCCGCCACCGACGCGAGCATGTTCACCCCGGTGCAGTCGCCCGCGGCGTAGACGCCCGGCGCGGAGGTGCGCGAAACCCGGTCGACCTGGATGAATCCGCCGTCGTCGAGGCGCACACCGGCCTCGTCCAGCCCGATTCCGCCCGTGTTCGGGATCATGCCGACCGTCATCAGGCAGTGGCTGCCCTCGACCGTGCGGCCGTCGGAAAGGGTGACCACCACCCCGTTGCCGGTGTTGGTGACCGACTCGGCGCGGGTCTTGCTCAGCACGGTCATGCCCAGGCGCTGGAACACGCCCTGCAGCACCTCGGCGGCGTCGGGGTCCTGGGCGGGCATCACGCGCTCGCGCGAGGAGATCAGCGTGACCTCGGCGCCCAGCCCTTGGTAGGCGTTGGCGAACTCGGCGCCGGTGACACCCGAGCCCACCACGATGAGCTTCTCCGGCAGGGTCTCCAGGTCGTAGAGGTGGCGCCAGGTGAGGATGCGGTCGCCGTCGGGCTTGGCCGACGGCAGTTCGCGCGGGTGGGCGCCGGTGGCGACCAGGACGACGTCGGCGCTGATGCGCCGGTCGCCGACCGCGACGATGCCGGGATCGACCAGGCGGGCTTCGCCGGGGATGACCTCGACGCCCTCCTTGATCACCCGCGCTGCGGTGTCGTCGGACTGGGCCTGGGCCAGGCGCTTCACGCGGGCGTTGACCGTCTGCAGGTCGACCGAGACGTCGGGGCGGCCCTCGGTTGCCGAGATGTCGATCCCGAGCTCGGCGGCCTCCTTGACATAAGTGGAGCGCACAGAGGTCGCGATGAGGGTCTTGGAGGGGACGCAGTCCGTGAGGACGCAGGCGCCGCCGATCCCGTCGCGGTCCACGATAGTCACGTCCGCACCGAGTTGGGCGGCGACCAGGGCCGCTTCATAGCCCCCCGGCCCGCCACCGATGATCACGACCTTGCTCACGTCTGCTTCACTCCTTCTGGCGGGCGCGTGTCGCTGCGCCGCTGCCTTGTGGGCCTGCGCCTGGAATGTCTCTCCTCTGCCGTCTACCCATTGTCCGCCATGCCGGGCGGCGGAAATCTCAACGGGGGCGAGCCCCGGTGCTTAGCATGGTCGCCGTGGCCCTCTATGCCGCTTACGGCTGCAATCTCGATCCCGAGCAGATGGCGGGGCGCGCTACGCGCTCTCCGCTGTGGGGCACGGGCTGGCTGGAGGGCTGGCGGCTGACCTTCGGCGGCGCTTCCGGGCCGTGGGGCGGCGCGCTGGCGACCATCGCCGAGCAGGCCGGGGCGAGCGTCTTCGCGGCCCTCTACGATGTGCCCGAATGCGACGAAGCCCACGTCGACCAGTGCGCCGGCGCCGCGTTCGGCCTCTACACCCGTATCCGTGTCAGGGCGAGCACGCTGCTGGACGGCGATACCGCCGCCTGGACCCACGTGCTCAACGACTACGAAGGCGGGCTGCCTTCGGCGCTGTACCTGGCCATGCTCGCCGACGCGGCCGAAAACGCCGGTGCGCCCCCGTTCTACCTCGCCGACCTGCGCTCGCGCCCCTGCACACCGGCGCGGCCCTGAGCTGCGGGCGAGGTCGTTTGGGCGAACCGGTGGGCGCCGGGCGGGCGCGCCCGCGTCCGGATGCGCGCGCGGCGCTAGCAGTTCACCCCCGTTCCGGACGTATTTGAACACCCTGCGTTGCGTTCCGAATCAAGATGATTACTCAGGGGTACTCTCCGGAGATGTGAGCGAATCCACGCAAGTGCGCCCAACGACCAAGACCGCCCAGGCCAAACAACTGGCCGTCCAGGCGGCCGACGAACTGAAAGCCCGCACCGGTGCCACCGCCTTCGACGCCATGGTCATCCTCGGCTCGGGGTGGACGGGCGCGGCCGAGACCCTGGGCAGCTCCGATGTCCAGCTCGACATGACCGACCTGCCCGGTTTCGTGGCGCCCACGGCAGCCGGCCACGGCTCCACCGTGCGCAGCTGCTGGGTCGGCAACAAGCGGGTCGCGGTGTTCTCCGGCCGCACCCACCTCTACGAGGAGCACGACCCGATGCGCATCGCGCACGCGGTGCGCACCGGTATCTCGGCCGGAGCCTCGACCGTCGTGCTCACCGGCGCGGCCGGGTCGCTGCGCGCCGACTTCGCGGTGGGCCAGCCGGTCGTGCTGCGCGACCACATCAACCTGACCTCGACCTCGCCGCTGTCGGGGCCGGACTTCGTCGACCTCACCGAGGCCTACAGTCCCCGGCTGCGCGCGCTGGTGCACGACACCGATCACACGCTGGCCGAGGGGGTCTACGCCTCGCTGCTGGGACCGCAGTTCCAGACCCCCGCTGAGCTGGGCATGCTGCGGATGGCAGGAGCCGACCTGGTGGGGCGTTCGATGGCACTGGAGACCATCGCCGCCGTTGAGATGGACGCCGAGGTGCTCGGACTGTCGGTGGTGAGCAACGACGCCATGGGGGCTGTCTTTGAGCGGTTCGACTCGCTCAAGGCGCTGGACGTGATCCAGCAGCGCGCGCAGCGGCTGGGCGGCCTGCTCAACGCGGCGCTGCTGCGCATCTGACCCGATCGCAGCGGCGGGCGCACCCGCAACACGCTCACAGGTTCCGGGGTTCCCGGGTTTTCAGGTTCATCGGACCGGATGTGCGCACCCGGCGGCTTCCGCGCAGAGCCGCCGGGTGCGCACTTTTTCCGGTGGAACACGGGTTCCGCTGCCGATGCCGGGCGCCGGCGCCCGCGTGGCGAGCAGCCTGCCGAGCCCCGGAAGGCCCGGAAGGGTGGCGCCGGCACCCGAACACCGGTGATGCGGCGCTGGGCGGGATCCCCGCAGATCCCGTGGCGAGCCCGGCCGCGTTTTCCAGTGGTGCATCGCGCCGCCGAGGTGCGGGCGCCCGGTCCCCGCGACCGGGTGGTCCCGCACGGACACGGGTGGCGATCCGTGCCGGCGGCGCGCCTCTATTCAGTTGACCCATGCCGCCCAACCCGGCCGCGGGCGGACGGACCGCGTTCTTCCGGCCGCCCTGCAGCGCCATTAGGCATGCCTTACCTAACCAGGAATCGCATGCGCGGTCAACCCCCCGCACAGCAGAACGCGCCACCGGAGCGACCGGCCGTACACAACGAACCCGACAAAGCCCTCAATCGGCCGCATAAGAACTGCGGTGACCGCGACGCGGTGTGTGCCGGCAGAGAACGCGCCGCGCAGGCGGCGGGCTACCGGGGACCGCGGGAGCACAGTGCCCGCGGAGCGAAGGGTCGGCCGGCGCCGACGGCGACCGCGCCGCGGTGGGCGGCGGCAGTGGGCAGCGGCCCGTCCGCCCGTGCCCGCGGCGGCCGATCGGGCCGGGCGGTCGCACCGGACGGGCCGGACCGCGCCGTTCAGACCACGAAGAAGAGCATGACCAGCAGGAAGACCGGGATGCCCAGCGCCGCCGCGGCATCGGGCGCCCATACGGTGGCGGGCTCGCGCTGCACGGTGGCGCCGTCGCCCGAGCCGTGCTGCGGCTGGGCCTTGCGGCGCTCGGCCTCCTCGCGCAGCTGCCGGGCCGCGAAGTCGACCGGGCGCAGCGAACGCGGATCGGTGCCCTCGTCCAACGCGGGCACCGGCCCATCACCCGCCCGGCGCAGGTTCTCGCGCACCTTGGCGCGCTTGGTCTCGCGCAGCGGCCAGGAGCGGTACACCCGGTCGCCGGCGTGCACGCGCAGCACGTCGGTGACATCGGCCCAGGTGAACACCGACCAGGGCACGAAGGTCTCGCGCAGCGGATTGACCAGCCGCACCCCCTCGTCGGTGGGCACCACGCGCGGGCGCAGCCACAGCACATAGGCTCCGCCGACGGTGAACAGCAGCACCGCCCCAGCGAACATGCTGGAGGCGCCGTCGCCGTTTAGCACGAGGTCGACCAGCAGCAGGGCGACGACCGCGACCCAGCCCCAGCCCAGCACCCGGGACATCGGCGAGACCAGCGGCTTCATCGGGTCGCCCACTTCAGCTGCGCGAAGCCGGGCTTGATCTGCCCGTTGATCAGGGCGAGCCGCTCGTCAAAGGGCAGAAAGGCCGACTTCATCGCGTTGACCGTGAACCACTGCAGGTCGTCCCAGTCGTAGCCGAACGCCGAAGAGAGCTTGGCGAACTCCTCGGAGAGGCTGGTTCCGCTCTGCAGCCGGTTGTCGGTGTTAACGGTCACCCGGAACCGCAGCTCCCGCAGCAGCCCGATCGGGTGTTCGGCGATGGACGTCGCCGCACCCGTCTGCACATTGGAGCTGGGGCACATCTCCAGCGGGACCCGCTGGTCGCGGACGTAGCGGGCCAGGCGCCCCATCCGGATCTTGCCGCCCTCGGCGTACTCGATGTCGTCGACGATGCGCACGCCGTGGCCCAGCCGGTCGGCACCGCACCACTGCAGCGCCTCCCAGATCGACGGCAGGCCGAACGCCTCGCCGGCGTGGATGGTGAAGTGCGCGTTCTCCCGGCGCATGTACTCGAAGGCGTCCAGGTGGCGGGTCGGCGGGTGCCCGGCTTCGGCGCCGGCGATGTCGAAGCCCGCCACGCCGGCGTCGCGGTAGCGCACCGCCAGTTCGGCGATCTCGCGCGAGCGGGCGGCGTGGCGCATGGCCGTCAGCAGGGTGCCCACGATGATCGGCCGCCCCTGCTCGGCGGCGCGCTGCCGGCCGACGCGGAATCCCTCCAGCACCGCCTCGACTACCTCGTCCAGGGACAAGCCCTGTTCCAGGTGCAGCTCGGGCGCGTAGCGGACCTCGGCGTAGACGACGCCGTCGGCGGCCAGGTCCTCAGCGCACTCGGCCGCGACTCGCTCCAGCGCCTCGCGGGTCTGCAGCACCCCGACGGTGTGGGAGAAGGTCTCCAGGTAGCGCTCCAGCGCCCCGGAATCGGAGGAGTCGCGGAACCACGTCGCCAGCTCGGCGGGGTCGCGTGCGGGCAGCCCGGTGTAGCCGGTGTCCTCGGCCAGCTCGACTATGGTCTGCGGACGCAGCCCGCCGTCGAGGTGGTCGTGCAGCAACACCTTGGGGGCGCGCCGGATCTCGTCCAGGGTCAACGGGTGGATCATGCTTCTCAGCATGCCACCCCGGCGGCCCGGTGCGGCCCCCACCCGCCGCAGCGGCGGATCAGGCCAGCGCGGCGTCCTGGACCTGGTCGCCGCCCGACGAACGGGAGAACTCCCACAGCGCGGTCAGTGCGGTGGCCGCCATGAGCTGAGTGCCCACTCCGATGGCCCGCTCGTCGACGTCGAAACTGCCGCGGTGCAGGTCCAGCATCGGCGCGCTGGACTGCGGCGGGTGGGTGCCCAGCCGGGCCAGCGCGCCCGGGACGTGCTCCAGGTACCAGGCGAAGTCCTCGCCGCCCAGGCTCTGCGGGGTATCGGCCACCGCCTCGGGTCCCAGCGCCCGGTTGCAGGCGTCCTGGAACATCCGCACGCTGGTGGCCTCGTTGATCGTCGGCGGCACGCCGCGGCGGTAGTCGACTTCGGCATGGGCGCCGTAGCCGGCCACCACCGAGTCGACCAGCTCGCGGATGAGGTCGGGCGCCGCATGCCAGGCGTCGTCGTCCATGCAGCGCACGGTCCCCTCGGCCACGCCGTCGTCGGGGATGGCGTTGGGTGCCGAACCTGCGCTGACCCGGCCCCAGACCAGGCTGAACCCGGCGCGCGGGTCGACGCGCCGCGACAGCGCGGCGGGCAGTTCGGTGACGACCTTGCCCAGTGCGTAGACGAGGTCGGCGGTCAGGTGCGGCCGCGCGGTGTGGCCGCCGGCTCCGGAGAGCCGCACCAGCACCTGGTCGCAGGCGGCCGTGATCGGGCCGGTGCGCAGCCCGACCTGGCCGGCGAGCAGCCGCGGGTCGCAGTGCAGCGCGAAGATGCGGTCGACCCCGTCGATACCGCCGGCGTCGACAACCTCGCGCGCCCCGCCCGGCAGCTCCTCTGCGGGCTGGAACAGCAGCCGCACCCGGCCCGGCAGCGCGCCCGCACGGGCCTGCTGGGCCAGGAACATCCCGGTCGCCAGCAGCACGGTGGTGTGGACGTCGTGGCCGCAGGAATGCGCGGCGCCGGGAACGGTCGAGCGGTAGGGCACATCCTTCTCATCGGTGAGGGGCAGCGCGTCGATGTCGGCGCGCAGCGCGATGGTGGGGCCGTCGCCGGCCCCGATATCGCAGACGAGGCCGGTGGTGTGCGGAAGCGGCTCGGGCGCCAGGCCCATACCGCGCAGCCGTTCGACGATCCGCTGTGTGGTGCGGTGCTCGGCGAAGGCGAGTTCGGGATGCATGTGCAGATCGCGCCGGAACTCCGTGAACTCGCGCTCATGGCGAGCCAGAAAAGCGTTCAGTTGCTCCCGCAGGTCACGCCCCTGCATGGGATGGCCCCCTGTTCTTCTTCGTCGCATGGTCGGTGCCGGTGCCGCCGTGGGCCGCCTGGGGACCGGTGGCCGGTTCCGGAGAGTCCGCGAGGGAGGGTGCCGCCGGCGGTCCGTCGGCGCGGAACTCCGCCACCAGCGAGTCCACGACGTCGTCCAGGGTGCCGCCGTCGGCGACGACGGCACGTTGGCGCTCGTAGGACGCGCCCTTGTCCAGGATCTCCCAGGCGACGCCGAGGTCATCGGCGCAGCCGAGCCGCGCGGCGACGGGCTCCAGTTCGCGGAGCAGCTCGTAGAGGTCATCGCGCAGCGGCACGGTGCGGCCCTGGGCGTCGGTGATGACCCGGGCGTCCAGGCCGTAGCGGGTGGCCCGCCATTTGTTGTCGTTGACCACCCATGAGGGCGGACTGGGTAGCCCGTAGCCGCGGTCGAGTTGCTGATCGAACAGCCGGACCAGGCTCTGGGACAGCGCGGCGGCCATGCCGACCTCGCGCAGTGTGGGTATGCCGTCGAACATCCGGATTTCGATGGTGCCGAAATCAGGATGGGGGCGGACGTCCCACCAGACTTCCTTGATACTCGATATGGTCCCGGCCCGGAGCAGGGTTTCCATATATTCCTCGAAAGCGGCCCAGTGCTCAAGCCGGGGCGGCGGCCCGGCGGTGGGCAGCGCACCGAAGATGATCGAACGGCTGGAGGCGAGCCCGGTGTCGTGGCCGCTCCAGAACGGGCTGGAGGCGGTCAGCGCGAGGAAGTGCGGCAGGTACCTGGCCAGCGCGTTGACGATCGGGATGGCCTTCTCGCGCGAGCGCACACCGACGTGCACGTGCACCCCGAAGGTCAGTATCCGGCGTGCCAGCCACTGCATCTCGTCGATGAGCTCGCCATAGCGCTGGACCGGGGAGAGTGCCTGGTCGCGCCAGTCGTCAAGGGGGTGGGTGCCGGCGCAGATGAGCGCGGTATCGCGCGACTGCAGCACCGGGCCCAGGCGGCCGAGGCTGCCGGCCAGATCCGACCTGGCCTCCTCGACGGTTTCGCAGACGCCGGTGACGACCTCGACCTGGCACTGCATCAGCTCGTGGCGCAGCGGGCTGGCCGGGGTCTCGCTCAGATCGGGCAGCTCGGCGAGGACCTGCGGTGCCTCCTGGCGCAGGTGGCGCGTGTGCTCGTCGACGAGTTGCAGCTCCCACTCCACGCCGAGGGTGGCTCGCTGGGAGTCGTTGAATTCGATGGCCACGGTCAACCTCCGCCCTGTCGTCCGGCCGGTTCGCACACCGACACGGACCGAACCCTAGGCCGTGTCTGGTGGGTCCGTCCGTAGCGAGCGGCGCACTCGTGTGTGCCCCGCGCCCGATGCGCGAAGCGCCGTTGCGGCGCGGGGCGCTGCGGTAGGGCCGCCCCTACTCGGCGGGCTTCGCCATTTTCGCCGAGCGGGGGCCCGTGCCGCTCTCGCACGGCCGAGGAGGGAGTAAGGGCGGGCCCCCTTTCGATCAACGAGAACGCCGCGAGAGTGAGAATCCCTACCCGAGACGGCCGCGCAGTAGGACAGCGACCCACCAGGCATGGCCTGGGCGAGTAGTTGCCACTACCCGTTCTGTTAGGTCGTGTCATGCGGATTCCGTTCCAGGCTGCGTCGGGCGGTTGTGGCGGTGCGCCGGCTATGGGCGGCGCTCAGCGGATGATGGGACTGTGCTCGGGAGAACGGGCGCCCCGGCGGCGGGGCGGTCCGGCCCGATCGGGCGCGGTGCCGGCAGAGTCGATGTCGCCGGTGTCCAGGCCCACCGGTTCCGAGCCGCCGCGAAGGAACCGGCCGAGCGCCGCGACGATTCGGCAGCGGCGCAGGTCGGTGCAGCCGTCCTCCGCGCTTCATGATCACGCTACACAACCCGAGCCGACACCAGCGCGAAGTAACCGATACGTGACCTGAGCAGCAGGTTCGGTTTCCGAACCGTTGTCGAAGACCGCCGCGGCACCGCAAGATGTCGCTATCGCCCCTATTGGCGGTCCGGCGCGATGGATCGTGCGCGTCGGGCGGGTTGCCCCGGCGGTCGCGGACCGCTCAGCCGCGGCGGGCACGACCGTCCGCAGGGCTGCGGCGGCGCCGGACCGAGCGGCGCCAGGCCAGTGCGCCGGCCGCCGCTCCGGCCAGCGCCGCGGGCACGGCCAGGCGGCGCAGCGCCGCGAGCACCCGGCGGCGCCGGTCCAGCCGGCGGGAGCGCCGCATCAACCGCTCGGTGGGGCGGGCCGGCAGCACGGCGGCCAAGGTGCCCAGGTCCTGGCGCACCGCCTCGCGCGCGGGTTCGTCGTCGGACAGCCCGATCGGCAGCCCCGTGGGCACGGCCCCCTGGTAGGGCGGCGGTACCGGCAGCCACGTGGCGGTCCAGGCCGCGCAGAAGAGCACCATCCGCATGACCAGGTTGATCCACACCAGCAGCCCGACGATCACCGCGAACGAGGCGTAGACGGGGTTGCTCAGCGTGCTGCTGATCAGCAGTGCCGCAGCCGCCTTGAGGATCTCGAAGCCGATCGCGGCCAGCAGGGCGCCGCGCCACAGCAGGCGCAGCGGGCGGCGGGTGCCCGATAGGCGCGAGAACAGCACCAGGAAGATGACGGTGTCGACCGCCACGGCGATCGCCGGGCCGAGCAGCCGGGTGGTGGCCACCGCACCGGCCGAGCCCTCCAGCCCGGAGAAGCCCAGCAGCCGGCTCGTGGCCGTCTGGGCCACACCGGTCAGGGCGACCGACCCGAGCAGGCACACGGCCAGTACCGCCATGACCGCGACGTCGATCAGCTTGGCGACGACGAAGTTGGGGCCCTTTCCGGGGTCCTTCAGCCACACGCGGTGCAGCGCCTCGCGCACCGCGCTGAGCGCACCCACGCCCGCGTAAACCAGGCCGAGCAGTCCGAGGATGCCCGCACCGGTGCGCGCTTCGGCGATCTCGGCGACCGGCAGCCCTTGGGCCAGCCCGGGCAGCGACTCCGCGATGGCCCGGTCGAGGTAGTCGCGGGCGGCCGGTTCGACGGCGGCGGCGTAGCCCACTGCGGCAAAGGCCAGCGCCAGCAGCGGGAAGAAGGACAGGAACGCGAAGTAGGTGACCGAGGCGGCGAGCCGGTCGCCCTGGGTGGCGGTGTAGCGCTCGTAGGCGCGTACGACGTGGTCGACCGCCGGGCGCCGGCGCCGCACGCTCCAGTAGGTGTCAACGGCGAGGTTGCGGTAGTGCCGCACCCGATCCTTGAGCACCGTCATCGCGGCCATCGGCACCGCACCCCTTTCCCGTAGGCCTGCACCGATACCGTCCCATCCATCCCACCGTCCCGCCGCGCCGCCGGGCCCGGCCGGGTCGGGCGTGTCGCACGTGCGCCCTCCTTGTCCACTAAGCCCTGTTTAGGACAGTGTGTGTTGGCGGCACCGAGGACGGCGGCCGACCCGGGCAGGGTGGGCGGGCGGCTCCTCATGCCTGGAAGGGGCGGCCCGGGTCCACTGTGCGGCCTTGTGACCTGCCGAGCGGCGGGCGGCCTGCACGGAAAGCGGCACCGAGGGCGGCGGGCGGCCCGGGTGGTCGCGCACGTGTCCGGTGTGTCGGATTGCAGGGCGTCAGGGCGCCCGTTATGTCGGTTTCCCGTTGATGACCCTGCGGAAATGCCGGTCCCGGCGTTGAATTCCGGGCATTTCCGCAGGGCCGGTGGCCGCGCGCCCCGGCCGCCTGCGGTGTGGGACCGGTGACCGCGCGCGCCCGGGCCGCCCGCGGGCGTTGCCGTTGCTTTTCCGCTCCAGGCCACCTGTTGCCGGCCGCGGGCAAGGCCGCCGAGCGGACCCGTGTCCGCCCTGGCCCCCGGACGCACCGGCCGCCATGGCCGGGCCGCCATCAGTGCCCCCGTGCGGGTCGGCTCCTTCAGGGGTGATCGGTCCACCCGGGGGCCGCGCTGCTACACAGGGCACCGGCATGCCGGCAGTCCCGATCGATCAGGGCCTAACCCCGCTGCCACCCGGGCCGGCCGCCGGGTGCGCGCGGCGGGCGCGGGCGGGCGCGGGCAGAGACGGCGGCGGCGCTCAGCGACCGCCCCCCTTGCCCCAGCAGCCGGGCATCGATCAAAAACATTCACGACTGGTCTAATTGCATCGATATGGCCATGCCCTAGACTGATCTTGTGCGAACTCGACAGGTTTTTCGATCGGTGGGCAGACTCGCTGACGGACGGGAGATCATCTACTTCGACGAATCCCCCGATACAGGACGATCCGCGACCGAGGACCGCAGGCCGCTGCCGCCGTTCGCGGCCGGATCCCAGCTGCGCTACGACCCGCTACTCAACGAATGGGTGGCGCTGGCGGCCCACCGGCAGAACCGCACCTTCCTTCCCCCGCCCGACCAGTGCCCGCTCGACCCCACCGAGGGCGAACGGCTGAGCGAGATCCCGGCGGCCGACTACGACGTCGTGGTCTTCGAGAACCGCTTCCCCTCGCTGGCCCCGGCACCCGGCGCGCCCGCACCCGGCTCCGCCGACGGCGACCCCGCGCTGCACACCCGCCCCGGCGCCGGACGCTGCGAGGTCGTGTGCTTCACCTCCGACCATTCCGCGTCCTTCGGCGACCTCTCGCCCGAACGCGCGCGCACCGTCGTCGAGGCCTGGGCCGACCGCACCGCGGCACTGGGCGCCCGGCCCGACGTCGCCCACGTCTACCCGTTCGAGAACCGCGGCATCGAAATCGGGGTGACCCTCCAGCACCCCCACGGGCAGATCTACGCCTATCCCTTCGTGCCGCCGCGCATCGCGGCCATGTGCGAATCCGCCCGCAAACACCGCGCCGCCACCGGCCGCAACCTCTTCGACGACGTGGTCGCCGACGAGCGCCGGGCAGGCACGCGCGTGGTCACCGAAGGCGAGCACTGGACCGCGTTCGTGCCCGCAGCGGCCCGCTGGCCCTACGAAATCCGCCTGTTCCCGCTGCGGCGCGTGGCCACCCTGGCCGACCTGGACGGTGCCGAACGCGACGAACTCGCCCGCATCTACCTCGACCTGGTGCGCGCGTTCGACGGCCTCTTCCCCGCCCCCGACCACGGCACCGACCCGCCCACGCCCTACATCGCGGCCTGGCACCAGGCGCCCGTCGAGGCCGACGGCACCCCCGACCCCGAGTTCGGGCTGCACCTGCAGTTGTTCACGCTGCGCCGCGCCCCTGGGAAACTGAAGTATCTCGCGGGGTCGGAATCGGGTATGGCCGCGTGGATCAACGACGTGGCCCCCGAGGACGCCGCCGACCGCATCCGCGCCGCCCTGCCCTCCGCCGCCGCGGCGCATCCGACAGAGCACAAGGAGCAGCGTTGAGAGTCCTGGTCACGGGGGGCGCCGGTTACATCGGCAGCGTCGTCGCCGCCCAACTTCTCGAAGCCGGCCACGAGGTAACCGTCCTCGACGACCTCTCCACCGGCCACAGCGGTGCCGTACCCCGGGGCTGCCGGTTCGTCGAGGGCGGCATCCGCGAACGCGCCGCCGAGGTCCTGGGCGACCACGCCATCGAGGCCGTCCTGCACTTCGCCGCCCGCTCGGTGGTGCCCGAATCCGTGGCCCACCCGGAACGCTACTGGGACGGCAACGTCGGCTGCACGCTGGCACTGCTCGACGCCATGCGCGCCCACGGCACCGGCCGCATCGTCTTCTCCTCCACCGCCGCCGTCTACGGCGAGCCCGAGTCCTCCCCGATCCCCGAGGACGCCCCGGTGCGCCCCGGCAACCCCTACGGCGCCACCAAGGCCGCCATCGACACCGCGCTCACCGAGTACGCCCGGCTGCACGGCATCGGCGCGGCCAGCCTGCGCTACTTCAACGTGGCCGGCGCCTACGACGGCCTGGGCGAACGGCACGACCCCGAAACCCACCTGATCCCCATCGTGCTGCAGGTGGCCCTGGGGCTGCGCGAGTCCGTCGCTGTCTACGGCGAGGACTACCCCACCGCCGACGGCACCTGCGTGCGCGACTACATCCACGTCGCCGACCTCGCCGAGGCCCACCTGCTCGCCCTGGACGGCTGCCGCCCCGGCCGGCACCGCATCTTCAACCTGGGCAACGGCACCGGGTTCTCGGTGCGCCAGGTCATCGACGTCTGCCGCGAGGTCACCGGCCACCCCATTCCGGCCGCCGCCGCCGAACGCCGCCCCGGCGACCCCGCGACCCTGGTGGCCTCCAGCGAACGCGCCCAGCGCGAACTCGGCTGGGTCCCGCGCCGCCCCGAACTGCGCCGCATCGTCGCCGACGCCTGGGAGTTCCACACCGGACACCAGGCCGCCGGCACCGGCGCAGCCGCGGGCTGAGCCCGGCCCCCAAGGCGCACACCCCCGCAGCCGGCGAGGGCGGCCGAGCCTGTTGGCCCGCCTTCGCGCGCCGCTCCGGCGCACGGCCGCGCCCGGACCGGGCGCGGCCGCCCCACCGAAAACCAGGAGCCGGGTGGGACCCGGCAGACGAGGAGACCGGACACGTGGTCGACACCGACGAGATCACCGCCGCCTTCGCCGCCGCCTACGGCCGCGACCCGGCCGGCGTCTGGCACGCGCCCGGCCGCGTGAACCTGATGGGCGAGCACACCGACTACAACGACGGCCTGGTGTTGCCGATGGCGCTGCCCTGGGGGGTCTCGCTGGCTCTGGTACCCACCGACGACGGCGTCGCCGAGGTCCGCAGCGAACAGCGCCCCGGCGAACCCGTCCGCTTCAGCACCGCCGACCTCACCGACGCCGACCCCGTCGGGGGGTGGGCGGGCTACGTCGCCGGCGTCTTCTGGGCGGCGCGCGAGGCCGGACACCTGCCGGCCGGCGCCGGCGCGCGGATCCTGCTCGACTCCGACCTGCCGGTCGGCGCCGCCCTGTCCTCCTCGGCCGCCGTGGAGTGCGCCGTGCTGCTGGCGCTGGCCGAGGCCCACGGCCTGTCCGGGCTGGCCGCGGACCGGCCCGCCATGGCCGCGATCGCGCGCCGCGCCGAGAACGCCTACGTGGGCGCCCCTACCGGCATCCTGGACCAGAGCGCCTCGCTGCGGTGCGCCGAAGGCCACGCGCTCTACCTGGACTGCCGCAGCGGCGCCGCGAGCAACGTGCCCTTCCCGCTGGAGGACGCGGGGATGCGGTTACTGATCATCGACACCCGGGTCGAGCACTCGCACAGCGACACCACCGGCGGCTACGCGGCCCGCTTCGAGGAGTGCACGCGCGCGGCGCGCGTGCTCGGCGTCGACGCGCTGCGCGACGTGGAGGACCTTGAGGCGAGCTTGGCCAAGCTGGACGAGCCCCTCCTGGTCGACCGGGTGCGCCACGTCGTCACCGAGATCCACCGGGTCAACGCCGCGGTGGGCCTGCTGCGAGCGGGCGCACTGGCCGACATCGGTGCGCTGTTCACCGCCTCGCACCTGTCCATGCGCGACCAGTTCCAGATCTCCACCCCGGAACTCGACCTGGCCGTGGAAACCGCGGTGGCCGCCGGTGCCCGCGGCGCGCGGATGACCGGCGGCGGTTTCGGCGGCAGCGCCATCGCCCTGGTCCCCGAAGCCCGCCTGCCCACCGTCGAACAGGCCGTCACCGACGCCTTTGCCGAGCACGGTTTCACCGCCCCTGCGCTGCGGGTGGCGCTGGCCGAAAGCGGCGCCCGCCGGGTGCGCTGAGCAGCGCAAGGGGGCACCGGTACCGCCGCGCGCAACCGGCAACGGTGCGTGCGGCGGCGTATGCGGCGGCCGCCTGTGACGGGTCGCACAGCCGCCCGCCGGGGCACCGGCTGCCCGGAGGTTGCGATGGGGCGCCGGAGCACCCTTGTGAACGGCTCGGGACGGATTGCGTCCGAACCTGGCTAGGCTGTGCCGAGTCCTATGGCATAGAGGGACAAAGGGACAAGCCGAACCTCACATGTGGTGATTTCACAGATGGGCGAGCAGATCCATGGCTGACGGGCCGAACGGGCGAGGACGCGGGTCGGGCAGCGGTGACGCCGACCGGACCGGGGTGTTCCGCCGCCCTGCCAAAGGCGGGGCCGACGAGATCGAGAAGCTCTACCGCCCGCGCGGCGCCGAGGAGCGCTCATCCGCGGGTCCCACGCGGCGGTTGCCGCCCGTGGAGGACGAGCCGGCACCGCGCCGGTCCCCGTCGTCCTCCGCAGGCTCAGGCGGGCGCGGCGGCTCCGGACCCGGCGGGCGCGGCTACGACGGGTCGGGCAGCGCGCGGCGCCGCCGCGAACAGCGCCGCAAACGCCGCCGCACCATCCTGGTGCTGGCGCTGGTGGCGCTGCTGGTGCTGCCGACCGCCTTCTACTTCTGGGCCGACTCCCGCCTGGAACGCGACCAAGCGCTCGAATACGAGGGCAAGCCGGAGGACCAGCCCGGCGACACCTACATGATCGTGGGCTCCGACAGCCGCGACGGCCTCACCGAAGAGCAGATGCAGGAGTTGGGCACCGGCGACGCCGCAGGCAAGCGCACCGACACGATCATGGTGCTGTACGTGCCCGAGACCGGCAAACCCACCATCATCAGCGTCCCCCGCGACTCCTACGTCGAGATCCCCGGCGTCGGCCAGAGCAAGATCAACGCGGCTTTCGCCGAGGACCTGGGCGGCGGCCCCCAGCGGCTGGTGCAGACCTTCGAGCAGTCCAGCGGCGTGCGCATCGACCACTACGTCGAGGTCGGGTTCTCCGGGTTCGTCGACATCGTCGACTCGGTCGGCGGCATCGAGATGTGCCCCGAAGAGGCCATGAAAGACCCGAAGGCCGACCTGGACATCGAGGCCGGCTGCCAGCAGATGGACGGCAAGACCGCGCTGGGCTACGTGCGCACGCGTGCCACCGCCCGCGCCGACCTCGACCGTATCCAGCGCCAGCGGGAGTTCTTCAGCGCCCTGGTCGAAAAGACCACCTCTCCGGGCACCCTGCTGAACCCGTTCCGGTCGGTGCCGCTGGTCACCGAGGGCACCAAGACCTTCGTCGTGGACGACGGCGACCACCTGACCGACCTCGGCGGCATGGCACTGGCGATGCGCGAGGACCCGGCCACCTCCGCGGTCCCGGTCGGCTCCACGCCCACGCTCCCCGGCGCGGGTTCGGTGGTGCTGTGGGACGAGGCGCGCTCGGCCGAGATGTTCGACGCGATGCAGCAGGGCAAGCCCATCCCCGAGAGCGCCATGCAGGACTAGAACCAGCAGCAGACCGCTGAAGATCTTGGGGGTGGGTTCCGCCGGGACCCGCCCCTTCGTTGTGCGCGCGGGTCTGCGGACGGTCAACCGCCGCGGCTCGCTGCTGTTCGGGTCCGGCTGTGCGGCTATGGCGGGCGGGCTAACGCACGCGCCCGGCGCCGCCGAGTCCCCGAGCGGCTGCAATGCCCCTGAAAAAGCAGAAAGGGCCCGCCGCAAGCAGCGGCGGGCCCTTTCCTTGACGTTCCGCACCGCGCGCGCCTACCCCCCAGCGGGCGCACGGCCGGCACGTCGTCCGGGAAGCTCCGTGGTCTGTTATCCGCCGGGTTAACCCAACGGGCAGACATCTCCAAGATAGGGCAATATTCGCGAAACACGCGAACCACAGGAGAGTGGTATTCGCCGCACTACCGCGGTGTATTACGCTGCGTGTCCACTCGGCCCCACCAAGCCATCCTGCCATCCGCGGACCGCGGCGGGGACCGAATCGCGGCAACCGCCGGCATGGGGCCGCCCCGCGCGGCGCGGAGCGGCCCCATGCGGCCCTATGCGGCAACACGGGCCCGGCGCAGGGCGCCGGGCGCGCGCGGCCTCAGGCCAGGCGCTTCTGCAGGTTCTCGTCGAGCGCGGCGAGGAACCCCTCGGTGGTGAGGTGGCCCTGGTCGCCGCCGACCAGCAGCGCGAGGTCCTTGGTCATCTGCCCGCCCTCAACGGTCGAGACGACGACCTGCTCAAGAGTGTTGGCGAACTCGACCACCGCAGGGGTGTTGTCGAGCTTGCCGCGGTGCTCCAGCCCGCGGGTCCAGGCGAAGATGGAGGCGATGGGGTTGGTGGAGGTGGGCTTGCCCTCCTGGTGCTGGCGGTAGTGCCGGGTGACCGTGCCGTGGGCGGCCTCGGCCTCGACCGTGCGGCCGTCGGCGGTACGCAGCACCGAGGTCATCAGACCCAGCGAGCCGAAGCCCTGCGCGACCGTGTCGGACTGCACGTCGCCGTCGTAGTTCTTGCAGGCCCACACGTAGCCGCCCTCCCACTTCAGGGCGGCGGCGACCATGTCGTCGATCAGCCGGTGCTCGTAGGTGAGGCCGGCCGCTTCGAAGCGGTCCTTGAACTCGTTCTCGAAGACCTCGGCGAACACGTCCTTGAACATGCCGTCGTAGGACTTCAGGATCGTGTTCTTGGTGGACATGTAGACCGGGTAGCCGCGGTCCAGGCCGTAGTTGAGGCTGGCGCGCGCGAAGTCCTCGATGGAACGCCGGTAGTTGTACATGCCCATCGCCACACCGCCCCCCTCGGGGAACTCGGCGACCTGGAGCTCCATCGGCTCGCTGCCGTCCTCGGGGGTGTAGGTGATGGTGACCGTGCCCGGGCCGGGGACCTTGAAGTCGCTGGCCTTGTACTGGTCGGCATGGGCGTGGCGGCCGATGATGATCGGCTGGGTCCAGCCGGGCACCAGACGCGGCACGTTCTCGCAGATGATGGGCTCGCGGAAGACCACGCCACCCAGGATGTTGCGGATGGTGCCGTTGGGCGAGCGCCACATCTTCTTCAGCCCGAACTCCTCGACGCGGGCTTCGTCGGGCGTGATGGTGGCGCACTTGACGCCGACGCTGTGCTGCTTGATCGCGTTGGCGGCATCGACGGTGATCTGGTCGTCGGTGCGGTCGCGCTCTTCGATGCCCAGGTCGTAGTACTTCAGGTCGATGTCGAGGTAGGGCAGGATCAGCCGCTCCTTGATGAAGGACCAGATAATCCGCGTCATCTCATCGCCGTCGAGCTCTACTACGGGATTCTCAACCTTGATTTTGGCCATGGCTCGTGGCTGTCCCTTCGTTTCGGCTAGCCGTCATGTGGCTGCAGGCCGTGCCGGGGCGCACTGTCTCCCCACTGCGGCGGAGACTGCGGCGCTGTGGCCGCGCTCAGCCGCGTGGAGGCCGGTGTGTCCGCGACACGCCCCATGAGCTCGCCGCAGAGCCTCAGCCGCGCCGTGGCCGGGTCCGGCGGGTGGACGTCTCCACCGGGCGCCAGCGGGCGGCGGCTCCGTCGATCGAACGTTGGCGGTATCTCGATATCAAGCTTATTAGACGCCTACTGGGACAGCTGCGGCGCTACCCATGCGAGCACGATCAGCAGCACCGCCAGGGTGCTGAAAGTGATGATGTCGATCCACCGGCTGCGCACCGCGAGCATGCCGATCCGGTGCGGCGGCAGCAGCACGCGGAACACCGCGGCCAGCATCAGCGCGCCGGCGATCAGCGCCGGACCGCGCTTGAAGTGCGCCGCCGCGACGACCACGATCCCCGCCGACATGGTGGACAGCACCAGGAAGTAGGGGACCTGCGAAAGCCACCCGGGGGCGGCCTCGCCGGCACCGGGTTCGGGTTCGTGCTCGTCTGGAGTAGGGCCGGGCTCCGGGTCATCGGACCGGCCAGAGCTGGTTGCTACCGCTTCCTCCACCGTGTTCTGGCTCACCGTCAACCCCACGCTAGCGCGCTCCGGCTGCAGAGCGCTTCGGGCATTCACCGGCCACCCGGCACGAACCGGCCATCGGCCCCCGGAACACCGGGGCCGTATGCGGGATCCGCCGAGCGGCGCGCACCGATCGGCCCGCCCGCGCCATCGGCCAAGGACGCCATCAGTTTAGTGACACCCGATACCCCTGCGCGCACAGCACCACCGAATCGGTCCCATCTCGTTCCGAATTCTGCTTGCTCCGTTATACGGAAAAGAGCGTAAACCTCCCGAGATACCTGTCTAACTCCTGAGTAAGAGCGTAGAACCAACAGCGCCCGGGTAACCACTGGAGAGATGAGTGCCACGGTGAGCGAGGACGACCCCCTATGAACCCCTCTCAACCAGCTACGACCGGTCTGCACGGCCAACCTGCAAGGCACCCGTCCGCGCACCGCCGTGCACTCCCTCATCGGCCGCGCCCCACACTGGGAGGAAAAACCGTGGACGGGCCCTATATGCGGGTCGAAGAGAGCGGGGACGTACAGCAGTTGAGTTCCGAGGTCACCACAGTCGGACGCGGAGACGGAACCGACATCCGCCTCAGCGACCCCAGCGTGTCGCAACTCCACGCCGAACTGGTGCGCCGCGGTCCTTATGTCTACGTCGTCGACCTCGGCCTCTCCCGCAACGGCACCCGGGTCAACGGCCGTCCGATAGCGCGCAGGGTTCTCGAAGAAGGCGACGTCCTCAGCTTCGGCAGCGCGCGATGCAAAATCGGCGGCCTGCCCAGGGAGGAACTCAACCCCGACGTCGAACTGCGCAGGGGAACCGCACCTGAACTGACCCGGAGGGAGCTCGACGTCCTCACGTCGCTCTGCCGCCCCGCTCTCTCCGATGAAGCCTTCGTCTCCCCCGCGACCGCCCGCGAAATCGCCGAGGACCTGGTCGTGACCGAAGCAGCCGTCAAGCAGCACCTTCTCCGCCTGTACCAGAAGTTCCGGGTCCCCGAAGGCGCCAACCGCCGCACCCGCTTGGCGAACGAGGTCGTCGCACTGGGCCTGGTGCGCCCGATGCCGGTCCTCGACCGCGAGCGCAAGGCCAGCTGACCGCGGGGGCCGGGCACCGCTGCCGGCCCCGGCTCCGGTGGATCCGCCTGCGCCCTACGGCGCGGCCGGCACGGCCGGGCTGCGCGACCCGACCTTGCCGGCCCCATCCGCCTGCCGCGGCCCGCTCGGCAGGCCGCCTCCGCTCGACCGGCTCCGCCCGCTCAGCCGGCCAGGCGCTCGGCGGCCTCCACAACGTTGACCAGCAGCATCGCCCGGGTCATCGGGCCCACACCACCGGGGTTGGGCGCCACGTACCCGGCGGTCTCGCGCACGTCCAGCGCCACGTCACCGCGCAGGCCTTCGTCGGTGCGCGTGACACCCACGTCCAGCACCGCCGCTCCCGGCTTGACCATGTCCTTGGTGATCAGCCCCGGCACACCGGCGCCGGCCACCACGATGTCGGCCCGGCGCGTGTGCTCGGCCAGATCGCGGGTTCCGGTGTGGCACAGCGTCACGGTCGCGTTCTCGCTGCGGCGGGTCAGCAGCAGCCCCAACGGGCGCCCCACGGTCACCCCGCGGCCCACCACCACGACCTCGGCGCCTTTCAGCGGCACGCCGTAACGGGTCAGCAGTTCCACGATGCCGCGCGGAGTGCACGGCAGCGGCGCCTGCTCCATCAGCACCAGCTTGCCCAGGTTGACCGGCTGGAGGCCGTCGGCGTCGCGGTCCGGGTCGATCAGCCCCAGCACCCGGTTCTCGTCCAGCCCGCGCGGCAGCGGCAACTGCACGATGTAGCCGGTGCAGGCCGGGTCGGCGTTGAGATCGGCCACCACACCCTCGACCTGCGCCTGGGTCGCGGTGGCGGGCAGGTCCCGCCGGATGCTCTCGATGCCCACCTCGGCGCAGTCGCGGTGCTTGCCGGCCACATAGGATTGGCTGCCCGGGTCGTCACCGACCAGGACCGTGCCCAGGCCGGGCGCCGCACCCTTGGCGCGCAGCGCCGCCACCCGGTCCACCAGCTCCGCGCGGATCGCCGCGGCCGTGGCCTTCCCATCGAGAATCTCTGCGCTCATCTGCGTCCTTCGCCCCTTCCCTGGGCTCTGCTGCGTCCGCCGACCGCCACTGCCCGAAGCACTCGCCCCGATCAGTGGAAGAAGTGCCGGGTACCCGTGCCGTACATCGTGATGCCCGCCTGCTCGGCCGCCGCCACCACGGCCTCGTCGCGCACCGACCCGCCCGGCTGGACCACTGCCCGCACTCCGGCCTCGGCCAGCACCTCAAGGCCGTCGGGGAAGGGGAAGAACGCGTCGCTGGCCGCAACCGACCCGCTCACCCGGTCGCCGGCCCGATTGACCGCGAGGTGGGCGGCGTCGACCCGGTTGACCTGTCCCATGCCCACACCCACCGTCGCGCGGTCGGCGGCCAGCAGGATCGCGTTGGACTTGACCGCGCGCACCGCCCGCCAGGCGAACGCCAGGTCCGCCAGCACCGCCTCGCCGGCGGGCTGCCCCGCCATCAGCTGCCAGGCCGCGGGGTCGTCGCCGGGCGCGTCGACCAGGTCGGTCGACTGCAGCAGCGTGCCGCCGCTGATCGGGCGCTCCTCGGCACGGGCGGCACGGTCCGGCGGGGTGACCACCAGCAGTCGGATGTTCTTCTTGCGGGTGAGGATGTCGACCGCGCCCGCCTCGTACTCGGGCGCCACCAGCACCTCGGTGAAGATCTCGGCCACCTGCTCGGCCAGCGCCACACTGACCGGCCGGTTCGTGGCGATCACCCCGCCGAAGGCCGACAGCGGGTCGCAGGCGTGCGCCTTGCGGTGCGCTTCGGCGATGTCGGCGCCCACCGCGATACCGCACGGGTTGGCGTGCTTGATGACCGCGGTGCACGGCTCGGAGAAGTCGTAGGCGGCGCGCAGCGCGGAGTCGGCGTCGACGTAGTTGTTGTACGACATCTCCTTGCCGTGCAACTGCTCGGCGCCCGCCAGCCCGGGGCCCGCGGCACCGTCGCCGCGGTACAGCGCAGCCGGCTGGTGGGGGTTCTCGCCGTAGCGCAGCGTCGTGGTGCGGTGGCCGACCGAGGCGTAGAAATCGGGCCAGCCGGTCTCGGCGGCGACCTCGTCGGGGGCATAGACCGCGGCGAACCAGGTCGAAACGGCCGCGTCGTAGGCCGCGGTGTGTGCGAACGCCTGCGCGGCCAGGCGCTTGCGCTGCTCCAAGCCGTATCCGCCGGCCTGCACCGCCTCGATGACCTCGTCGTAGCGGGCCGGGTCGACGACGACGGCCACCGAACTGTGGTTCTTGGCGGCGGCGCGGATCATGGCCGGGCCGCCGATGTCGATCTTCTCGATGCACTCGGCCGGCGAAGCCCCGGCGGCAACGGTCTCCTGGAACGGGTAGAGGTTGGACACCAGCAGGTCGAAGGCGCCGATCCCCAGCTCCTCCAGTGTGGCGCGGTGGCCCGCGTCGGCCCGGTCGGCCAGCAGGCCGGCGTGCACCCGCGGGTGCAGCGTCTTGACCCGCCCGTCCAGCACCTCGGGGAACCCGGTGACATCCTCGACCGCGGTCACGGGCACGTCCACCTCGGCGAGCCTGGCGGCCGTGGAACCGGTGGAGACGATCTCCACCCCCGCCTCGGCCAGCCCGTAGGCCAACTCCTCCAGTCCGGTCTTGTCGTAGACGCTGATCAACGCGCGCCGAATGGCCTGCTGGCTCACCGGTTCTCCTCTGCGACGTATTCGGTTGACGGGGACGGGGGCTGTTCGGCGGGCCGGTGCTCGGCCGCGCCCAGCCGCACCTGGCGGCCCGCAATGCTCCAGCCTTCGCGCGCCAGGCGGCCCACCACATCGACGAGCATGTGCCGTTCGACGGCCTGGATGCGCGCATGCAGCGCGGCGGTGTCGTCGCCGGGCTCGACCCGGACCGCGGTCTGCTCGATGACCGGGCCGGTGTCGACACCGGAGTCGACAAAGTGCACGGTGGCGCCGGTGATCTTGACTCCGTAGGCCAGCGCGTCGCGGACCGCATGGGCGCCGGGGAACGCGGGCAGCAGGGCCGGGTGCACGTTGACGACCGTGTGGCGGTCCAGCACCTCGGCGCCGAGGATGCGCATGAACCCGGCGGAGACGACGAGGTCGGGCGCGTAGGCGGCGATCCGCTCGCTGAGCGCTGCGTTCCACCGGCCGCGGTCGCTGTAGTCGGCGAACGGCACGGTGAACGTCTCGATACCGGCCTGCTGGGCGAGGACGAGCCCGCCGGCGTCGGCGCGGTCGGCTCCCACCGCCGCCACGGAGGCACCGTAGCCGGGCTCGGCCGCGGCTTCCAGCAGGGCGGCCATATTGGTTCCCGCGCCTGAGATCAGAACGACAACTCGCGCCGACAGAGTGCTTCCTCCTCAAGGGAAAAACGGTGCGGGAACGCGCGCCTGCGGGCCCGCTGAGCGGGGGCGCGCCGACCTGCGGGAGCGGGCGGACACGGGCGCGCGCACGCGCCGGGCGAGTGCGCTCAGGGCAAGCACGGCTCCCCCACCCGCGCTGCAAGCCTATCTCGGCAGGTAGCGTCTACTCCACGGGACCCCGTCGGGACCCTCCGGGCGCCGGCGCGCTGACTACGCCGTCCGGCACCGCCCGAGGCCCCGCCCCGAAGCCTTACACCAGCCGCCACCAGGCCCCAGCCGCGAGGAGCCCCTGTGACCGATGATCAGCCCCAGCCGCGTAGCGACGGGCAGCAGCCCACCGTCGAACGAGGCGGGCTGTGGGGACTCTTCCTTTCCGCGGCAGGGCTGGTCCTGCCGCCCTACGGCATCGTCCTGTCCGCACTCGGTATCTTCCAGGGCCGCCGGGCGCGCCGGTCGGCCCGGGCGAACAACGGGGTCGCGCCGGGCGCGACCATGAGCATGGCGCTGGGCTGGGCCGGTGTGGCGCTGTCCGGACTGATGATCGTGGGCTATGCGGTCTTCTGGAACGAGTACCAGGTCTACGGGCAGTGTTCGGCGCAGGCGCTGACACACGCCTCCCAGCAGGAGTGCGACGATTCGCTGCGCGAGGCGGTCGCCGAACGCGCCGGAGTCCCCGCGGAAAGCCTGCCGCCCATCAGCGGCATGGGCTGAACCGGCGGATTCGGCGGAGCCGCCGCTGCCGGCGCGCAGAAGCGGCCGGATCACCGCTCGCGCGCGTGCTCCCCACCGCCGGGGCCGGATTCGGGGCCGGATTCGGCGGGGTCCTCGTCGGCATCCGCGCCGGAACCGCCCGCCTCGTAGGTAATGCCGTAGAACTCCTCGGCGTCGTCGCCGTCGTCGGCGCGGCGCCGCAGCTTCGGCAGGCGGGGCTTCGGCACGCGCGGCACCCGGGCAACGCGGGGCAGGCGTACCCTCCGCCGCCGTTGCGGATCCGGCTCGCGCGGTTCGGGCGGCTCAGCCGGTTCGGGCGCATCGGGGGCGGCTGCCGGGGCCGCAGCAGCGGTTCGCGAGTAGTAGCGCCGGTAGTAGCGCCAGTTGGCCACCCAGGCGGCGATGGCGGCCGCCACGCCCACTTCGAGCGCGGTGATCAGCCCGACCTGCCACGCCGAGGGGCCCACCTGGGCCAGCCGGTCGGCGCCCAGCGGCCCGCCCGCCGCAACCGATAGCGCGGCGCACACCAGGCCGGTGGTTACGCCGCAGACGAAACCCCACAACGGCGCCGACTCGCTGACCACGGCCGGCGCGCTGCGCTGGGTCAGCACACCGCCCAGCCCGCCTGCTGCGAACGGCACCGCCAGCGCCGCCAGCGACAGTACGGGGGCCGGACCATTGCCGGGCAGGGCTTCGAGCATGGGCAGCACCGGCAGCGCGCCCACCGACACACCTGTCGGGGCGACCACCGTGCCCGTGCCGACCGCGAAGCCCGGGCCCACCGCGTAGGCCAGGCCGAACACGATGGCGTTGGGCACGTACAGCAGTTGGACGAGCAGCAGTAGCGCGCCGCCGACCAGACCCGGTGCGAGGTCGCCGGTAGTGGCGGCGGCATCGCCGAAGCCGGCGGCCAGTCCTGCGCAGAACAGCAGCATGCCGGCGGCCAGCAGCGTGCCGGTGGCGCTGAGCGTACCGACCAGCAGGGAGCGCGGGCGGTCGGGCATCAGTTCGAGCAGCCGCCGTTTGGCGATGCCTTTGTCGCGGAGCAGTTGGACCAGCACCCCGGCCCCGCCGGCGACGAACGCCAGGCTGAACCCGGCGACGAGCGCCTGAACCATGCTGGGGCGCACGGTCTCGGTCTGGCCGATCAGCGCCAGGGTTCCCGCGATGGCCGCGTAGGGCCCGGCGATGGCCAGCGCCGCGCGGAACAGGTGGCGCAGCCGCGGCAGGTCGCAGCTGCGCGCCAGCCAGCGGCCCGCCCGGTACAGCAGCAGGCCCGGCAGCACGACCAGCCCAAGCGGCAGCATGGCCACATCGCCGCCCGGGATGCCGAAGCCGATGTGGTGGCCCACCAGCCACGCCTGCACGGATGCGCGCAGTACGTCGCCGATGTCCTCGCCGAAGGTGCCGTGCGGCGCCGCCACCCAGCCGACAACGGTGAGGGTCATCAGGACGGCGAGCCCGATGCCGGTCGACCAGGCCGCAGCCAGGCCGCCCGCCGTGTACAGGGGGCGCGGCTGGTCGCCTGTGGCGGGGCCGGAGCGGCCCCGCCCCGCGCCGGAACCGCGCGCGCCCCGGCCGCCGCCGGAACCGCCACCGGATCCGGCCCCGGAGCCACCGCCCGTGCCTGGAGCGCCGCGGCGGGGGCGGTCGCCGCCGCGGTTCGGGGAAGGACGTGCGGGCGCGCTCACCCGATCCATGCTGCCAGCCCGGCGCCGATCCGCCTGTCTTTGCACCGGGCGTGTCGCCCAGCGGGGCGCGGGGGCGATGTGCTAAGCCCTGCTGAGGAAGTGTGTTAACGGCGCCGGGGGCGGCAGTCGGCCGGGGTACGCGCGTGTGCGCCCGTTATGCCAGTTTTCCGTTTTCGATCATGCTGGAATGCCCATCTCCGCCTTGATATTTGGGCATTTCCGCAGGGTCGGTGCGCCGCCCGCCCCGGCCACCGCGGGCGGGACCGGAAACAGCAACGGGCCGGCTCCGCCGCCCGGTGTATCCGGTGGCGGGGCCGGCCCATTCAATGTGCAGCGCGGTGCGCGGCGGTCCGTTTTAGAACAGCTCGCGGGCCAGGCGCGCGGTCTCGCTGGGGGTTTTGCCGACCTTGACGCCGGCGGCCTCCAACGCCTCCTTCTTCGCCGCGGCCGTAC
>NZ_BAAGYZ010000120.1:0-2103 GCF_054778995.1 Streptomonospora sediminis
GACTCCAACAACTCAGCGGCCATCCCCGCCCACTGCGAACCCTGACCCGGGAACACGAACACGGTGCCGCCGCGCACGTCCGCTATGCCGGACACCACGTCGGGCCCAGTGAGCGTGCCGAGGGCACGTGCGGCGCCGGTGCGGGCGTCGGGATCCGGGCCGCCCAGGACGACCGCGCGGTGCAGCAGGGCCGTGCGCGACTCCACCAGCGAGAAACCCACGTCGGCGAGTGCGGGCGGGGGTTCGGCCGCGGTGATGAAGGACGCCAGCCGTTCGGCCTGCGCGCGCAGCCCCGCCGCCGATGCGCCCGAAACCACCAGGGGCACCGGGGCAGCCGAAACGGCGGAACCGGGGACCGGCTCGGATTCGGGTTCGGGTTCGGGCTGCTCGGGCGGTGCCTCCTCCAGCACGACGTGGGCGTTGGTACCGCTGATACCGAACGACGACACCGCCGCGCGGCGCGTGCGGCCGCCTTCGGCCCAGCGCGCCGGTTCGGTCAGTAGCCGCAAGGCGCCGGAGGACCAGTCGATCCGGGGCGAGGGTTCGTCGGCGTGCAAGGTGCGGGGCAGCGTCCGATGCCGCATCGCCTGCACCATCTTGATCAGGCCCGCGGCACCGGCTGCGGCCTGGGTGTGGCCGATGTTGGACTTGACCGATCCGAGGCGCAGCGGGCGGTCCGCCGGCCGCTGCCGCCCGTAGGTGGCCAGCAGCGCGTCGGCCTCGATGGGGTCGCCGAGCGCGGTTCCGGTACCGTGCGCCTCCACTGCGTCGACGTCGCCGGGCTCTAGGCGGGCGTCGGCCAGTGCCGCGCGGATCACCCGCTGCTGGGAGGGGCCGTTGGGAGCGGTCAGCCCGTTGCTGGCGCCGTCGGAGTTGACCGCAGACCCGCGGACCACCGCGAGCACCCGGTGGCCGTTGCGGCGGGCGTCCGACAGCCGCTCCACCAGCAGCAGCCCGGCTCCTTCGGCCGGGCCGAACCCGTCGGCAGCGGCACCGAACGCCTTGCACCGCCCGTCCGGCGACAGCGCCCGCTGCCGGCTGAACTCCACGAAAAGGTCCGGGTTCGGCAGCACCGTGACACCGCCGGCCAGCGCCATCGAACACTCGCCGGAGCGCAGCGCCCGCACCGCCAGGTGCAGCGCCACCAGCGACGACGAGCAGGCCGTGTCGACGGTCATCGCGGGCCCTTCCAGCCCGAACGTGTAGGCGACCCGCCCGGAGATCACGCTCAGCACGTTGCCGGTCACCGCGTAGCCGTCGGTGGTGCCCTGGCCCTGCCGCGGGTCGGCGCCGTAGCCGGTGGTGATGGCGCCCACGTAGACACCGGTCCGGCTGCCGCGCAGCGCTGCGGAGCCGATGCCGGCGCGTTCAAAGGCCTCCCAGGCGGTTTCCAGGACTAGGCGCTGCTGCGGGTCCATGGCCAGTGCCTCGCGCGGCGAGATCCCGAAGAACTCCGCGTCGAACCCGGTTGCGGTGGGGACGAACCCGCCGGAGCGCGCATAGGTGCGGCCGGAGGCGTCGGGGTCGGGGTCGTACAGCAGGTCGAGATCCCAGCCGCGGTCGGTCGGAGCGTCGCCGACGGCGTCGGTTTCCGCCGCGATCAGGTCCCACAGCTGCTCCGGGGTTTCCACTCCGCCGGGGTAGCGGCACGCCATGGCGACGATCGCGATCGGCTCCGGGTCGTCTTCGGCGGCTGCGGCGGCCGGTGCCGCCGGCTGCGCGGCAGGCTGTTGGGCGGCCTCCGCCGGTTCGGTGCCGCCGAGTTCGGCGCCGATGTGGGCGGCGAGCGCTTCGGGGGTGGGGTGGTCGAACACGGCCGCGGGCGACAGCCGCAGCCCGGTTTCGGCGTTCAGCCGGTTGCGCAGCTCCACCGAGGTCAGCGAGTCGAACCCGGCATCCTTGAACCGCCGCTCGCTTTGCACCGTGTCCGGTGCCGTGTGCCCCAGCACGTGGGCCGCGTTCCGCAGCACCAGCTCCAGCAGGGCCGTGCCGCGTTCGGCCGCTGGCAGGCCGGCGATCCGGTCGGCGAACGAGGCGGTTGCGGCCGGGTCGGCGCCGCGGTCGCCTCCGGCGGCGCCCGCTGCCGGCGCGGGTGCGGCGCCG
>NZ_BAAGYZ010000121.1:0-2486 GCF_054778995.1 Streptomonospora sediminis
GCCGCGGCGCCGCCGCGGCGGCCGACCGCTGGCGGGCGCTGCCGGCACTGGTGCGGTTCACCGTGGCCGCTGCGGCCGCGTTCGCCGCGGTGGTGGCCCTGACGTTTGCCACCGGGCCCACCGGCGACTTGCACATCGGCAGCGTGGGCTACCACCTGCTGGCGATCGCGGGCCTGCAACTACTCATCGGCTGCAGCGGACAGATCTCGCTGGGCCACGGCGCGTTCATGTTCATCGGCGCCTACACCATGGCGCTGCTCGTCCAGCACCAGCCGGCGCTGCCGCTGTGGCTGAACATGCTGATCACCGTGCTGGTCGGCTGCGCAGCCGGTGTGCTGGTGGGCGCGGCCACGGCGCGGCTGCACGGGCCCTACCTGGCCGGCGCCACCCTGGCGCTGGCGGTGGGGCTGCCCGCGGTGGCGGTGCGCTTCCCCGAACTGCTCGGCGGCAGCAACGGGCTGACCGTGGCCACCCGCGGCGCACCCGCCGCGCTGACCGGGGTGGTGACCGGCAGCCAGTGGCAGGCGGCGGCGGTGTGGTTCACGGCGCTGACCGGGCTGGTGGTACTGGCGGTGATCAGCGCGGGGCGCCTGGGCCGCCGGATGCGCGCGCTGCGCGACGACGAGGCGGCCGCGGGCCTGGCCGGGGTTCCGGTGGGCCGCACCAAGGTCGCCGCGTTCGTGATCAGCGCGGCCTGCGGCGCCCTGGCCGGCGCCTGCCAGGCCTACCTGCTGGGCACCGCCACCCCGTCGTCCTTCACCGTGACACTGTCGCTGAGCCTGCTGGCCGCCCTGGTATTGGGCGGTACGGGCAGCATGTGGGGCGCCTTCTTCGGCGCGGTCGCCCTGGTCTACGTGGAGCTGTGGGGCGAGGAACTCGCCCGCGCCCTGTCGCTGGACACGGATGTCGCCAACAACCTGCCGATCGTGTTCTTCGGCGTGCTGCTGATCGTGGTCGTCCTGTGCCGGCCGCAGGGTCTGTACGGGATGGCCCGCAGCCTCGCCGCACCGGCCGGCCGCGGGCGCCGGCCGGCCGACCCCGCACCCCCGCCCGCGCCCACCACCCCCCGATCCACCGCCCCGGGGGTAGAAACATGAGACCACCCATGGCCTCCGCCGCCGCCCTGCTGGCCGCGGTCCTGCTGGCGACCTCCTGCGGAGGTGCCGGCGAGGTCCAGGACGGCGCAGCAGCCGACCTGGACGTCTCCACCGGCGTCACCGACGACAGCATCAAGATCGGCTCGCACCAACCGCTGACCGGCCCGGCCGCGCCCGGATACAGCCAGATCTCCATCGGTGCCCGCGCCGTCTTCGACCACATCAACGACAACGGCGGTATCCACGGCCGCGAGATCGACTACGTGGTCAAGGACGACACCTACGACCCTGCGCGCACCATCGAGGTCACCCGCGACCTGGTGCACGATGAGGAGATATTCGCGATGATGGGCGGGCTGGGCACGCCGACCCACTCCAAGGTCATCGACTTCCTCAACAAGGAGGGCGTGCCCGACCTGTTCGTCTCCTCGGGCGCACTGATGTGGAACCAGCCCGGCAAGTACCCGCTGAGCTTCGGCTACCAGGTGGACTACACCAAGGAGGCCAAGATCCAGGGGCGCTACATCGCCGAGAACATGCCCGACGCCAAGGTGGGCTACCTGCACCAGAACGACGACGTGGGCACCGACTCCGAGGCCGGCCTGGAGCAGTACGTGGCCGAGCAGCGGGTGGCGGTGGAGTCCTACGACCCCGGCAACACCGATATCGGCCCGCAGATCTCCGCACTTGAAGAGGCCGGCGCCGACGTCGTGGTCTGCTCGTGCATCCCCTCCTTCACCGCGATGGCGATCCTGGAGTCGCAGCGCATCGGCTACGACCCGCAGTTCGTCGTGAGCACCATCGGCGCCGACACGGCGACGCTGACGGGGCTGCTGTCGGAGTTCGCCGCCCAGGCCGGCGGCGCGGAGGTGCCGGCCGAGGAGCTGCTGGACGGGATGATCTACACCGGCTACCTGCCCGCGGTCACCCAGCAGGACGACCCCTGGATCCGGCTGTACTCCCAGATCTACGACGACTACGCCGAGGGCGACGCGCCGATGACCAACACCACCGTCTACGGGATGGTGCAGGCCACGATGCTGGGCCGGGCGCTGGTGTCGGCGGGCCCGGACCTGACCCGCCAGGGCCTGCTCGATGCGGTGCACGGCCAGGAGTGGGCGGGGCCGGGGCTGGTGCCCTTCGCATCCACCGCGGACGACCGCGGCGGCTTCGCGGGGGCCACGGTGCAGCGGTTCCGAGCGGGTGAGGAACCCGAGATCCTGCAGGAGGCCATGGTCACCGACCGCGACGGCGGCGAGATCACCGCTGCCGATGTCGAGCGTCCCTCACCCGACGAGGTCGCCTTCTACGGCGAGTGAGCCGACCGCGGCCGCACCGGCCGCTGGGCCCGGCGCCCGGTCCGCGCGGACCGGGCGCCGGCGTGCGCCG
>NZ_BAAGYZ010000122.1:0-59384 GCF_054778995.1 Streptomonospora sediminis
CGCGTGCGCCGCCGCGGTGTCGGCGGCGGCGCGGACGAACGCGGCGAGCGCGCGGTCGCGGCGGTCCTGCGGCCAGGCCGCGATCAGGGTGGTGCGGCGGCCTTCGACCGGGACGGCGACCAGGCCGCGGCCGAGGCTGCGGGCCACCGACTCGGGCAGCACGGCGGCGATACGCCCGAGCGCGATCAGCTCGGCCACTTGGCCGGTGTCGCTGATGAGCGGTCCGCCGCCGGGCGACTCCCCGCTCCAGCGCGGAAAGGTCTCGCCGGCCAGTTCGGCCGGCCGCACCGCGGTGCGGCCGGCCAGCCGGTGTGTGGGCGCCAGCACGACCAGTTCGCGTTCGGTGAGCAGTTCCTCGGTGGCCAGACCGGACAGGTCCTGCTGCGGCAGGCGCAGTAGTGCGACGTCTGCGGTTCCGTCTCGCAGCAGGGCCTGCTGCTCGCCGATTCCGCAGATCAGGGTCTCGACCTCGACCGCGTCGGGGTGTGCGGCGAACCGGGCCAGGACCGGTTCGAGCAGCCCTGCGTCGCCGCCGGGTTTCGCGGCCACCGCCAACCGCGGCTCCGCCCCGGCGCGCCGCGCGAGCCGCTCGGCCGCTTCCAGGGCGGTGAGCGCCGCCCGGCCCTGCTCCAGCAGCACCTCGCCGGCCCGGGTCAGCGAAACCCGGCGGCTGGTGCGCTCCAGCAGCCGCACACCGATCCGGCGCTCCAGGCGCTGGATCGCGCGGGACAGCGGCGGCTGGGCGATCCCGAGCCGATCGGCGGCCCGGCTGAAATTGCGTTCCTCGGCGACCGCGACAAAGTAGGCCAGCTCTCGGGAATCCATACCCTCATGGTATAGCTGTGCGCTGCAATCGGTCTTGGTGTTCCACACCCGCGGCTGGTGGGCTGAAGCCATGACAGAAACCAGAATCGCCCTGGTCACCGGGGCGAACAAAGGGATCGGCCACGCCATCGCCGCAGGGCTCGCCGAGGCGGACATGACGGTGCTCGTCGGAGCACGGGACATCGAGCGGCGGAGCACTGCGGTGGACCGGCTGCGCGCCGCCGGCGGCGACGCGCACGGCATCACGCTGGATGTCACCAATGCCGACACCGTCGCAGCGGCCGCCACGGAGATCGAGCAGCGGTTCGGCCGGTTGGACGTCCTGGTCAACAATGCCGGGATCACCGGCGACAAGCGGCAGATACCGGGCACCGGCACCGACGTGCTTCCCGAGGTCCGCAAGGTGTTCGAGGTCAACTTCTTCGGCCTGGTCGCGGTGACCGAGGCAATGCTCCCGCTGCTCCTGCGCTCGCCCGCCGGGCGGGTGGTGAACCTGTCCGGGCGGGGCGGCTCGCTGACCGCGATGGCCGCACCGGACGGCGGATTCGCCGACCTGCCGGCGCTGCTGGCCTACCCGGCGAGCAAAACGGCGATCAACGCGGTCACCACGCAGTACGCCAAGCACCTGCACCCGCACGGAATCCTGGTCAACGCCGTCTGCCCGGGCCACACCGCAACCGAGGGCAACGGGTTCACCGGCGAACGCACCCCCGACCAGGGCGCCGCAATCGCGGTACAGATGGCAACACTGGCCCCGGACGGCCCATCGGGCACATTCACCGACGCCGACGGCCCGATCCCCTGGTAGCCGTCCGGCACCGGGCACCGGCCCACCCGCCGACGGCGTGCTGCCTGCCGGGGGCCGCGGCCATCTCGGCGCACTGCGGGCCGGGGTAGGGCGCGGAGGCGGGCGTGCCCCCTGGCCGGACACGAGTCAGGACCGCGTGGCGGTGACCAGCCAGCCGCGGGCCGGGATGCGGACTGCGCCGTCCACCTCGAAGGACCGCAGGATGTTGCGGACCGCCGCGTGTGCCCGTTGCCGGGCCGTCTCGTCCGCTGCACCGGCACCGCCGGCAATGGAGCGCAGTTGTGCGCTGAACAGGAAATCGGTCGCGTCGCCGGCGTCGCGGCCGATGGGGCTCAAGACCTCGAACCCGGTCGCCGACACCGATGCGAACCCTGAGGCGGTCAGCACCGCGCGGACCTGGTCGGGATCGGCGAAATCGGCCACGCCGGGCGCCTGCTCGGCCGGATCGGGCATGGGCAGGTGCTCGGCCACCGCCGCGAAGACCGCTTGGACGTCTTCGCCCGGCTCCCGGTGGCAGACGAAGGCCAGCCGGCCGCCCGGTTTGGTCGCGGTGGCGATGTTGGTGAACGCGGCGACCGGGTCGGCGAAGAACATGACCCCGGCGCGGCTGATCACGGTGTCGAAGCGGGCCGAGCCCAGCGGGTGGACCTGGGCGTCGCCCTGTTCAAAGGCCGCGTTGGCGATTCCTTCGGCAGCGGCGGTGCGGCGTGCGCGCTCAAGCATGGGCGCCGACAGGTCCAGTCCGACGGCGCGGCCCCGGTTGGCCGCGCGCGCGGCCAACCGGGTGGTGTGTCCGGTGCCGCAGCCGACGTCGAGCACCTGGTCGTGTTCGCCCAAGGCGGCGGCTGCCAGGAGCGGTGCGTTGTATTGGCCGGCCATGCGGTCGTAGCGCTCGTGGTACTCGGCCCAATGCCGGCCGTCGGTACCGTTCCATTCCTCGAACTGGCGGGTGTTGGCGATGGTCGGCATGAGGGCGCCTTTCCGTCCGTACTGCGGTCAACGGAAGGGATCCGGGCTCGGGTGCCCGCTCGCCGGGCCGGGCCGCCCGTATCGCCGCCGCCCGCACCGGTCGGTTCCCTATGCCGGTGAGAATCGCAGAGCGGCGCGCCGGGGGCGATTACCTGTCAGGTAAGGCGGCGCGGTCGCGCTGGGCCGCCCTGGGGATATCGGGGCTCCGGCCCGTGCGGCGAAGACCGCTCGGGCCGGGCCTGTCCGGACTGACCGCGCGGATCGGTCCGCCCGGCGCAGACCGCTCGGATCAGGCCATGGGGCCGGTCGCCGGTTCCTGCTCCTGCTCCTGCTTACGGACGGCGAGGCGTCCCGTGCGGTGCAGCCACCAGTCGGCGATCAGGGTGCCGATGGGAGGCACGGACGCGGCCAGGGCCACCAGCACCACCAAGAAGTTCCAGCGCAACTGCAGGGCGGCCGCCAGGGTGATGGCCACGTAGAGCAGGAAGGCGCCGCCGTGCACGGGGCCGAAGAACTCCACGCCGGCCTCGCTGCCGCTGCCCAGGTACTTGACGTACATCCCGCCCAGCAGCCCGATCCAGGTCAGGGCCTCGGCGATGGCCACCACACGGAAGGCGGTCGCTGTGACACGCGGACTGATGCGCACGCTGTTCCTCGAATCCGGTCGGGTCGTTCCCCGGCGGTCGCCGCGGCTCGTCGCTTCTCAGGCTAGGGCGGTGGCTGGGCTGCCCGGTGCCGGGGCCGGGCATCGAAGCGGAGAGGTTCGCGACACCCGGACGGCGCGCTCCACGGCGGCTGCGCGTCTGGGACGGCGACGGCATCGCCCCACTCCAGACCACTAGTTGCGTTCCGGAACGCGCTTCCGTATCTTTTCGGGATGGACGTCCCGTTTATGGCTCGGGCCGGACGGAAGAACGCCCATCCCGTCGGCAACCCCAGGAGAGACCCATGCAGTACCGCACCCTCGGCCGGACCGGCATCAAGGTCAGCCCCTACGCACTGGGCGCATTGATGCTCGGCGCCCCCATCGGCAACTCCGACCACGACGACTCGATCAAGATGATCCACAAGGCGCTGGACGCGGGCATCAACCTCATCGACACCGCCGACGCGTACTCCCGGGGCACATCGGAGGAGGTCGTGGGCAAAGCGCTCGCAGGGCGCCGCGACAGCGTCGTGCTCGCGACCAAGTTCGGGCTGCCCATGGGGGACGAGCCCAATCAGCGGGGCACCTCGCGGCGCTGGATCACCACAGCGGTCGAGAACTCGCTGCGCCGGCTGGGAACCGACTACATCGACCTGTACCAGATCCAGCGTCCGGACCCCGATACCGACATCGAGGAGACGCTGTCCGCGCTCACGGACCTGATCCGCAGCGGAAAGGTCCGGGCGATCGGCACCTCCACGACGCCCGCTTCCGACATCGTCGAAGCACAATGGACCGCCGAACGGCGCGGACTGGAACGGTTCCACACCGAGCAGCCGCCCTACTCGATCCTCAACCGCGGCATCGAAAGCGAAGTGCTGCCGACCGCCCAGCGCCATGGGATGGGCACCCTGGTGTGGGGCCCGCTCGCGCAGGGCATGCTCACCGGCCGGGTCCGCCGGGGGCAGGAGAGCGACCTCGTGCGCGCCTCCATGTCCTTCTTCACGGTCTTTGGCAACGAGCTCCGGCTGGATGCCGTCGAGCGGCTCATTCCGCTCGCCGAAGAGGCGGGGATGCCGATGACCCACCTCGCGATGGCGTTCGCGATCGCGCATCCGGGCGTGACGAGCGCGCTCCTGGGGGCGCGCACGATGGAGCAGCTCGACGACCTGCTCGCCGGTCTCGACGTCACACTCACCGACGAGATCCTCGACCGGATCGACGAGATCGTGCCGCCCGGCACCGACGCCGGCGCGCTCGACCAGCGGTACCAGCCGCCGGCACTGCTGCAGCCGGGCCTGCGCCGCCGGCCCGTCGGCGAACGCGCCGCCGTCTGAGCAAACTCCGCGCCCGCCGGCACGGCCGCCGGCGGGCGTTGGACCTTAGGATCGTCCCCATGGCGACGCGACTTGTTCAGATTGCGATGAATGCACGTGACAACTCCGCCCTCGGGCGGTTCTGGGCGGAGGCGCTCGGCTGGCAGGTCACCGGCGACGGACCCGTTGAGACCAACCTCGAACCCGAGGGTTCGGTCTATCCCGACCCTGCCGTCGTCTGCATCGATGTACTGCGCGTCCCGGAACCCAAAACGGTGAAGAACCGGGTGCACATCGACCTCGCCACCACCTCCGCGGACCACCAGGCGGACCTGGTCGCGCGGTTGCGGGATCTCGGCGCGGTGCCCGCCGACGTCGGCCAGGGCGACGTGCCGTGGACGGTCCTGGCCGACCCGGAGGGCAACGAATTCTGCGTGCTGGAGCCCCGACCGGTCTACCGGGACACCGGACCGGTGGCCGCGGTACTGGTCGACTGCGCGGATCCGCGGGCCATGGGCCGGTTCTGGGGCGAGGCGATGGACTGGACCCTGCACGAGGCGACCGCCGATCAGGCGGTGCTGCGCTCCGCCAAGGGCGTCGGCCCGTACCTGGAATTCATCCGCACGCCCGACACGAAGACCGTGAAGAACCGCATCCATCTCGACCTCCGGCCCTACCCCGGCGACGACCAGGACGCGGAGGTGGCCCGGCTGCGCGCCCTCGGCGCCACCGACACCGACGTGGGCCAGGGCGACGAGTCGTGGACGGTCCTGGCCGACCCGGAGGACAACGAGTTCTGCGTCCTCACCCCGCGCTGACGCGGAGCCGCTGCCCCTGCAGAGCGGGCGCCGGCCCGCCGCGCATCAACCGCGCGGCGGGCCGGCTGCGATTCGGCCCAGTCGCAGGCTTATCGCGGCCGTGAGCGTGAAAACCCCCGCCTGGTACAGCATCGCGTGCCCGAACGCGGCGCCGGAGTCCGCGGCAGGCGCGAAGTAGGCGAGGGCGGCGAGCGTGATACCGACCGACCCGCCGAGTTGCTGGGCGGTGGGGAGCAGCCCTGACAGCGAACCGGTGGTCTCGGTACCGGCGCGCGCCAGCACCAGCGAGAACACCGAGGCGGTGAACGCGCCGAACGCCGCTCCGCCCAGTGCGAGCAGCGGCGCCGCCGCCCACGGGTGCGGCGCACTACCCACGAGCGGGGTGAGCCCCGCCATGACCGCGGCCAGTGCCGCCGCGGCAGCGGTTAGCAGCCGCGGGCCGTGGTGGCGGGCCAGGCCGGGAGCGCACCGGCTGCCGGCGATGGCAGCGGCCGCGAACGGCGCCGACACCGCGGCGGCGGCCGGCGCGGAGTAGCCGGCGGCCTGCTGCAGGTGCAGGAACAGCAGGTAGGTGAACGACGGCACTCCGGTGTTGAATACGAAGACCAGCAGGATGCCGGTTCGCGCCGTCCGGTCGCGCAGGGCCGCGGGGTGGATCAGCGGATCCGGGCCGCGGCGCTGCACCAGGGCGAAACAGCCCAGCACGACCGCGGATCCGGCGAGGCTGCCCAGGGTCCACGGCGGCCATCCCGCATCGGGCCCCAGGGCGAGTGGCAGGATCAGCGCTCCGAATCCGACCGTGGCAAGCACCGCGCCGAGCCCGTCGATCCGTTGCCCGGGGGCGGGGCGCGACCGCGGCAGCACTCTTGCCCCCACCAGCGCGGCAAGGGCCACCGGCACGGCCACCAGGAAGATCGGCCGCCAGCCCATTCCGAGCAGGTCCGCACTGATCAGCAGCCCCCCGAGCAGCGGCCCGACCAGCGAGGCGACCCCCATCGTCGCCCCGTACAGCCCCAGGGCGTGCGCGCGCCGCGAGGCGGGCAGCGCCGTCTGGATGATCGAGAGGACCTGGGGAGCGACGAGGCCGCTCCCCGCGCCTTGGGCCAGCCTGGCGGCGATCAGTACGGCGGGTGTGGGCGCGAACGCGCACGCCGCCGAGGCGATCGCGAACACCGCGGTTCCGATGGTGAACAGGCGCCGGTAACCGTAGCGGTCGCCCAGCCGCGCCGCCGTGATCAGCAGGCACGCGTACGTGAGCGTGTAGCCCGCGAGCACGAGCCGCACCTCGCCCGGTCCGGCGTCCAGGCCGTGCTGGATACGGGGTGCGGCGACCTGCGCGATCGTTACGCTGAGCAGCTGCACGAACGTGGCGCTCAGCACCACGGGCAGCACAAGCTTCGGCGCGGCGGCGGGCCCGGCCTCTTGGGCCGCGGGCGGGGTTCCGGCGGTCATGGACGCCGTGCGTCCGCGAGCGCAGCCGCCAGTTCGGCGGGGCGCGCGGCAAAGGGGCTGTGGCTGCCCGGCAGGGTCTGCACGGTGAACGGGTTGCCGGGGTAGGCGGCGTCGGCCTCGGCGATCATCAGGTCCTGGACCGCGGGATGCAGCGCCCGGTCGTCGGCGCAGCGCAGGAACGTGCGCGGGATGCTGCCCCAGCCCCGGGCGGTCAGGGTGACCGGGCTCGCCGGAATTGCCATGGGCAGGTCGGGGCTGAGGGCCGTCCGCCACCGGTCGAACCGGTCGGCGGGTGTGTCGTGGTAATGGGTCTGGCGCAGTTCTTCGATGTAGCCGGGGTCGGCGGAGAGCGGGTTGATCCGCAGGGCACCGATGGCGTCGGGATCGGCGACCGGTAGCCCGCCACCGTGCGCGGCGGCGTTCTCGGGTGCGGACAGGTAGTCGTAGAAGCGCGGCCGCTGCGCCGGGACGAACGCGGACAGGTAGACGATGCGGTCGACGAGTTCGGGCGCGCGTTCCGCGGCCAGGGATGCGGGGCCGCCGCCCGCGCTGTGGGAGACGAGGACGACGGTGCGGGCGCGGGCGCGGACCGAGTGCAGGGTATCCAGCACCGCGTCGGCACACTCGTCCATCGTCATGCCGGCCAGCTCCGACTTCTCCGTCCGCATCCCGGGTTGGGCTGCGGTGAGGTAGCCGCTGGGCAGCGGAGCCGCGAACCCGTGGCCGGGCAGATCGATGGCGACACTCGCCGCGCCGAGTGCGGCGAGCGCGCGCTGGGTGGGGCCCCAGTGGGCGGCGCTGTGCCAGGCACCGTGCACCAGTACGAACAGTGTGTCCAGCCGGGTTTCCGTCTGTGTGGAGGTCATGGGCTCATTCCATCCAGGACGAAGCCGACTGTGTTCTGGTATGTCTTACTCGGCGGCGCTTGATATCTCTGGGATATCGGCTGCCCTCAACGCCAACCGAGGAAGGAAACCGCATGGAAGCACGGCATCTGCGCTACGCGGTGGCGCTTGCCGAGCATCGGAACTTCCGCCGGGCAGCGGCGGCCATCGGGATGGCGCAGCCGCCGTTGTCCAAGCAGATCGCGGCCTTGGAGAGCGAGGTCGGCGCCCGGCTGTTCGACCGGACCGCGCACGGCGTCGTCCCCACGCCCGCAGGTGAGGCGTTCCTGGTCAGGGCGCGCCGGTCGCTGGCCGAGGCGTCCGCGGCCGCGGTCGATGCCGCGCGGGCCGCCCGCGGCGAGACGGGGCGGCTGAGTCTGGGGTTCGTCGCCTCGGCACTGCTGGACCCGCTGCCCGTTGTGCTGAGCCGGTTCGGGGCCCAGCGGCCGGGCGTGCGCCTGATGCTGCACGAGATGGCCACGAGCAGGAGCACCGCCGCACTGCTGGCCGGCGAGCTGGACATCGCCGTCGGGCTGGGACCGCCGCGCGGGACCGGCGCGGAGTCGCTGGTCTCGGTCACCATCGGACGCGACCACCTGGTGGCCGTGGTCGCCCGGACCCACCCTTATGCGGGGCAGCGGACGGTTGCGCTGGAGCAGTTGCGGCACCAGCAACTCATCGTCGCCGCGGGCGAGGACGAGCCGGCCATCGCCGTCGGACTGCGCACTCTGCTGGGCGCCGCGGCGCACACGCTGGAGGGCGCCACGGTCGCCCGTGACGTCCACACCATCACCGGTCTGGCGGCGTGCGGGGTGGGTGTGGGCCTGGGCCCTTCGCGGATGCGGCTGAACGCTCGGCCCGACGTGCGGTTCTGCGATGTGGTGCCGCGGACCAGGCTGCCGGATCTGACGCTGTCGTTCCGCGCCGACGACCGGTCGCCCGTGCTGGCGGCTTTCTTGGAGACCATCCGCGGCAACTGCCCCGATGTGGGCGGGGCGCTGGACCAGCGGCTGGGGGCGCGTTGAGCGTTCCAGCGGAAAGGGCAACGCCGGTGGCGGCGGCCGGTGCCCCGCCGCACGCGCGGCCGCGCAGGCCAAGGAGCGTGGTCCCGGCCGATTCGCACCGACCGGGCCGACGACGGGCCGAACCGGGTCCGGCCCGCATCCGAGGCAGTGCCCGGAACAGCCCGTTCCGTCCGACCGCGGCACCCGGATACGTTGATGCTTCCCGTATCACGGCGTGTTCCAGGAGGGTCGGCGATGGCTGCGGTTGCGAGCCGGGTGGTACTCGGTGTGTGTTCGGCGTTTTCGGTCGCCGGCGGCGCGGCATTAGTGGCGATGGTCATCCGCTACTTCGGCGCCAATGACTACGTGCCTGTGTTAACGGATTTCGGCTGGTGGGGGATCCTCGCTGGAATGTGCGCTTTTGCCGTCTACGTCGGTGGCGCCTTCCGCGCGAACCTCTTGCTGCGCGTCGGCGCCGGCCTCGGGCTCGCGGGAGGTGCCTACGCGGTCAGCGCGGTCATCGCGTTCATCGTCTCGTTTCTGGGCGATCCGGGCGGCGAGCGGGGCAATCTTGCGGACGGCACCACCGGATTCCTTTGGCTGGCCGCCGGCGCATACTTCCTCTGGCAGTCGGTCTCCGGCAGGTGGCCGGTGAGCGGACAGGAGCGCTGAAGGGGCGGGGCGCGATTCCTATATTCGGTTTAGGTTTTTGTCCAGGTGGTGACGGCGGAGCCGCCTCCTTTACGGTGTAGATTCCCTCAACCGCGAACCGGAACCGCTGGTACCGCCCGACCGGGCAACCACTACACTGGAACCTGACATTGACGTCAGGTACAGCTCCGCGGCGGGCCGGAAAACGGACCGGAAAGACGGACGGCGGCGGATCCAGCGGAAAGAGAGCTCGGCCATGCGGATCGGCGAACTCGCCAAGCGCTCCGGGGTGAGCGTCCGCGCTCTGCGCTACTACGAAGAGCAGCGGCTCCTGGAATCGGCGCGGACCCCCGGAGGCCAGCGCGACTACCCCGAAGAGGCCGTCGACCGCGTGCAGCTCCTCCAGCAGCTCTACGCCGCCGGCCTGGCGAGCCGGACCATCGTCGATCTGCTGCCCTGCGTGACCACCGGCCGCGCGACATCGGAAATGCTCGAGCAGGTCACCGCCGAACGCGACCGCATCGCCGCGCGGATAGCCGAACTAGGGCAGGCCAAGGACAAGCTCGACAGCGTGATCGAGCATGTCGCCGCGGCCCGCGCCGCACCCCCCGGGTCCAGCTCCGCCGCGGACTGCGGATGAACGCCCCCGGGCGCGCGCCGGCGCGGGCACCCGCACCGGGCCGGAATACGAGCGCCTCCGCGGTGTTGTCGAAGCTGTGAAGAAGATCGGATTCCTCTCCTTCGGCCATTGGACGCCGTCACCGCACTCCCAGGTGCAGTCGGCCTCCGACGCACTGCTGCAATCGATCGAGCTGGCCGTCGCCGCCGAAGAGGTCGGCGCCGACGGCGCGTACTTCCGGGTGCACCACTTCGCCCGCCAGCTCGCGTCGCCGTTTCCGCTGCTATCGGCGGTCGGGGCGCGGACCAGCCGGATCGAGATCGGCACGGGCGTGATCGACATGCGCTACGAAAACCCGCTCTACATGGCCGAGGACGCCGGATCGGCGGATCTGATCGCCGGCGGGCGGCTGCAGCTCGGGATCAGCCGCGGCTCGCCCGAGCAGGTCATCAACGGCTATGAGTACTTCGGGCACCATCCGCCCGAGGGCGGCACGGACGCCGACATGGCCCGCGAGCACACCGCTGCCCTGCTCGACACCCTCAAAGGCGAGGGGTTCGCCCGGCCGAACCCCCGGCCGATGTTCCCCAACCCGCCCGGGCTGCTGCGGATCGAGCCCCACTCCCCCGGCCTGCGCGAACGGATCTGGTGGGGTGCCGGCAGCCGGGCCACCGCCCAATGGGCCGGCGAGCAGGGCATGAACCTGATGAGCTCGACCCTGCTGACCGAGGACGCCGGGATGCCGTTCCATCAGCTGCAGGCCCAGCAGATCCGGCTCTTCCGCGAGGCCTGGCAGGCCGCCGGCCACGGACACGAACCCCGCGTCTCGGTGAGCCGCAGCGTGTTTCCCCTGGTGACCGACTTGGACCACCAGCTTTTCGGGCGGCAGGCGGGCAGCACCGACCAGGTCGGAACCCTGGAGTCCGGCCGGGCCAGGTTCGGCAAAACCTACGCCGCCGAGCCCGACAAACTCGTCCGCGACCTCGCTCAGGACGAAGCCGTGGCAGCCGCGGACACGCTCCTGCTCACTGTGCCGAACCAACTGGGCGTCGACTACAACGCCCACGTGCTCGACAGCCTGCTGCGCTACGTCGCCCCGGAGCTCGGCTGGCGCTGAGCCGGCGGCCCGGCGGCCGGGCCGCCGACCGCGCTCACCGGGCGTCGCGCCACTGCACGACCAGGTGCGCCCGGCCCCGCTGGACCGCAAAACGGCCCTCCTCCGGTGCCGAGGCGGGCACCGTTGCGGGCCGGGGGTGCAGGGCGAAGGAGAGCCGGCGCCCGCGGTGGGGCTCCCACGCGGCGATCTCGGCGGCCATCTGCTCGGCAAGGCGCGCGCCGCCGCCGGTGTGGGCGATGACCCCGGCCTCGTGGCGGCCTTCGCCGCCGGCGGCCGGGCGCAGGGTCAGGTAGGCCAGGCCGCGGCTGTCGGGCGTGATGGCCGCCATGTTCCCCCACGGCAGCCGCGGAGTGACCACCTCGTCGTCGATGGCCTCGGGCCGCACCGGCATGCGCGAGAGCGAATTGTCCAGGCGCAGCGCGAGCCAGAGCCACATCGGGTCCAACGGCTCGTTGCCGCCGAAGGTGACGCCCGTCCAGAACTCGTGGCGGGGCTGGTCCAGTACGCCGCGCAACCGGTCCTCGTCGGCGAACTGGTCCTGGTTGGCCTGGACGACCACCGCGCAGTCGCCGGTCAGGTCGATCCGGCGGCGCGGGTCGTCGCCGGTGCCGCCGCGCAGCGGCACGAACGTGCACAGGGAGCTGTCGACGCTCGCCCAGTGGTCGCCGGCCGACTCAAAGGCGATGCTGCGCGAGACGTCGCCGGCGATACGCACCGGCGCCACCAGTCGCCCGCCTTCGGCCAGCTGGTCCAGCCAGGCCGGCGGCATGTGGTGGGTGCCCACGGTGGCGATGACCCGGTCATAGGGCGCCCCTGTGGCGTGGCCCAGCGCACCGTCGCCGCAGACGGCCTCGACATTGCCGGCGCCGAGCGCCGCGAGGCGGCGGCGCGCGGTTTCGACCAGGTCGGAGTCGATGTCGACGGTGGTCACCCGGCCGCGGCCCCCGACCAGGTGGCCCAGCAGCGCGGCGTTGTAGCCGGTGCCGGCGCCGAGTTCGAGTACGCGCTGGCCGGATCTGGCGCCGAGCTGGTGCAGCATGGTCGCGACGACGCTGGGCTGGGAGGCGCAACTGATCGCCTGGCCGGTTCCGTCGAGCTTGGTGTCGATGGTCTTATCGGTGTAGACATCCTCGACCGGCGCGTCAGGCAGGAAAAGGTGGCGCGGTACCGCAAGCAGCGCCTGCTCGATCGCAGCCGAGCCGAGCCGGCCGCGTTCCTTCAGCTCGCCCACCAGCTCGCGGCGCAGCTCAGCGGCAGTTGCGTGGTCGGCGGCGGATACAGGGTTGTCGATGGTGGACATCGGCGGCCTTCCGGGACGGGGACAGGGCACGGCAATCCGCTCGGACGCGTTGGATGCACGCCCCGGTACGGAGCGTAGCCCCCACCATCCTGCAACGGGAGTCCCCGCCGGATTTCGGTCAGTGCACTGGCCGCCGGGCCGCCTGCCCGCGAGCCGGCGGCCCGGCGCCGAAGGCCAGGGACCGCAACCATACGTGGCCTTCGTCACACCGGCCATCGGTGGTGCGGTACCGCCCCTGCGGTCGGATCCGGCGAATCGCGAGTCCGGGCTGCACAGGGTTCGCCACGATCGGGGTCCGGCCGCGTCCGGTGCCCTCCGGCCGCGGCGCGCCGGCAGCCGTACGGAAACAAACCGGCTTTGCAGCGGTGGACAACCGGGACCGCCGTCCACATCATCGGGGAAGGCGAAGAACGGCCGGGAACGGCCGGCCCCCACCCCCGTTCTCTTAGGCGGCACCCGGTGAAGTTCAGTTACGCCATGCTCCCCGACCACCCCCTATCGCAATCCCTGGACTCCATCGAACTCGCCGATGAGCTGGGGTTTTACGCCTGCTACGCCGCTGACGAAACCTGGCACAAGGACCTGTGGGCACTTTTCGCCGCCGCCGCCGGCCGTACCAGCCGGATCCGGTTGGGCCCCAGCGTCTCCCCGGTGACACTGCGGGAGCCCACCCTGATCGCCCAGGCGCTCGCCACCTCGACGAGCTCTCCGGCGGGCGCGCCGAGGCTGCGTTGTCCAGCGGGAACTTCGGGCTGCTGGCGCAGTACGGCATCGACTGGACCCGCACACGTCCGCTGTCCCGGGTCAAAGAGGCCCACCACGTGATCCGCACCCTGCTGGACGGCGGGGCGATCACCTACGACGGCGGGTTCTACTCCTACAACGGCCTGTTCACCTTCGCCCGGCCGGTGCAGCACCGGTTGCCGCTCAAGCTCGGGGCGATGCGCGGGCCGAAGTCCTTCGAGGCGGCGGGCGAGCTGACCGACGGCTGCCACCACGCGCTGAGCTACACCCGCGAGGCATACGACTACGCGGTGCACCACGTGCGGGCCGGGGCCGAGCGGGCCGGCAAGGACTGGCGGTCGCTGGACATCGGGGCATGGGTCGTCTTCGCGACCGGCCCCGACTCCGCAGCCGCCAAGGATGCGGCCCGCAGCATGGTCGGTATCTACGCGTCCTCCATGCCCGCGGAGCAACTGCGCCGCAACGGCGTCGACCCGGCCGAGCTCAAACCGATCGTCGACGCCATCGCTGCAGGCGACCTGGCCCGCGGGGTCGAGCTGACCACGCCCGACCTCGCCGACCGCCTCTCCATCGCCGGGACACCCGAGGAGTGCCTGGAGAAGATCCAGCGCGACATCGCCCCCAGCGGCGTGAACCACCTGATCTGTGCCGTCACCGACCGCGCGCTGGTCCGGGCCTTCACCGGCCGCGACGTTGCCGAGGCGGCCGGCGTGGACGCCCAGCTCCGCCTGATCCACGAACGCATCATGCCCGCGTTCGGCTGAGGGCGGCCGCGGCGGCGCGGTGCGGACCGCCGTGCGGCCCGGGCGGGCATTCCGCTGGACGTCTGGTTGCCCCGGTCTTGCCGGGGTTGCGCAATGATGGCCGGATTCGGCCAGCGGGGCGGCGTGCCGCAACCCCTGGAAACCTCTAGCGTTGTCGCGGCCTCAGATCCGTCCCGGTCCGTGCCGGACGGACGACCCCAAGCCCAGAGGGTGCGTGATCGTGCGAGCTTCGACCTGGGTTTTCCGCACCGCCGCGTCGGCGGCGCTGGCGGCAGGACTGACCGCCTGCGGCGGCGCCGATGGCGGCGAATCCGCCGCGGGCCCGTCTGCATCCGCCGCCCCGTCAGCGTCTTCGCCCCCGCCCGCATCGTCGCCATCACCACCGCCGACTTCGCCGTCGGCCGCTTCTTCGTCGCCGGCGGCGAACTCCGCCGCCGATACCGCCCGCGATGTCTGCGGCAAAGCCGTCCCCGCCGTCGAAGCCCGGCAGGCCGGCGACCTGCAGCTCGCCGAGAGCGGGGAGCGGCTCGCACTCATGATGGTGGTGTCCTCCACCCCCATCGACGACGAACTGGTCGAGATCTACAACGAGAATCCGGACCAGCAGAAGGCGGTGGAGCTGATCGCCGACTGGTGCGCGGAGAACGGCTACTGACGCGGTCCGGCGCCTGCCGGCCACGCGCCCGGCGAGGTTGGTGGCGACCATGCGGAAATGCCTGTCCGGCCTTTAAAATCCGGGCATATTTCTGCATGGTCATTTCGGTGCGCCGCCGGCCCCGGCCGCCTGCGGGCCGGACCAGTGCTCAGCCGTCAGCCACCGAACCCGATCCGCGTGGCCCGCCCGTCCGGCCAGGTGACGACCGCGTGTTCCGCACCCGGCCCGACCTGCACCGCGGGCCGCGGCCGGGCGGCGGTTTCCGTCCCCGCGCCCGCACCGCCCACGCGCACCAGGCAGGCCAGCACCTCGCCGGGCGCGACCTCGGCACTGAACCACGGGACCGTTGTCGTGCCCCGCAGCGGTCCGACGTCGCCCAGGTGTTCCTCGCCCGACAGCGGTGACGGGTGTTCGGTCAGCGCCGCGACCACCGACTCCAGCCCGCTGTCCGGTACCACCGGCCAGCCGCCCACCCGCAGCCGCCACCGCGCGCCGCCGCCGTGGACGGGTTCGGAGCCGACCCGCACCAGCCGCACCTCGTCCGGGCCGCGTACCGCCGACCAGACCTCCAGGGTCGGCCCCAGCCGGGTCTCGCCCCGGCGGCCGGACCCGTGGTCGGGGGTGGTGTCGCCGCCGGCCGCCACCCAGTGGGCGCGCCAGCGGGACCCGCCCACCGAGGCCGGCTCGTCACGGGATACTCCCAGGGCGGTGAACCCGGTGCGGTGGGTGGCCGTGCCGTGCTCGTCGAGGACGACCACGCTGTTGTCGAGCGGGGAGGCGAGTGTGTCGCCGATGAGCGGCGGGACCGTGCCCGATGAGTGGCCCAGCCGCGCATACAGCGGCGAATCGCTGATGAGGTCGCCTTCGGCGGCGTGGTCGGTGCCGTGGTTGACCAGGCGCACCAGGCCGTCTTCGGCGGTTGCGCTGAGGATCCACCCGGGCGCCCGCAGCTCCCGCTGGGCATCGCCGGTTTCCACGGGCAGGGGCAGCTCCTGCGCGGTCCACACCGGGTGGTCGGCCGGCAGCACCAGGCCGAAGAACCCCTTGGCCGCCCAGTAGGGCGACCCGCCCCCGGAATAAGACTGCTTCATCGCCGGCCAGGCGCCGTGCCAACCCAGTGACAGCAGCCCTTCGGCGCCGGGTGCGCCGTGGTCGTGGAAGTGGCGCAGGATCCCCGATGCGGCGCGGCGGATCCGGCCGGGCGCCAGCGTGGTGGCGCCGCTCCAGGCGCCGACCCACAGCGGGGCCGCAGCCGCCATCCGGTAGATGAGGCTGCGGCCCTGCAGCACGGGGCCGCCGTCGGCGCCGATCAGGTGGATGTGGTCCTCAAGGAACCGCGACAGGTCCGCGCGCCAGCCCGCTGTCCGCTCGGGCTCCGGCGGTTCGGCCGCCAGCGCGGCCCACACCAGCGGGTAGAAGTGCAGCGCCCAACCGCAGTAGTAGTCGAAGGAGCGCTCGGGGCCGTCGGAGAGCCAGCCGTCGGCGCGGGCGAGGCCCGCGTGCACGGCCAGCCCGTGGTCGATGTCGGCCCGGCTCCACGGTCCGCCCGCCGACCGGAGGAACTCTTCGGCGATGATCTGGAACCAGACCCAGTTGATCGGCGGGTAGGTCTCGCCCACGACCTCCGACATCCAGGTGAGCACCTGCCGCTGCTCTGCGTGGGCCATCCGGTCCCACAGCCAGGGCCGGGTCAGCATGAGCACCAGGGCGATCGAGGCGGCTTCGACCTTGGCCTGCCCCAGTTCGCCGGGACGCGGCCAGCGCTCCTCGCCGAGGGGGTCGGTGCCGGCGAGCAGCCCGCTGCGGTACCGGCCGAGGAAACCGTGCGGGTCGGCGCCGCCGTTTCCGGTGACGAGGAAGCCCGCCAGCAGGAAGGTGCGTGCGAAACCTTCCAGCCCGTCGCTGGCGGGCCCGCTCGAACTGGAGGGGCCGGGCAGGTCGAACCGGGCGCCGCCCGGCGAGGCGTAGGGGCGCACGCTCAGCAGCAGGTGTTCGGCCAGGGCGACCCAGTGGTCGCGGGTCCACCCGGTGTAAGGGGACAGCTCGCGGTCCTCGGGCGGCAGCCGCAGGGGCGGTGCGGCAGGCGATACCGGCGCGGACGGCGACGGAGACGGCTGTGGCGGGGTTGCGGTCATGCGGTCACCTCATAGGTCTCGCGGGTGATCGGGTGCAGGGCCGGCCGGCCGGTGCGGAACCTGTCGAGTTCGTCCAGGGCCGCGAGCGACATGCGTTCGGTTTCGGAGTCCAGGGATCCGGCGATGTGCGGGGTGATCACGACGTTGTCGCAGTCGTAGAGCACCGAGGTGTCGGGCAGCGGTTCGGGGTCGGTCACGTCGAGGACCGCGTACAGGCGGCCGGTGCGGCACTCCCGCTCCAGTGCGGGGGTGTCGACGAGTCCGCCGCGCGCGGTGTTGATCAGTGTCGCGCCGTCGCGCAGCAGTGCCAGGGCCGCCGCGTCGATCATGCGGCGGGTATCCGGTAGCAGCGGGGCGTGCAGGCTGACCACGTCGGCGCGCGGGTAGGCGTCTTCGGCCGTGGTCAGGCGGGCGCCGCTCGCCGCCACGTCGCCGGGGTCGGCGTAGGGGTCGACGACCAGCACCTCGAAGTCGAACGGGGCGAGCAGCCGGCCGAGCAGCCGTCCCACCCGGGACCAGCCGACCAGGCACACGGTGCGGCCGCGGTTGGTGAGCGGGCCGCGGCCGGCGGTGTAGGACCAGTCCGACCGGAAGGTGCGGGCGTCGCGCGCCAGGAACGGAACGCGCTTTCCGCACGCCAGGATCATCGCCAGTGCGTACTCGGCCACGGGGATCGCGTTGGCCGAGGCGGCGGTGGTCACCCGGATACCCCGCTCCAGCAGAGCGGGCGGGACGTGGTCGCGCACACTGCCCGCGGCGTGCAGCACGGCCCGCAGCCGCGGTGCGCCCGCCAGCACCTCATCGGTGATCGGCGGGCAGCCCCACGAGGTCAGCAGCACCTCGCACTCGGCGAGCCGTTCGCGTGCCGCGGGCCCGTCGAACGTGCCCACCCGGAGCGGATCTCCCAGTTCGGCCGCTGTTTCCAGCCGGTCGAGCACCGCCGGAGTGAACTGCAGACCGAAGGTCCGCCGGTCCATCGCCAGCAGCACGCGCGGCCGGGTGCCGCGCCGGCCGCCGCCGTCCGGGCGGGGTCCGTGGGCGGTTTCCGCGCAGATGCCCATCACTGCCCTTCCGTTGCTCGTCCGCGTACCCGGCCGGCGCTGCTGCCCACCGGCCGGCGGCCGTGCCCGGCAGCGGCGCGATCTTGACCGTGTCGCATCTCACCTCTACTGTGGAAAGCGCATTCCGTTGTGATAGACGTTACACCACCGCGCCGAGGCGCCTACCACCCACCCCCTGCCCCCTGCCCCACCCACAACGCGAGGAGAAGTGATGGGCGCGGTCTCCTTACCCGCCGCGCCACGGAAGCGGCCACCCCGGAACTGGACCGGGCTGGCGTTCGTGGCCCCCTTTCTGGTCGTCTTCGGCGCCGGCGTGGTGGCACCGCTGGGCTACGCGGCCGGCCTCAGCCTCTACCGCGACCAGCTGATCGGCGGACGCTCCTTTGTCGGCCTGCAGAACTACGCCGACGTCGCCACCGACCCGCGGTTCCTCGACGGTGTCACCCGGGTCGGGGTGTTCCTGCTGGTCCAAGTGCCGATCATGATCGGCCTGGCCCTGCTGGTGGCGCTCGCGCTCGACTCCGGGCGCATCCGGGGCATGCGGTTCATGCGGCTGAGCATTTTCATGCCTTACGCCGTGCCCTCTGTGGTGGCGGCCCTGATGTGGGGATTCATCTACGGCGACCAGTTCGGGCTCGTCGGCCAGTTCAACGCCGCGACCGGGCTGGGGCTACCGAGCCCGCTGTCGGCGGACTGGGTGCTCCCGGCCATCGGCAACGTTGTCACCTGGGAGTTCGTCGGCTACAACATGCTGATCCTCTACGCTGCGCTGCGGTCCATTCCCGAAGAGCTCTACGAGGCGGCCGACATGGACGGGGCCGGCGAGATCCGCAAGGCGTTCAGCGTCAAGCTTCCGGCGCTGCGGCCCGCCCTGTGGGTGGCCGCCCTGTTCTCGATCATCGGCAGCTTCCAGCTGTTCAACGAGCCCAACGTGCTGCAGTCGCTGGCACCCGCCGCAATCAGCACCCACTACACCCCCAACATGTACGCCTACCAGCTGGCCTTCAACGCCAACCAGGTCACCTACTCCGCGGCGGTGGCGGTGGTGCTGGGCCTGATCACGGTCGTGGTCGCCTATGCGGCCCAGCGGATGACCGCGCGAAGGGAGTCGCGATGAGCAGCAGCGCGACGGCCCCACCGGCCGCAACCGGCACCGCCGCGCCCGCACCCGCGGCACCGCGGTCGGGCCGGCCGCCGAAGCGGCGCAATGCGGGCGGGCCGCGCAAGCGGCGCACCAACTACGTCCTGCAGGCGCTGATGGTGCTGATGGTGGCCTACACCCTGCTCCCGCTGTACTGGCTCACCGTCAACGCGACCAAGTCCAACGGCGAACTGTTCCGGTCCAACGGCCTGTGGCTGGGCTCGGAGATCTCGCTGTGGGACAACATCGTCACCACGGTCACCTACCAGGACGGCATCTACCTCACCTGGCTGTTCAACACCGCGCTGTACTCGGTGGCGGGTGCCTTGGGGGCGACCATCATCTGCGCCTGGGGCGGCTATGCCCTGGCCAAGTACGACTTCCCCGCCAAACGCCTCGTACGCGCGATCGTCTTCGGCGCCATCACCATCCCGGCGACCGCGCTGGCCGTGCCCACCTTCCTGCTGTTCGCCGAGCTGGGGATCACCAACACCCGCCTGTCGATCATCATCCCGGCCCTGGTCAGCCCGTTCGGCCTCTACCTGATGACGGTGTTCGCCGCCGATTCCGTCCCCGACTCCCTGCTCGACGCCGCCAAGATCGACGGCGCCAACGCGTGGACCACCTTCTGGCGCGTGTCCTTCCGGCTGATGGCCCCCGGATTCGCGACGGTGCTGCTGTTCAACCTCGTCCACACCTGGAACAACTACTTCCTGCCGCTGATCATGCTCAGCGACCCGGATCTGTATCCGCTGACCGTTGGCCTGAACCAACTCAACAACCAGGTCACGACCGGCGCGAACCTCGAACCGGTCTACAACGTGGTGCTCACCGGATCGCTGCTGGCGATCGTGCCGCTGATCGCCTCCTTCCTGTTCCTGCAGCGGTTCTGGCAGTCCGGCCTGGCCGCCGGAAGTGTCAAGCAGTAACCCCCACCCAAGGAATCGCCATGCGCCTGTCCCGAACGATCCTGCTCACTGCGGCCCCGGCCGTGTGCACCGCCCTGCTCGCCACGGGGTGCGGCTCCGGCGGCGGCGACGGCGGCGGATCCGCCGCCGAACGCTCGGCCCAGATCGAAACCGCGTTGGAGGAGGGCGGTGAGCTGACCCTGTGGACCTGGAGCACGAAGTTCGACACGGCGGTGGCCGCCTTCGAGAAGGCCCACCCCAACGTAAAGGTCGACCTCGTCAACGCCGGCCAGTCGGCCGACCAGTACACCGCCCTGCAGAACGCGATCAACGCCGGCGAGAACATCCCCGACGTCGCCATGGTCGAGTACTTCGCGCTGCCGCAGCTCGCGCTGTCCGAACAGCTGGTCAGTGTCGACGACTGGGGGCTGGGCGGGCTCGAAAACCGGTTCACCGAGTCCTCGTGGAGCCAGATGACCTACGAGGGCGCCACCTACGGCCTGCCCAACAACACCGGGCCGCTGGTCACCATCTACAACAAGGAGCTCTTCGACGAGGTCGGGATCGAACCGCCGGCGACCTGGGACGAGTACGCCGACGCCGCGGAGAGGATCAAGGAGGAGAAGCCCGACTCGCGCATCGCCTCCATCGACCCCGGTGACGCCGGCGGCCTCGACAGCCTCATCTGGCAGGGCGGCGGCCGCCCGTTCCAGCACGAGGGCCAGAGCGTGACGGTCGACTTCACCGGCAAGGAGACCCGCAAGGTCAACGACTACTGGAGCGACCTGCTTGAGCGCGACCTGGTCACGGCCGAACCCGGCTGGACCGACGAGTGGTGGCGCAGCCTGGGCGACGGCTCCCTGGCCACCTGGACCACCGGCGCCTGGGCGCTGGGCAACATCTCCAGCACGCTGACCGACAACGCCGGCGACTTCCGTGTCGCACCGGCACCGGTCTGGGACGAGGACGACCCGCAGAACGCCGAGAACGGCGGTTCGGGGTTCTCGGTCCTCGAGGGCAGCGACGATGTCGCGCTGGCGATGGGTTTCCTGGAATGGTTCTCGACCAACGAGGCGTCGGTGGACGCGCAGGTCGAAGCCGGCTCCTTCCCCGCGCAGCGGGCGCCGCTGGAGGACCCCGAGTACCTGGAGAAGGAGTTCGACTACTTCGGCGGCCAGCAGGCCAACCAGGTCCTTGCCGACGCTTCCGGCGCGGTGGTCCCCGAGTGGCAGTATCTGCCGTACCAGGTCTATGCCAACTCGGTCTTCGGCGACAGCGTCGGCCCGAAGATCAGCGAGGGCGGGTCGGTCCAGTCCGGTGCCGAGCAATGGGGCGACCAGCTGCGGTCCTACGGCGAAGAGCAGGGATTCGACGTCGGCTGATGCCGCAGGGCCGACCCGAAACCGCGCGGTGCCCGCGCCCCGGGGACCGCCCCGGGGCGCGGGCCGGCAGAGAGAAGGACGAGGTCTGTGGACAGGACGGGCGGTTCCCCTCCTCCGGTCACCCTTGAGGACGTCGCCCGGCGCGCTGGGGTCTCCCCCGCGACCGCCTCCCGCGCGCTGAACGGCAGCGCCCGCAAGGTCCGCGACGAATACCGGACCCGCGTGCACGCGGCGGCCGTGGAACTGGGCTACACCGCCAACACCGCCGCCCAGGCGGTCGCCCGCGGGCGCGGCGAGCACCTGGCCCTGCTGGTGAACGGCATCAACGACGACTACTTTTCGCCGGTTGCCGCGGGTGTGCTCAAAGCGGCCGAGGCCGCCGACCGGATGGTCACCATGGTCTCCAGCCGCAACAGCGCGCAGCAGGCGGCGCAGATCGTGTCGGCGCTGCGCAGCCAGCGCCCGCGGGCGATCATCCTGGCCGGCGGCCGCTCGGTGACCAGCACCGTCTGGGAGCGGCGGCTGGTCGAGGAGCTCGCCGCCTTCCAGGCCGAGGGCGGGCGCGTCGTCGCGATCAGCGAGGAGGGCATGCCCTTCGACACGATCGCCCTCGACAATGTGGCGGCCGGCCGCGACCTCGCCGCCGCAGCGGCCGGCCTCGGCTACCGCGAGGTGGTGGTCCTGGGCGGGCCGGCCGACGCGCGCACCGCCTACGACCGGGTGCAGGGTTACCTGGCGGGCCTGGCCGAGTGCGGCATCGAGGTGCCGCCCTCGCGCGTCATCCACTGCGGGTTCGACCGCGACGGCGGGTACTCCGCGGCCGGCGAGTGCCTGCGCCGGCGCATGGGCATGGAGCTGGTGCTGGCGATCAGCGACACGGTGGCCGTCGGGGCGATAGCGCGGTTCCGCGAGGCCGGCATGGCGCTGCCGGGCGACGTGGCGGTGGCCGGGATCGACGATGTGACGGTGCTGCGCGACGTGACCCCGGCGCTGACCACCGTCCGCCTGCCCTGGCCCGAGGCAGGGCGCGCGGCGCTGGACCTCGCGCTGCGCGATACCGGGACCGGTACCGGCACCGAGCCGCGGCGGGTGCGCATGTCCGGGCACGTCGTACTGCGGGAGAGCACCCCCGGCACGGCCGCCGGGCGGACCTGAACAGGCTCCGCCCGGCGCGCCCGGCGCCCGCGCGGCGCGGCGCGGCGCGGGGCGGGGCGGCGTCAGGCCATCGGCAGCACGGTGGCGCCGATGAGCGCGACCAGCAGGGCGAACACCGAGGCCAGGAACTGCGCCAAGGTGTAGGTCTTGAGGCCGCCGGACACCGAGAACCCGGGGAGCTTGGCGGTCACCCAGAAGCCGCTGTCGTTGATGTGGCCCAGGCTCAGCGCACCCGCCAGGCACGCGACGGCCACCCACACCGGGTGGACACCGATCGTGGGGCCCAGCGACCCCATGATCGTCATCGTCGTGATCGAGGCGACGGTGCCGGAGCCGACCGCCACCCGGAAGGCCATCCCCACGCAGTAGCAGGCCAGGAGTGCGACGAAGAAGTTGCCGCCGAACGCCGCCACGGAGTCGGCGATCAGCTCGCCGATACCGGCCTGCTCGAGGATCGCGCCGAAGGCACCGCCGGCCCCGGTGATGAGCAGCACGATTCCGGCGCTCTGCACGGCGGTGGTGGCCGAGGCGTCCATCTCGTTCCTGCTCATGTTGCGCGAGGCAACGGCGTAGGCCACGAGCACGCCCAGCAGCAGCGCCACGGTCTTGTCGGTGACCAGGGCCAGCGCCGCGGGCATGCCGCCCGCCGCCGCGCTCCACACCGTGCCCGCGATGATGAGCAGGATCGGGGTGAACAGCGGCAGCAGCGAAATGAGGAAGCCGGGCTCGCGGCGTTCGGTGCCGGTGCTCTGCTCGGCAAAGGCGGGTGTGCCTTCCTCGTCGCGCTCCGGCCGCCAGATGCGGGGCAGGATCGCCGAGTAGGCGGCCACCGCGAGCAGCACCGCCACCAGCGCGCCCAGCCCGCCGACGAGCAGCATGATGCCGACGTCGAAGTGCATGATCTCGGCGGCGGCCAGCGGGTTGGGTGTCGGCGGCACCAGGGTGTGCGCGGTGCCCGCGCCCAGTGCCACCGCTCCGACCGCCAACGGCATGGGCTTGCCGGCCTCGCGGGCGATGGCCACGGCCAGCGGGACGAGGATGACGAAGGTGACGTCGTAGAAAACCGGGATCGAGAGCAGGAACGCGGCGCCGGCCAGGCCGTACATGGAAAAGCGCGCCGAGGTCGCGTTCACCAGGGTGCGGGCGATCACGCGGGCACCGCCGGAGTCGGACAGCAGCTGCCCGAGGATGATGCCGAATCCGACGGACAGCCCGATGCCGGTCATGAGCTCGCCGAAGCCGCCGGCCGCCGCACCGGCGAGCTCGGTCAGGGGGATGCGGGTGAGCAGCCCGAGCAGCAGCGTGCCGATCACCAGTGAAATGGCCGGGTGGATCCGGACCTTGATGATCAGCACGACGATCACCAGGATGCTGACCAGCAGCCAGAGCAGATCGATCATGTGCGCGACCACCGCTCCGGCAGGGTTGATGCGTCGGCCACTGGCTTCTCCTTTGCTTGCGGGCCGGTGTGCGGGCAGCCGGAAGGCCGGCGCCGCGCGGGATCGGACATACGCCGATCGCAGCGGAACCGCGCGCCTCCCGGCCGCCCCGAAGGCCCTGGGGTGTTCTAAAGGGTCAGAGCTGTGCGGCCACCAGGCGCTGCCGCTGGGGTTCGCCGAGGCCGTCGATGCCGATCTCCATGGCGTCGCCGGCCCGCAGGTACGGGAACCGCTTCGAGAGGGCGACGCCTTGGGGGGTGCCGGTGTTGATGAGGTCGCCGGGTTCCAGCACCGTGTAGTGGGACAGGTGGCGGACGATCTCGGCGACGGTGAAGATCATGTCCGATGTGGTGGAGTCCTGCCGGGCTTCGCCGTTGACCCGCGACCACAGCCGCAGGTCCTGCGGGTCGACCTCGTCGGCGGTGACCAGCTGCGGGCCGACCGGGTTGAACGTCTCGGCGCACTTGCCCTTGGACCACTGGCCGCCGGAGTCCTGGATCTGGTAGTCGCGTTCGGATACGTCGTTGCTGGTGACGTAGCCGGCGACGTGCTCCAGCGCGTCCTCGGCACTGGCCAGGTAGCGGGCTCTGCGCCCGATGACGACGCCGAGCTCGACCTCCCAGTCGACCGCTTCGGCGCCGGGCGGAACCGCCACGTCGTCGTAGGGGCCCACGACGGTGTTGGGGTGCTTGAAGAAGAGGATCGGCACCTGCGGCGGCGGGCTGCCGGACTCCGCGGCGTGCGCCGCGTAGTTCTGGCCGATGCACAGCACGGCGGTGGGCCGGGCGATGGGGGCGCCGATGCGCATGTCCGCGGCGCCGGACAGCGGCTCCAGCCGGCCGTCGGCGGCGGCCTCGCGCGCCCGGTCGATGCCGTCCGCGAGGAAGCCGCCGTCGATGTCGGCGGTCACCGGGCGCAGGTCCAGCCTGCGGCCGTCGCCGTCGACCGCGACCGGGATCTCCCGGCCGGGCTGTCCGAGTCTCATGAATCGCACGATCGAAATCTCCTACTGCCTAACTGATGGTCCGTGGACTAGGCCGCGTTTGGTGGGTCGCTGCCCTACTGCGCAGCACCCCGCACCGAAACGGCGCTTCGCGCATCCGGCGCGGGGCACACACCAGTGCGCCGCTCGCTACGGACGGACCCACCAAACACGACCTAGTGGGTGAAGGGGCGGGTCCGCTCGACCTCGGGGTTGAGTTCGACGCCGAACCCCGGGGTGTCGGGCACGCGCAGCCGGCCGTTCTCGGGCACCGGCTCACCGAGGAGCAGCGGTGCGAACATCGGTACGACCTCTTCGGCCGTCTCGTGCATCATCAGGAACTCCGCGAACGGGCTGTTCGTGCGCGTGGCGACGAAGTGGTACGAGTACACCGACGACCCGTGCGGGACGACCATCGCGCCGTGCGCGTCGGCCAGCGCGGAGATTTTGATGAGTTCGGTGATGCCCCCGCACCAGCCCACGTCGGGCTGGATGATGTCGGCACCGGTCTCCAGCAGCTGCCGGAACCCCCAGCGCGTCGCCTCGTGTTCGCCGGTGGTCATCAGCATGCCGGTCGGCATTTGGCGCTTGAGCTGCGCGTATCCCCAGTAGTCGTCGGGGATGAGCGCTTCTTCGATCCACTTCAGGCCGTAGTCCGCGGCCCGGTGCGCCAGCCGGGTGGCGTAGTCGACGTCAAGGGACATCCAGCAGTCCCACATCAGCCAGAAGTCGTCGCCGACCCGCTCGCGCATGTCGGCCAGTTCGGCGAGGTTGCTGCGCAGCCCTTCCTCGCCTTCGGCTGGTCCGTGGTGCAGCGGCATCTTGCCGCCGATGAAACCCAGTTCCTTGGCGATATCGGGGCGGCTGCCGGTGGCGTAGAACCGCAGTTCGTCGCGCACCGGTCCGCCCAGCAGCGCGTGCACGGGCTCGCCGCGCAGCCGGCCCAGCAGGTCGTACAGTGCCAGGTCGATGCCGCTGATCGCGTTCAGCACCACCCCGCGCCGGCCGTAGAAGAGCGTGGACCGGTACATCTGGTCCCAGATGCGCTCGATGTCGGTGACCGGGCGCCCTTCGAGGAAGCGCGACAGGTGTTTTTCGACGATCCAGGCGCCGATCTCGCCGGCCGTGGTCACCGCGAACCCGGTGGTGCCGTCGTCGGCCTCGATCTCGACGACCAGCGTGCCCAGCACGTTGAGGCCGAAGCTCTGCCGCGAGCCGCGGTACTCGGGGTAGCCCGACATCGGGGTGGCGATGTGGTCGTCGATCCAGTGGTAGCCCGGCTGGTCGTGGTAGTCGGCGCCTTTGCCGCGCACGGTGGATGCGCGAACGTGCGCGATGGTCCGCTCCATCGTTACTGCTCCTGGTCGAGTCGGATCAGGACCTTGCCGGGGGTGCCGTCGCCCGCGGCCAGCGCCGCGAACTCCGCGGGCCCCTGCGAGAGCGGCACCTGGCGCGAGATCAGCGCTCGGGCCTGGGGCGGGGCGGTGCCGATCCAAGCGGCGGCGTCGGCGAAGTCCTGGGCGGAGTAGGTGAACGAGCCCACGAGCGCGCGTTCCTGCGTGCTGATGAGGAAGGCGTCCAGGGCGACCGTGGGAGCGCCCATGCCCACCAGGCACACGGTGCCGCCCGTGCGGGTGGCGCGCAGCGCCGAGCGGAGGGTGGCCTCGATGCCCACGGCGTCGATGGCGCGGTCGGCCGGGCCGCCCAGGGCCTGTGCCACGGCTGCGTCGGCGTCCTCGGCGGCGGCGTCGACGGCGGTCACCCCGAGTTCCTCGATGAGCTCGCGCCGCGACTCCACGACCTCGGTGGCCGCGATGCGGCCGGCACCGAGCATCTGCAGCGCGAGCACGGTCGACTGGCCGATCGGCCCGCCTCCCACGACCAGTACCGCGTCGCCGGGTTGCACGCCGGCATTGCGCACGGCGTGGACCGCCACCGCCAGCGGTTCGATGAGCGCGCCGAGTTCGAGCGGCATGGCCGCCGGCAGCGCCACGACGTTGCGGGCGGGGACGACGATGTGCTGTGCGAACGAGGCGACGATGTCCGGGGTCACCCCGATCACCCGCTTGTTCGGCGACAGCTGCTCGCGTCCCGCGTAGTCGGCGGTGTCCTGGTCGGCGACCACGACGGGGTTGAACGTGACCGGGTCTCCGATGCCGAAGCCGTCGACGCCTGCGCCGAGTGCGGCGACGGTGCCGGCGGATTCGTGCCCCATCACCTGGCCGGGCACCCGGCGGCCGTTCTCGCCGGTGAATCCGTGCAGGTCGGAGCCGCAGACACCGGTCACGGCGATGCGGATGAGGACTTCGCCGGGCCCGGGTTCGGGGTCGCGGAGGTCGACGACCTCCATGCGTCCGAAGTCGGCGAGCTGCAGCGCCCTCATCGGGCGTCCTGCCCGCGGGCCGCCGTCGCGGCCGGAGCCGAGCCTGTCATGTGTGTCTCCCTTGAATCGTCATGTTTTCCTATGGTTCACATCTGTGAAACACAGTTCCTGACCATGAAGTCGCGGGAGTATGACACCTTGTCGCACGTCACACAATAGGGGGCGGATCAGGGGGACAGCGAACCCGAGAGGCCCATTGCGCTGCGAATACGGAGCGCGCCGTCGCGCAGCACCGGATACATCGAGTGGGGCCACCGGTCGTCGGTGCGCGATGTCGGCATCGTGATGCTCATGGCGGCGCACACTCCGGTCTCGTCCTCAGCCGTCACGGGAACCGCGACGCACCGGCAGCCTTCGATGAACTCCTCGTCGTCGACTGCGAACCCGAGGTCGCGGCTGCGGCCGATGGTGCGCATCAGGTCGTCGACGTCGGTGACCGTGTTGTGCGTGAGCCGCGGCAGCGCCACCGCCTCCAGCCGCCGCCGGGCTTCGGCCGGTGCCAGCGTGCTCAGCAGCGCCTTGCCGATCCCGGTGGCGTGCGCGTGCAGCCGCATGCCGACCGTCGAGGCCATACGCATGGGCTTGGGCGACAGGCGGATGGCGATGTAGACGTTCTCGATGCCTTCGAGCCGCGCCAACTGCACGGTCTCGCCGACCCGCGCGACCGCGTCGTCCATGACCTCTTGGGATGTCTCCAGCAGCACCTGGTGGCCCTGGTAGGCGTGGCCGACCTGCCAGGCGCGCAACCCCAGCCGGTAGCGGCGGGTCTGCGGGGAGTGTTCGAGCCACCCGGACTCGACCAGGGTGGCCAGCAGGCCGTGCGCACTCGACTTGGGCAGCCCGGAGTCGACCACGTCCTGGAAGGCCACGCTGCCGTGCTCGGCGACGAAGTCGACGATCTCCAGCGCCCTGCCGGCGGACTTGACCTTCTTCGGCTGCTGCTCCGCTGCGGTCATCGTCGGCCCCCTCTCACCTGCGCATCGCTTGGCACAGCCTACGGCCGCTCACAGGCGCGGCGGTTCCCGGCCGCGGGCTCTCGCGGCCGGGAACCGCGCGTTGGTCCGGCGCACGGCCAGGCGGATCAGCGGCCGGCGACTAAGGCGGTTTCATACCTGTTGGCGTGCTCGGACGAGGAACCGCATCGCGGTGCAGGCCGCTGTCAAAGGCTGTCGACGGCCCGGCGCGCATCCGGCGAGCAGCAGGAGTGCGGGGGGTGGCGTCCGCGGCGAGCACGGTGGCGTGGTGCCGGGGCCGGTGCGGGGGCGTTAGCTCCCGATCCCGTCGGTCTCGGCGTCCAGAAGCCGGTGATGGCGGAAGGTGAGTGCTCGTTCGATCCCCGCGAGGCCGGCGGTGACGGTGAGAACCGTGTTCGCCCATTCCGGAAGGCCGATGGGCGAAACGAACGGGGGGAAGCGATCGGCCCAGGGCCGCAGGTGGGTGGCCAGTTCGAGTAATTGCGGGGCGAGCAGGACCAGGTTGGCCGCCAGCACGATGACGGCGCAGGCGGCGAGGGCGCGTCCGACCCCGGGGTGCCGGCGGGAAAGTTGGGCGCGCCAGTGCTCGGGCGTGCCTGGAGCGGGATCGAGACGCCGCGGGCCGCCATCCGCGCTGATCAGATGGATCCGCCGCATGCCGTACCTGCTCGCGGCGACCTCGATGCCGCCCGATCCGAGCGGGAACCGGACCGGCATGTCGGAGGTCTGCACGTGCCGGCCGTCCCGGTAGAGCGAAGCCCGGCCCGACATGTGATCGACATCGACCGTCGCCGTCGACGCGCCGGCAAGGTCGATCGCGAACCGCGTGCGCTGCAGTGAGAGGGAGGGGCGGAACGGTGGCAACGGCGAGCCCGGCTCCGGAACGGGGGCCGGCCACTCTGCCGCATCGCCGTCGAGCCCGTCGAGCCCGTCGAGCCCGTCGAGCCCGCCGAGCGCGTCAAAGCCCTGCGGATCCTTCCGCGCCGCACCGGTCCAGGGGTCGCGCCGACCGTTCATGTCTCGCCCTGCCCGGGGTCGCAGCGGGACAGAGCACCACCGCGAAGCCTATTTAGCATATTCATGCCAATAAAATAGCACACGCATGCCAAAAAATGGCTAGGATGGCGCCATGCCCAAGAGAGTCGACCCGGATGTCCGCCGGGAACAGGTCGCCGACGCCGTGATCGACGAGATCGCCGCACATGGGATCCGCTCGGTGACCCTCGCCCGGATCGCCGCACGCACCGGCCTGGCCATCGGCAGCATCCGGCACTACTTCGGCGACACCGTCCGCGAGGTCATGCGCTTCACGCTCGGTGTCCTCATGCAGCGCGTCGCGCGCCGCGACACGGCGCTGTCCGACGACCCGGTGGCACGGATCGCCGATGTGATCACCTTTGCCGCGCCGACCAGCGAGCAGGAGCGCCTGGAGAACATCGCCCTTGTCGAATACCGGGTCATGGCGCGCACGGACCCGGAGTTTGCGGCCGACATCGCCGCGACGTCCCGCGCTGGTGCAGAGGTGATCCGTTCGCTGCTGTGCGAGGCACTGGCCGACCGCGCCATCGACGAGGAGGCGCTGCACCGCGAGGCGCTGCTGCTGTTCACCCTGGTCGAGGGCTTCTCGCTGAGTTCGGCGCTGTTCTCCGCCCCGTTGCATGAGACGGACGTCCGTACCGTCGTGACGGCGACCGTGCAACGCCTGCGCGACGCCTATCCGCCTTCCGGACAAGCCTTCGAGGGAACGGTTGGAGCCCCTGAGGCCGCTGAGGAGCCACAGAGCCGCAGCTAGCACGTCATTGTGAAACCGCGGCTAAGTTTCGACGCGGTACTCGCCGTAGCCGGGCGCCCCGGCCGCGCGGTAGACGAGCACGGCGGCGCCGGCCGGTGTCGTCTCGCAATGGGCGAGCTGCAGCCCGACCGGCGGACCGGTGTCGGGAAACAGGCGGCGGCCGGCTCCGACCACCACCGGCGCGACCACGAGCCGGAGCGTGTCGACCAGGCCCGCCGCCAGCATCGCCCCGGCCAGCCGGGCACTGCCGTGGATCTGCAGTTCCCTGCCGGGCCGCTGTTTCAGTTCGCGGACCTGCGCCGCGGCGTCTCCGGACAGGATGGTGGTGGGCCGCCAGCGGTCGGCCGTGCGCAGGGTGTTCGAGGCCACGTACTTCGGTAGGGCATTCATGGTCTCCGCGAACGGGTCTTCCGGGTCCGCGGCGTGGGGCCAGGACTGCTCGAAGATCTCATAGGTGCGGCGCCCCAGCAGCAGCCCGTCCGCCGCTGCGAGCCAGTCGACCGCGAGTGCGACGAACCGTTCGTCGATGTGGGGCACGAGCCAGCCGCCCCGGGCGAATCCACCGCTGGTGTCCTCATCGGGGGCGCCGGGCCCCTGGGACACCCCGTCGAGGGCCAGGAACCCTGTCACCGCCAACTCCATCGCCGGTACCTCGCATTCCGATCGCCGTGTCGCATCGAACAAAGGTTCGATTGAGTGTAGCAAACGGCGGCCTGCACCGCGGGTTTCGGCGCCACCGCGGCGCGGCGGTGCGCACGCGTACGCCCGGCGCGCCCGTCGCGCCCGATCGGAAACACCGCACACAACAGGGCTTCCACACTTCGGGAAAGCGCTTTATTTTCGCGGCTGCAAAGTTCACCATGGCAACCGGAGCCGCGCACTGAGACGTGAATCACTCGACCCGGCGCCATCAGGGCCGGTGCCCCGCTCCGCTGACCTCCCCACCCGTCCCATCGCCCACCCCGGAACCGCGATACACGGAGTGCCCCCATGCGTATTGAATCCCCCGCCACCACCCCGGAATCCGCCTGATGGCCCGGTCGCTGCGCGCCGAAGTCGAAAACGGCCGGATGTCGGGGTTCCAGTGGACCGCGGTCGCCGTGTGCTGGATCCTCAACATCCTCGACGGCTTCGACGTCCTCGTCATGGCCTTCACCGGACCGGCGGTGCAGGGCGAATGGAGCCTGTCCGGTGCACAGCTGGGCATGCTGCTCAGCGCCGGGTTCGTCGGCATGGCCATCGGGTCGATGCTGCTGGCGCCCTGGGCCGACAGGATCGGCCGCCGCCCGATGATCCTGCTGTGCCTGGCGCTGGCCGCCGCAGGCATGCTGCTCGCCGGGATCAGCCAGTCCGCCCTGCAACTGGGGCTGCTGCGGGTCGTCACCGGTGTCGGCATCGGCGGCATCCTGGCCAGCAGCAACGTCATCGCCAGCGAGTACGCCTCGCAGCGCTGGCGCGGCCTGGCGGTCAGCCTGAACTCCACGGGTTATGCCATCGGCGCCACCGGCGGCGGCCTGGCCGCGGTCGTGCTCATCGACCAGTTCGGCTGGCGCTCGGTGTTCCTGGTCGGCGGGGTGTGCACGGCCGTGCTGATCCCGGTGGTGCTGGCGCTGCTGCCCGAGTCGATGGACTTCCTCACCACCCGCCGCCCGGCCCGCGCACTCGACCGGATCAACGCCCTGGCCCGCCGCATGCGGCGCGAACCGCTGGACGTGCTGCCCGCGGCCGAGTCCGCGCCCACCGGCATGGCCGGCGGGTTCGTCCAACTGCTATCCGGCCGCCACCGCCGCACGACACTGCTGCTGTGGCTGCTCTTCTTCCTGATCATGGCCAGCTACTACTTCGTCTCCAGCTGGACACCGACCCTGATGGCCGAGGCCGGGTTCTCCGCCGACCAGGGCATCACCGGCGGCACCCTGCTCAACGTCGGCGGGATCCTGGGCGCGGCCATCCTCGGCCTGCTCGCCGCCCGGTTCGCCCTGCGCTCGGTGCTGATGAGCTATATGGTGCTCACCGCGATACTGCTGGCCCTGTTCTCGGCCTCGACCTCGGTGCTGGCGGCGGCGTTCCTGCTGGGCACCTTCATCGGGCTGTTCGCCAACGGCTGCATCGCCGGCCTCTACGCGATCGCCCCCACGGTCTACGGCCCCGGGCTGCGCGCGACCGGGGTGGGCACCGCGATCGGTACCGGCCGGATCGGCGCCATCATCTCCCCGACCGCCGCCGGAGCGCTGCTGGACATCGGTTGGACGCCGCAGGCGCTCTACATCGTGGTCGCCGGGATGTTCGTGGCGGCTGCGGCCCTGCTACTGCTGGTGCGTCCGGTCCGCGCCGCCGCCCCCGGAGCCGAGGAGCAGGAACCGGCCGCTGCGGCCACCGACACCACCGAGGATTGAGGCCGCGCCGCCGCCCTGCCTGCCGCCGATCAGCGGCAGCGGGCGGCGGCCCGCCCGCTGCCGGCTTGGCTCTTGCCGCTGCCGCGGATATCTGCGCGCCGCTCAGCGCGCCCCGCCGAATGCCGCGGCGGGCGCAGCGGGCACGTCGACGGGCAGGCGGAAGACCGCGCCGTCGGCGGCGCCGGCCGGGGCCAGGCCGACCGCGGCCGAGGAGACGAACAGGTGCGGCCCGGTCCGCCCGACCACGCACACGCTCGTGGGCTGCAGCGCCGGCAGCCGGACCACCCGGTCCAGTTCGCCTTCGGGCGTGTAGCGGTGCACGCACCCGCCGCCCCAGACCGCCACCCACAGGTGCCCCTCGGCATCCACCTGCATTCCGTCGGGGTTGCCTGCGGCCAGGCGGGCGAACACGCGGCGCTCGCCGAGTTCGCCGCCGGGTCCCACCGCGAACACGTCGATGCGGCGCTCGGCGGTGTCGGCGAAGTACATCAGCCGCCCGTCGGCGGAGAAGGCCGGGCCGTTCGGCACCGTGTAGCCCTCCAGCGCACGGTGCACGGTGCGGTCGGGGTCCACCCGGTACAGCGTTCCGGCGCCCGGGGTTTCGTCGTAGGCCATGGACCCGGCCCAGAACCGCCCCGCCGGATCGCAGCAGCCGTCGTTCATCCGCATCGCCGTGGGGGCGCCGTCCTCGGGACGCGCCAACCACTCCGCGCCGGGCGCGTCGGCGGCTGCGCCGAGGGTCAGCAGCGCCACCCCGGTACCCGCGGCGGCGATGAACGTACCGGCGGTGCCGTGGACGGGGGCGACCGCGCCCAGCGGCTGCTCGATCCGGGCCTGCGTGCGCACCGGCCCGGGGTTGTCCGGATCCACGGCGAACAGCCGTCCGCTGAGGATGTCGACCCCCAGCAGCTCGGACCCGGTCCAGCGCAGCCCCTCGCCCAGTTCGAACCGGTCATCGGTCCACGGCTCGGCCGATGTGTCCAATTCTCCGCCTCCCATTCGGCGAACCTCTCGCTCACGTGCGCGCCGAAAGAGTCGGCGGTCCTGGATCGAATGGCCGGACCGAATATCCGGTCTGCCGCCATTTTTCCGTAACGCCCCAACCATACGAGTGCCTGCAGCCATGCCCGCAACCGGGCTCATTCCGCGTCGGGCCGCATCCGGCCGAAGGAGCGCGGTGCGGGCGGCGGTGCGAGCCGGGCCAGTAATTCCGCGTGCACGGTGATCGGGGCCGCGGGTACTTCGGGCGGCTCCAGCTCGGCGACCTCCTCGGCGAACCTCGAAGGGCCCTGTCCGTGTTCGGGGCGGTGCGTCCGGAGTTCGGCGAGCAGCCGGCTGCGGGGATCCCGGAGCTGCTCGGCGGCTTCGTTGATGCCGGCGACCGCGGGCCGCTCGCCGAACACCCGGTGGCGCTCGGGTGCGCGGGCCGCGCGCAGGAGCCGCCGGATGTGCGCGTGCACGGCCGCGCTGCCGCAAGTGTCGGGTTCGAGGTCCAGGACCTGGAAGGGCGTCGCCCGGTACGGGTTGCGCCCCTCCTGCCACGCCCAGGGGTTGCCGGCCATCGTGCTCCTTTCCTATTGGGGATCGGCTCGTTGCTGGAGGTTTGCCACCGGAGACCTTGCCGGCGCTGAACCCGGCCGCCGCCGGGTTCAGCGGATGTTCCACTCGCGCAGCGAAAGCAGGGAACGGGTGCCGGCCAGCGTCCTGCGCTTGTCCGCAGGGATTGCCGGATGGCCGAGCAGGTGGTCGACCACCGCCCTTGCCCGGACCTGCTCGCGGCGGTCGGGGACGGTCAAGCGCGCGACGACCAGCGGGGCCAGCTCCGGCCGCCCCTCGGGGCCCGGCCGGGTTCCCAGCCCGCTCAGTGCCGGACCCAGGAACTTGCGCACGGCGTCGTCGCCGCACTGCGCCTGCTGGGTGAAGAACGCCGCGTACACGTACTGCTCGGTGAGCAGTTCCCGCGGTTCGCGGCGGAAACCGCCGCCGCTCAGCGCCGGATCGCGGGCCAGCGCCCGCTGCATATGGGCGACCGCCGCGCGGGCGTGGCCGGCCGCGGTCGGCGGGTCGTCCTGGGTCTCCAGCATCACCGCGCGCTGCTGGAGGCCGCGGCAGAACTCGAACCGGGCGAACTCCCGCACGGTTTCCGCTTCGGCTCCCGATCGCTCGTCGAGTTCGGTCCGGTCGGTGTAGGGCTGCACCAGGGAGGCGACCCGCTCCAGGAAACCGTGCAGGACGGGGCACCGGGTATCGCCGGCCCCGGCCGCGGTGGCGGCCTGGCGCGCCACCTGCAGCAGGGCCGCGACGAGGCGGGGGTTGGCCGGGTCGGCCGCGAGGTAGGTCTCGATCGTGTCGGCCGCGGTGCCGTACCGGCCGGCCCGGGCGCTGCGCACCGCTTCGGCAACGGCAGGCTCGGCGAACTCGCGCCGCGCCGCGGCGACGGCCTCGGGCGGGAGCCCGGACTCGCACACGGCGGTCATGTGCAGCCGGGCGTGATCGGGCCGGCTCGCGCACAGTTCCGCCGCCCGGGTCACATTGGGCTCCAGCAGGTCGCGCGGCAGGCCCGCCCGCACCGACTCCAGGACCTCCGCGGGCGGTTCGGCGCCCATGGCCGCGGCGAGGTGATCGCGCATGCCCGCCCAGAAGCGGTCGTCGGCCGCGACGCGGGCCCAGCAGCGCAGCGCGGCGAGCCAGTACTCGTGCGCGGCCTCGGCCGCGCCCTGCTGCTCCAGGTCGTAGGCGCGGGCGTGGTAGGAGACCGCCCGGTGGTGGGTGCGCCAGTGGCCGCCGCCCTGTTCCCAGGTGCGCTGCGCGGCGAGTGTCCAGGGGTGCCGTTCGCCGCCGACCGCGAGCTGGGAGTAGGCCAGCCGGTCCACCGACCGGGTGCTGCGCAGGTGCGTCCAGAGCCGGTCGGCCGTTTGCCGCAGCCGGCCCACCGCTCGCCCCGAACCGGTCATCGGCCGCCACCGCCGGTCGCCGCGGCGGTCGGCCCGCCGCCGATGCGGGCGAGGGCACTGCGCAGGTGCGGCCCGCGCACGGCGGCCGGCCGTCCGTGGGCGGGGCACCGCCCGGGTACGCCGGGGATGCCGTCGTGCGCTGCGGTCATCGGCTCACCTCCGTGCCGTCGCCTGCGCCGTCCGGATGACCGGGTGAGCGCCCGCCGGAGCCGCTGGAATCGGCCCCAGTAGCCGCTCGGTGCCGTGCAGCCTGTCCTGGGCGTCGCCGAACCGGTTGTCGTCGGCGGCCAGCGCGGCCGCGCCGAGCAGGCGGTGCGCAGCCACCGTGCGGATCGCCGCGAGTTCCCCGGCGTGGGCGCGGTCGTCCAGACCATTGAGGAGATCTGCGGGCAGGGCGGGGTCCGCCGACAGCGCCGCGGGGTCGTTGACCAGGCGGGACAGCACGGTCGCGGGGCCGAACGGGATGCGCTCGGCCCAGCCGGGGCCGTGCGCTGCGACAAGCTCGCGCGCCCCGGCGGCCAGCCGGGCGTTGTCGCCGGTCAGGACCGCGCGGATCAGGCGGGCCGCGGCGGCCGGCTGCGGGTCGGCCGGGCGCAGGCGGCTTTGGGCGCCGTCCAGCAGTTCGGTGGCCGCCGGGAGGTCGCCGCGGCCCAGCCGCAGCAGTGCCGCGGTCAGCCACACTTCCCCGGGCCACGGTTCCAGGGTGTCCGCGGCCGTGTCCGGGTCGGCGCCGCCGGGTTCGGGCCGGCCGGGTTGGGCGCCGTACGTTTCGCGGGCGAGGCGCAGTAGCAGCCGGTAGTCGAGGGCGTCCTCCAGCTGGACCGCTTCGGCGAGATATGCGGCGGCGGTGCGGGGGTCGCCGGAGGTCAGCGCGCGGTGGCCGGCGTGGGCCAGGTGGTGGGCCAGGCGCGGCGCGGCCGTGTCGCAGCCGGCGCGCAGCGCGCGGCGGAGCCTGTTCCGCGCCTCGCCGGTGTGGCCGCGGTCGTCGGCGGTTTCGGCGAGGGCGCACCACCAGTCGCCGGGCGTCGTGGGGGCGCCGTCGGGGGCGAGGGTCTCCAGCAGCCGCCATGCCGCTGCGCCGGGGTAGGGGTGGGCGCCGGTGTCGGCGTCGATGTCGCCGAAGACGCCCATTGCGGCGCGGCGGCGGAACCGGGCGCTGATCCGGTCCGGCGGGATTGCGGCCAGGGCGGTCGCCAGGTGTCCGTGGGCCGGTGCCGCGCCGCCGCTCAGCGCCCGCAGCGCTTCCCACGCACCGTCGAACCCGTCGGATGCGGCTGCGCCGGAGGAGTCGGATGCGTCGCCGGCCCCGGTACCGCAGGCCCAGGACCGGAGCACCGGCGCGATGCCCGCGGCGGTGAACGGCTGCGGGGCCGCGGCGAGCATGCGCAGGGCGCGCGCCGGAAGCCGGCCGGCGATCTCCGCGAGCTCGTCGAGCACCACGTCCTGTTCACGTTGCACCAGGTGCGGGGATGCGGCGGCGAGGAAGTCCTCGACCGCCGCCGCCCGCCGCCGGACGGCGCGCGGTTCCAGGCCCTGCAGCGCCGTGCGCAGTTCGCTTCCGGGGTCCGGCCGGCACCGGTACGCGGCGGTTCCCGCGGCCGCGAACCGGACGGCGCCGTCGGCGGCGAGGAACAGCAGCGCGGTGCCGGGCAGGACCAGCATGACGGGCGTCCCCGCCGCGATCGCAACGGTGGCGCCCAGCAGTGCCGCGGCGCGCAGGACGGCCGTCGCCGCGGCACCGCGCCCCGGCGACGGCGGCACCCTGGCCGGGGAGGAATCCGCCATGGGACCTCGACTCTTAGCTGGTTCTCGGCTGGCCGGCGCCTGGAAGCGGATGGCGGACCGCCGTTGCCCGGCCGTTTCCGAGCCGTTTCCACCGGCACGGGGAAATGCCGCGAGGTCCGATCGGGGGCGACCGGACGATCCGCTCCGGGGCTTTGGGTTTTCCAATTCCGAAGACGGGTTCCAGCATGTCGCGGCGGAGTTGAATAAGAGCTGTAGAACGGTTGAAGTACACCCCGAAAAGCCTGTTAATAGCTTTTCCGTTTTGTGGCGGTACAGCACGCCCACCCCGATTGCGGGGGAATTGATTTTTCCTTGTTCCGCCGATCTTGCACTTATGACCATTTTCGCCCGCCGGACCGGTAGGAGCGAGCGGAAAGTCCGGGATCGGCGGAATCGGCCACCCGATCGCACCGGCTTGTCCCGGTGAACGGGACGTCCCGCAACCGGCGGCCGGTGGTGTGGCAGACCGCTTCACAGCGACCGGGGCAGGGCGAGCCCGTACCAGCGTGCGGCGTTGGCGCCGAGTACGCCGGCCAACTCGGTGCCGGACAGCCCGGCGGCGCGCAGCGCGTCGGTCTGGTCGGTCAGCGCCCGGGCATAGGAGGCCCTGAGCAGCACGACCGGCCAGTTGCCGGCCAGGATCAGCCGCTGCGGGCCGAACTCCGCCACGGCCGCCGCCACCGGGGCCTTCAGCGCCGCGCCGTCCCACACCGGCAGCGCGGTCAGTACGTCCAAGCCCACCGACACCTTCAACGCGACGTTGGGCCGCGCCGCCAGCCGGGCCAGGATGCGCCGCCACGCCGCACGATCGGCCCCGTCCAGCGGCGGCCGGGCCAGGTGGTCGACGACGATGCTCAGCTCGGGGACCTCGGCGGCGATCCGCACCACCGTCTCCGCCTGCTCGGCCGTCACCGGAACGACCTCCCACACCAGTCCCGCGGCCGCCAGTTCGGCGAACAGCTCCAAGGCGTCGGGGGCGGTCAGGCGGTCCAGGCTGCTGCGGCCCACCAGGCAGCGCACCCCGCACAACCCGGGCAGCGCCGGCGCACCGGTGGGGCCGGGCGTGCGGATGCGGTCGAGTTCGCGGCGCGCCGCCTGCGGATCCAGCACCGGCAGCCAACCGACGACGCCTGCGACGAACGGCGCCCGCTCGGCGTAGCCGGCCAGCCGGTCGTTCTCGGCGGGCGTGTCCACCGACTGCACCAGCACCGTGGCCGAAACGCCGTTCTCGGCCAGGTGCCCGCGCAGGTCGGCGGGCCCGTAATCGGCGGCGATGGCGCCGTGGTCGGCGGTGCGCCAGGACTGCTCCTGGGCGGCGAGCTCCCAAAAGTGGTGATGGGCATCGATGGTGTACGCCAACGTCGCAACTCCTCGTCGTCACCCGCGGCGGTGCGTGCCGCCCGCCGCGGTGGTCTGCCGGCTGCCGGTCCGCCGGCCATCGCCCTCCGCCGGCTGCCGGCTGCCGGCCGGCTACTGGTCCGGCTGCTTGCCGAGCGCTGCGTTGGCCTCGGTGAAGAACGCGTCGGCCCCTTCCTCCGGGGTGGCGTGGCCGAAGGAGACGTCCTGGTAGGTGCGGATGAACGCCTGCTCGAACACGGCCTGGTACCCCGGCGGGTAGAGGATCGCGGGTGCCCCCCGGCGCACGATCTCCTGGTAGAGGTGCAGCTCCTGCTTCTTCTTCGGCGGCAGGTCCGGGTCGGCCAACTGGTCGTCGAGCAGCTCGGTGTTGGTGACCGCTCCGTTGTCGGAGGCGAATGCCCTGCCGGCATCGGGGTTGTTGGTCCAGAAGTCGATGAAGGCCGCGGCCGTGGACATGTTGCCGCAGCTGCGCGGGATCGCGAACCCCGAGGTGATGAGCACGTTGCCGGACCCCTCGGGACCCGAGGGCAGCGGCAGGGTGGTCAGGTCCTGGCCCTGGGCGTGGGCCCCGAGCGTCTCCTGGGCGGCCGCCAGCGTGTTGCCGGGCCGGGAGTCGCTCATCACCCGCCCGCGGGCGATGTAGCTCTCCTCGGGCTGGGTGGGTTCTTCGGCGACTGCGGCGGGGGTGGTGGTCGCCCCGTCGGCGCGCAGCCCCTCCCACATCCGGAAGTAGTCGGTGAGCAGCCGCTTGGGGAAGCCGAGGGTGCCGTCCTCGGCGAACATGCGCTTGCCGTGGCCTTGGATGTAGGCGATGAAGTAGTTGGGCTGGCCGCCGCGCAGGTTGGTCGCCGCGGTGCCCTCGGGCAGCCCCGACTGCGCCTTGCGGGCCCATGAGGCGAAGTCCTGCCAGTCGTAATCGGACGCGAGCATGCCCGCACCGGACTGCTCCGCCAACGTCGTGTTGACCATGAGCGCGTCGTAGGCGGCGCCGTAGGGGATGAAGTACAGCTTGCCATCGGGTCCGCGCCCGGAGTCGAGCACGTCGCCGGGGATGTCGCCGACGTCGATGGCCCCCGACTCCACCATGGGATCCAGCGGCAACAGCACGTCGCGGCTGGTGTAGTCGTTGAGCTGGCGGCCCTGCAACTGGGTCAGGCACGGCAGGTTCCGCCCCGCCGCCTGCACGTTGAGCCGCTTGAAGTAGTTGCCCATGTTGGTGGTCTCGCGGTCCACCTCGGTGCCGGGGAACCGCCGCTCGAACATGTCGGCGACGGCGTTGGTGCGTTCGTTGCGTTCCTGCGAGCCCCACCACGTCAGCCGGACGGTGCCGCCGACAGCGCCGGTGCCGTCGGTGGTGGTGTCGACCGTCGGCCGCGCGGAGGCCAGCCCGCAGCCGGCCGCCAGCAGCGCCAGCGCCATGGCGGCTGATGCCGCCGACACGGCGCGGGCGCGCCGCCGGAGGCCGTGCGCACCGCGCGCGGCCGGTGTGCCGTTTCCTCTTCTCACTGCTGCCCCCACTCTCGTTGGATGCTGGTCTGCGCCGGTGCCGGGCGTTCCGGTACCGGCGCCCGTCACTTCAGGCCGGTGGTGGCCACGCCCTCGATCAGCAGGCGCTGGGAGACCAGGAAGAAGCCCACGATCGGTGCGATGGACAGACTGGCCATCGCGAACAGCGCGCCGTAGGAGGACTGGCCCGAGGCGTCGAGGAAGGAGCCCAGGCCCTGGGCGACCGTCCACCGGTCGGGGGTGTTCAGGTACAGCAGCGGGCCCAGGAAGTCGTTCCAGGTGTTGACGAAGGTGAACATCGCCGTCATGCCCAGGGCCGGCAGCGAAAGCGGCAGCACGATGCGGAAGAAGATGCCCCAGTGGCCGCAGCCGTCGATGTGGGCGGCCTCGTCCATGTCGCGCGGCAGGCCGCGGATGAACTGCACCATCAGGAACACGAAGAAGGCGTCGACCGCCAGGAACCGCGGCACGATCAGCGGGAGGATGGTGTTCACCCACCCGAGTTCGTTGAACAGGATGTACTGCGGGATCAGCGTTACGTGGTACGGCAGCAGCAGCATGCCGATCACCACCGCGAACAGGGTCCGCTTGAACGGGAACTCCAGGCGGGCGAAGGCGTAGGCGGTCACCGAGCACCCGAAGATGTTCCCGATCACCGCCAGCACGGTGATGGTGATGCTGTTCAGGAAGTAACGGGAGAATTCAAGCTGCCCGCCGCTCCAGCCTTGCCGGTAGTTGTCCAGGGTGTAGTTGCCGGAGAGCAGCCCCAGGCTGGTGAAGATCTCGTTCTCCGGGCGGAACGACGCCGCCAGCATCCACAGCAGCGGGTAGAGGATGATCCCCAGTACCGCGATGAGGGTGGCGTGGCGGGCGACGGAGCGCACCATGCGGCTGCGCACCGCGCGTCTGCCGAAGATCGGGCGGGGAGGGGCGGTCCGGTGCCGCCGCCGCGGCGCGGTCGTGGTCATCGTTGGTCTCCGTAGTGCACCCAGTAGCGGGAGGTCCAGAACAGCAGGCCGGTGAAGGCCGCGAGAGCGATGACGAGCACCCAGGCCATCGCCGAGGCGTATCCCATCTGCAGTTGGCCGAAGCCCTGCTCGTAGAGGTAGAGGGTGTAGAACAGCGTCGAATCCGACGGGCCGCCGGTGCCGTTGCTGATGATGTAGGCGCTGGTGAACGCCTGGAACGCGTGCACGGTGGTCAGCAGTAGGTTGAAGAAGACCAGCGGCGTGAGCATGGGCAGCTTGACGTGGCAGAACCGGCGCAGCGGCCCGGCACCGTCGACGGCCGCCGCCTCGGTCAGCTCGCGCGGGATCTGGCGCAGCCCGCCCAGGAAGATCACCATCGTCGAGCCGAACGCCCAGACGTTGAGCACCACGATCGTGTAGATGGCGGTGGCGGGGTCGCCGACCCAGCTGCCGTGCTCGATACCCACCAGTGCGAGCGCGAGGTTGAAGATCCCGTCTTCGCCGAAGACCTGGCGCCACAGCACAGCGACGGCAACGCTGGTGCCCAGCAGCGTGGGCAGGTAGAACAGCACCCGGTAGCCGGCGAGGAACCGGATGCCGCGTTCCAGCACCACCGCCAGCAGCAGCGAGAACGCGAGTACGAGCGGCACCGACAGCCCGACATAGCCCAGGGTCACCCCGACCGAGGACCAGAACCGCGGGTCGGCGGTGAACATGCGCACGAAGTTGTCCAAGCCGACCCACTCGGGGCTGCTGAGCACGTCGTAGCGGGTGAACGAAAGGTACAGCGAGGCCAGCATCGGGCCGAGTGTCAGCAGCACGAGCCCGGTCAGCCACGGCCCGAGGAACGCGGCGGCGGTGAGCGGGTTGGTGCGTCCGGGCCGGACGCGCGGCCCGCGCAGCCGCGGCCGGCGTGGAACCGGCCTTTCGGCGGTGGAGCCGGGGCCGGGTTGCAGAGGTGCGGTGGCTGTCATGGGCTTTCCTGCTTCCTCCGATGTCGCGAAGAGATCCGCGAAGGAGCCGCCGGCACGCCGAAGGAGCGGACACGCTCGGCGTTCGGCGCGCGGCGTGCTGCCGCAGGGGTCAGGACGGCGGCATCTCGCGGGCGTGGGACTCCACCCGCTCGGCGAGGGTCTGGGCGAGCAGCCCGGCGACGGGGACCTGTACTCCCGCCGCGCGGGCCGCCGCGGTGATCTCCCACAGGTCCTTGGACCAGGGGCGTTCGGCGACGGGTGTTCCGCCGGAGTCGTAGGCGCGGGCGACCCGGTCGAAGAAGCCCCAGTTGCGGGCCGTCCAGGAGTCGCCGGTACCGGTGCGCACGGCGGCCAGCACGTCGGTGCCGGCGACCCCGTAGGCCCCGGCGAGGTCGAGCGCCTCGTGGACACCTGCCAGGGCGGAGAACATCATCAGCTGGTTGGCGAGTTTGACCGCCGCCCCGGCGCCGGGCGGGCCCACGTGCAGCACCTCGGCGGCGACCGCGTCCAGCAGCGGGCGGACGGCGGCGACGCCCTCGCGTCCGCCGCCGACCATCGCAGTGAGTGTGCCCTGCAGCGCCCGTTCGGCGCCGCCGCTGACCGGCGCGTCGATCAGCACGTGGCCGTGCTCGGCGGCGGCCGCGGCCAGGCGCTCGGCCGTGGCGGGCAGCACGGTGCTGTGCACGACCACCGCGGTTCCGGGCGCGCAGACGGCGAACAGGCCGGCGGGCCCTTCGCAGACGGCCTCGACCGCGGCGTCGTCGGGTACGGCCAGTGCGACCGCGGCGCAGTCGGCGAAACCGCCGGGCCCGGCTGCGACCGCCGCCCCCTCTTGCTTGCAGGCCGCGGCGGCTTCGGGATCGCGGTCGTGCACCGCGACCGCCCAGCCGGCGCGGAGCAGTGCCAGGGCCATGGGCGAGCCCAGGTTGCCAAGGCCGATGAAACCGATACGGGAGGTGGCTGCCGACAGGGACCGGGACAGAGACACTGTGCGCCCTTTCAGTGCGGTGGGGACGGCTGCGGGAAGCCGCGGGAGGCGGCAGGCGGGTGCCGGGCGGGGGACGCGGGGGATGGAGCCGGTGGCGGCGCGGAAGGTTCCGGCCGCGCGCGGCCGTCCCCGCGCCGGCTGCCCAGGAGGCCTAGGAGGCTGAGCCGGCCCAGGAGGCCCAGGAGGCCGGCCCCTAGCGGACCGAGTCGTCCAGCGGCCGGCCGAGCTGTTCGTAGATCCTGCGGCGGCCGATCTTGTCGTTGTCCAGTTCCTGGCGGGCGTACTTGGCCACCTGCTCGGCGTATTCGGCCGGGACCGCGACCACACCGTCGTAGTCGGCGACGATCACGTCGCCGGGCCGCACCAGCACACCGCCGACGTTGACCGGGACCTGGGTGGCGTCGAACTCCACGCGGCCCTGGACCATCTTCTGCGCGCGGTAGCGGCAGAAGACCGGGACCTGCTGCATGATGCATTCGTCGGTGTCGCGCACGCCGCCGCTGGTGAGGACGCCGCGGGCGCCGGCGGCGTACCACTCCAGGGAGTTGTTGGAGCCGACCTCGCCCACGTCCAGGCCCGCGGACTCGATCACGACGACCTCGCCGTCGACCAGGTCGCGCTTGACCGGCGGCGAGTACAGCTCCTTGTACCAGTAGCCGTAGGCCCAATCGGTGTAGGCCTCGGGCGTGAGCGCGGGGACGTCCTTCTCCGACGGGCGGAGCCGCATGGTGCGGGCGACGCCGGTCATCCGCGCGCCCTGCCACAGCGGCGTGATCTCGGGGGCGACCGTCCCCTTGTGGTGGAGCCCCACCCAGTCCATGCCGTCGCGGACGTCGGCGACCCGCAGCCCGTCGAAAAGGGCGACGACTTCCTGCACCTGCATGTGATCTCCTCTGCTCGGTTCCGCCCCGTGTGAAGTACGTCTCGGGGTGGTGTGGTTCTATCTATAACAGAGGCCGACTATTGTCTACAATAGTTTGAAGTCAGAACGACGCACGATGGACTCCCACGGCACTCGACCGACGAAGGAGCAGATCATGGCAGGAGCGGATGCCCCGCGGGGCTCCGATGCAGGCTCGGACGGCGCTCCGCTCGACCCGCCGAGCATGGTGCAGATGGCCCAGGAGCGCATTCGCCGGCTCATCTTGTCGGGTGAGGTGGGACCCGACGAGCGCCTCGCCGAGGAACGGCTCAGCGAGCGTCTGGGCGTCAGCCGCCCGCCGCTGCGCGAGGCCATGCGGCTGCTCCAGCAGGAGGGCCTGGTCGTGGCCAAGCCCCGCCGCGGCTCGTTCGTCGCCGCGCTCACCGACACCGACGTGCACGAGATCCTCACCCTGCGCACCGCGCTGGAACGGCTGGCCGTCGACCTGGGCGTGCCGGTGCGCGAACCCGAGCGGCTGCGGCCGTGCTGGGCGGCGCTGGAACGGATGCAGGAGGCCGCGAAGCACGCCGACCGCGGCGCGCTCGTCGAGTCCGGTTACGCCTTCCACGCGGCGATCGTGGCGCTGGCCGGGCACCGCAGGGTCAACGAGATGTACCACTCGCTGCAGCAGCAGCTCCTGCTGTGCATGGCCCGCAACCTGCACGTCCGCGAGAACTACTTCGAGGACCTGGATTCCCACGTCGACCGGCACCGGCACCTGCTGCGGCTGATCGAGGCCGGCGACCCCGCCGCCGTGCACGCCGAGATGGCGGTGCACGGCGAGCGGTCCTTCCTCGCAGTCGACGCCGCCGCCGGCCCGGGCGCGGGCGGTGGCGCTGATACGGCGCAGGGGGCCGCGGAGCCGCCTGCGGCGGGCGCGTCCGGTGGCGGCAGCGGCGGGGAGCTGCCATGACGGACACCGTGCTCATCACCGACTGCGACATGGGCGAGGCGGTCCTGGAACGGCGTGTGCTGGAGGAGGCCGGCTACCGCGTCGTGCACGCCGCCTGCCGCAGCGAAGAGGAGACCGCCGCCGAGGCCGCCCGCACCGGCGCAGTCGGGCTGCTCGTGCAGTACGCGCCCATCACCCGCCGCGTGCTCCGGGCCGCCCCCGGCGTGCGCGCCGTCGTGCGCTACGGGGTGGGTCTGGACAACGTCGACCTGGACGCGGCCGGAGAACTCGGCGTGGCCGCGCTGAACGTGCCCGGCTACGGCTCGGCCGAAGTCGCCGACCACGCCATGGCCCTGCTGCTGGCGTCCCTGCGGCGGATCCCGCTGTGGGCCGGCGAAACCGCGCAGGGGCGCTGGCCCGCCCGCGGTGCGCTTCCCGACCCTTTGGAGCTGGGCCGGTGCCGCCTGGGCCTGTTCGGCTTCGGCGCGATCGCCCGGCGCGTCGCGTCGCGGGCGGCGGCCTTCGGGATGGACGTCGCCGCGCACGACCCCTTTGTCGCGCCCGCGGACATGGCCGCGGCCGGAGTGCGTCCGGTCGAGTGGACCGAACTGTGGGAGAACAGCACCGCGGTCAGCGTGCACGCCCCGCTGACACCCGATACCCGCGCAGCCGTCGGCGCCGACGCGCTGGCGCTGGCCGAGCCCGGTCTGGCGCTGGTCAACACCGCGCGCGCCGGCCTGGTCGACCGGGCCGGGGTCGCCGGCGCGCTGGAGACCGGCAAGCTCGGCGCGGCGGCCTTCGACGTGTGGTGGCAGGAGCCCGCCGACCCGGCCGACCCGCTGCTGGCCGATCCCCGGGTCCTGGTCACCCCGCACGTCGCCTGGCTGTCCCCCGGATCGCTCCGCAGGCTGCGTTCGGGCGCGGCCGAGCGGCTGCTGGAGGCGCTCACGTCCGGTCCCTGAGTCTGAGCCTGGCCTGCTGCGCCTCCTGCACCGCGCAGCAGCGCGCAACCCCCACCCCGCGGCGGCGGCCCGGCAGCCCGCCGCCGCACGCACCGATCCGCAAAGGACGACTCCCATGGCCGAACAACGCCGTCCACCGCTGGACGGGGTCACCGTGCTCGAAGCGGGGGTGTTCATGGCAGCCCCGTTCGCGACCATGCAGCTCGCCGACCTCGGCGCACGGGTCCTCAAGATCGAGAACCCCGATGGCGGCGACCCCACTCGCGAGACCGGGCCTTTCGTCGCCGGCGAAAGCTCCCCCTTCCTCCGGCTCAACCGGAACAAGGAGTCGGTCGCGCTGAATCTCAAGTCGCCGGCGGGCAAGGAGGCGTTCTTGCGCCTGGCCGGCGGCAGCGACGTGGTGGTGGAGAACCTGCGCCCGGGCGCGATGCGCCGCCTGGGACTGGACTACGAGAACGTGAGCCGGGCCAACCCCGCCATCGTCTACGCATCCGCCTCGGGCTGGGGCCAGGACGGCCCGCTGGCCGGGCAGGCCGGATTGGACATCATGGCCCAGGCCCGCTCGGGTCTGATGAGCATCACCGGCGAACCCGACGGCGACCCCGCCAAGGTGGGCGTTCCGGTCTGCGACCTGGTGTGCGGGCTGTACACGGCGCTGGCCGTGGTCGCGGCACTGCACGAGCGCCGCACCGGCGAGCGGGGCCAGTACATCGACGTGTCGCTGCTGGAGTCGGCGGTGTCGCTGTCGGTGTGGGAGGCGGGCCGCTACTTCGCCACCGGCCAGGCCGGCGGACGGTACGGTTCGGCGCACCAGGCCCACGCCCCTTACCAGGCGCTGCGCACCGCCGACGGGCATGTGACGGTCGGTGCCACCACCGCGCGGACCTGGCGGGCGCTGTGTGCGGTGCTGGACCTGGGCGGCCTCGCCGGCGACGAGCGGTACACCACCGCGTTCACCCGCCGCGAGCACCGCGACACCCTGATACCGGCCATCGAGGCGGTGACCCGGCGCCGGAGCAGCGCCGAACTGCTGGACGCGCTGAGCGAGGCGGGTGTGCCTTGCGCGCCGATCTCGGAGTACGGCGAGGTCTACACCGACACGCACCTGCACGCCCGCGACTATTTCTGGGACGCCGAGCATCCGGCCGCCGGCGCCATCCGCCAACTCGGCTCGCCCATGCGGTTCTCGGACACGCCCGCGCGCCGGGGGACGGCCGGTCCGGTGCTGGGCGCCGCCACCCGCGCCGCGCTGCGCGGCGCCGGTGTGGGCGAGGACGAGATCGCCGCGCTCCTCGCCGGGGGCGCCGGACGGCCCGAGGAGAATACGTCCGGGCCCTGAGCGCGGGCCGGGCGGGCAGGAGGCGGCGATACCGGCGGGAGTACCGGGACACCGCAACACTGCACCACCGCAAGATCGCAACACCGCAACATCGGGACCGAGGCGGAAGAAGGGCGGCACATGAGCGAGGACGCGGCGGCAGGGCCGGCGGAGTCGGCAGAATCGGCGGAGTCCGCGGCAGCGGCGGCGGGCGAGGCGGGCGGCGGCAGCGGGCCGGGCGGCCCGGAGTTGCTGGTGGAACGGCGCGGCGGCGTGCTGGAGGTGACCTTCAACCGCCCGGCCCGCCGCAACGCCATGACCTGGGCGATGTACGACGGCCTGGCCGAGGCGTGCGAACGGGCCGACGCCGACGAGGACGTCCGCGTCCTGGTACTGAGGGGCGCGGGCGGCGCCGCGTTCGTGGCCGGCACCGACATCGGCCAGTTCGCCGGTTTCACCAGCGGCGCCGACGGCGTCGCCTACGAGCACCGCATCGGCGCGATCATCGACCGCCTCGCCGCGGTCCGCGTCCCCACGCTCGCGGTCGTGCGCGGCTACTGCGTGGGCGGCGGGCTGGCCATCGCCGCAGCCTGCGACCTGCGCATAGCGGCACCGTCGGCCCGGTTCGGCGTCCCCATCGCGCGCACGCTCGGCAACTGCCTGGCGCTGCCGACCTACAAACTCCTGTCCGACCACCTGGGCCCGGCCCGCACACTGGACATGCTGCTGACCGCGCGGATGCTCACCGCCGAGGAGGCCCACGCAGCGGGCTTCGTACCCCGCCTGGCCACCGAGGACACCCTCGACACCGAGGCGGCCGCCCTCACCGACCGCCTGTCCTCGCACGCCCCGCTGAGCATGTGGGCGGCCAAGGAGTCGGCCCGCCGCCTACGCAACACCGGGCTGCCCGAGGACCGCGACATCATCGAACGCGTCTACGGCAGCGAGGATTTCCGCAACGCGGTCGCCGATTTCGCCGCCAAAAAGACCCCCAACTGGCGCAACCGGTAACGGGCGGGAACGGTACAGGGCAACGCCCGAGGGCGCGGCTGACGCTCGGGCGGCCCTGAACCGCTGCACGGGCCGTCCGCCGACGGGCATGCAGCCTGCCACGAACCCGCCGCCACGCACAACTTCCCCGTCCCCGTGGGCGTCCGCGCCTGCGGCGGCGCAGATCAGTGTGGGTGGGGCGGAGTGCGGGAGCTGCGGGGGCGGCGTGCGAACTCGGTCACATTGATTTTTTTCGGGGTATTGACGAAATTATGTGACGGGTCGCATGCTGTCGGCATGTCGTCCCAGGCCGGCCCCCTCACACGACTTCGACGGGGGCACAAGGAACTCGTACTGGAACTGCTCGGCAAGCACGGCCCACTGAGCCGCGGCAGCCTCGGCAGTCTCAGCGGGCTGTCCAGGACGACCCTCTACGAGATCGTCGCCGAACTGATCGCCACCGGCGCCGTGGTCGCCTCGCCGCCCGAATCCACCCAGCGCAAGCGCGGCCGCCCCGTTGAGAAGCTGACCCTCAATCCGGGGGCGGGCCAGGTCATCGGGATCGACTTCGCGCGGCGGGCCGTGCATGTGGCCGCCGTCAACGTCGCGCACGAGATCATCGGAACGGCGAGCGAGGCCCACGCGGCCGACCTGCCCTGGAAGGAGCGGGCCGCCCTCGCCCGGCGCCTGGTCGACTCGCTGGACGACGGCTCCCTGGAACTGGGGGCCCTCACCGCGGTCGGTGCCGGGGTGGTCGGCCCCGTGTTCAACCCGGGCAACGAGGCCGCACCCGCGCACCGGGTCGACGACCTGCCCGACCTGCTGCGCGACCACTTCCACGTCCCGGTGGTCATCGACAACAACACCCGGCTCGCCGCACTGGCCGAAGCCACCTGGGGCTCTGCGGCCGGCAGCCGCGAAGTGATCTACCTGCGGCTGTCCTACGGCGTCGGCGGCGGGCTCGTCTTCGGCGGCACGCTGCACCGCGGGCCGCAGGGCCTGTCCGGGGAGTTCGGCCACATCCCCGTCGCCGACAACGGGCGGCCCTGCTGGTGCGGCGGCACCGGCTGCCTGGAGACCGTCGCATCAGCCGGAGCGGTGCTCGACGCCTACCGTGCCGCCGGCGGCACGGCCGAGGACGTCCCCGCACTGGCCAAGGCGGTGCGCAGGGGCGACAAGACGGCCCGCGAACTACTCGCCGAGGTCGGCACGCGCGTCGGCACCGTGCTCGGCGGGCTGTGCAACGCGGTCGGCCCCGGCCTCGTCGTGATCGGCGGTGAGCTGGCCGAAACCGGGCAGGCGCTGTTCGGGCCCCTGGAGGAAGCGCTCTGGGCGCACATCATGCCGATCTCGCAGCACTGGGCGGACCTGCGCCCGGCAACCCTCGGTGAGACCGGCGGCGCGCTGGGGGCCATCGCCCTCGTGCTGCACGAATCGCCGCTGCTCTCCCGCTACCCCACGAACTCGAAGTCCGAGGAGGATTCCCGATGAGCAAGCCCCCGATCGGGCTGGAGAAGCCATGGCCGTGATCACCACACCACCGAAGGAATCACCGGCCAAGCCGCCCGCGCGCCGGCGCTCCGGGCGGCGCCTGCAGCGGTCGCACGTGCTGAACGTCGCGTCCCTGGTGATCGGCATCGCGGTCTGGGCCGCGGTGTCCTCGATCGAGGCGATCGGCCTTCCCGGGCCGCTCGCGGTGGTCACGCGGGCCGGCGAGATGATCGCCGACGGGACACTGACCAGCGATATGGCCGCCAGCCTGCGCCGGGTGTTCACCGGCTTCGCGCTCGGCACCGCGCTGGCCGTGCCGATCGGGTTCCTCATGGGCTGGTACCCCACCATGCGCGCGCTGCTCGAACCGTATGTCCAGTTCTTCCGCATGGTGCCGCCGCTGGCCATCATCCCGCTGGCGATCGTGCTGCTCGGCATCGGCGAGGTGCCGAAGATCTTCGTGATCTTCCTTGCGGCCTTCCTGTTCAGCGTGGTCGCCACCCTGCAGGGGGTGGTCAACGTCGAACCCACGCTGATCAACGCAGCCCGCGTGCTCGGCGCACCGGACCGGACAATCTTCCTGAAGGTGATCATCCCGGCTTCGGCACCGTTCATCCTGGTCGGCATGCGGACCGGGCTCGGTGCCGCGTGGGCCACGCTGGTGGCCGCCGAGCTGATCGCCGCCCAAGCCGGGCTCGGCTACCGGATGCAGCAGGCCCAGCTCTACTACGACCTCCCCACGATCTTCGTGGGGCTCATTACGATCGGCGTGCTCGGAATGGCCATGGACCGCCTGCTGCTGCTCGCCGAAAAGCGCCTTACCGGTTGGCAGGAGCGCCGATGACCGCCCAGACCGCAAACAAGATCGAATTCCGCGGCGCCGTCAAGTCGTACCCGATGCACGACTCGGTCTTCACCGCGCTCGACGGCGTCGACCTGGCGATCGCCGACCGCGAGTTCGTCACCGTCGTGGGGCCCTCCGGCTGCGGCAAGAGCACGCTGCTCAACATGGCGGCGGGCCTGGACCAGCCCACGGCCGGAGAGGTCCTGGTCGACGGCGCGCCCGTGAGCGGCCCCGGGCCGGAGCGGGGGGTGATCTTCCAGCAGTACGCCCTGTTCCCGTGGCTCACCGTGCGCCGCAACGTCGAGTTCGGCCTGCGGATCGCCGGTATCTCCGCCGAGGACCGCACCCGCCGCGCGCAGCGGGCCATCGACCTCGTCGGGCTCACCGAGTTCGCCGACGTCCTGCCCAAGACGCTCTCGGGCGGCATGAAGCAGCGCTGCGCCATCGCCCGCGCCTACGCGGTCAGCCCGCAGGTGCTGCTGATGGACGAACCCTTCGGTGCGCTGGACGCCCTGACCCGGGTGCAGCTGCAGGACCAGCTCCTGGAGACCTGGACCCAGGAGCAGCGCACCGTCATGTTCATCACCCACGACGTCGACGAGGCGGTCTACCTCGCCCGGCGCGTGGTCGTGATGGCGGCCCGGCCGGGCCGCATCCACACGGTCATCGACGTCGACCTGCCCTATCCCCGGACGGAGGAAGTGCGGCTATCCGCCGACTTCAGCCGCATCCGCAACCACGTGTGGCACTCCGTGTACCACCAGGAATCGACCGCGCCGGCGTCCTGACCGGCCGCGGCCCGCCTCCGCTGCACACGACCGGACCCCGCGGCGCCGTATCCGAGTCCCCATCCGGTTTCCGCTCGATCCCGGCATCCCCCGGTTCCCATTCGCCTCCGCTGCCAGATCCCCATGAACTCCCCATAACCATCGTTTCCCTCTGGAAGGACCGATCCGCCATGCGTATACCTCGTCGCACCGTTGCTTCACTGCTAAGCGTGACCATGGCGTCACTGTCGATGGCGGCGTGCTCCGCCGGCGGGGGCGGCGGCGAAGAAATCCAGTTCGGCTACATCAGCGACTACAACGGCGCCAGCCTGCTGGCCATCGCCGAAGAACAGGGCATGTGGGAGGAGGCCGGCGTGAACGCCAGCGTCAAGTCCTTCACCAACGGCCCCGTGCAGATCCAGGCGCTGGGCGCCGGCGACCTCGACTTCGGCTACATCGGGCCCGGCGCGATGTGGCTGCCCGCCTCCGGCAAGTGCGAGGTCGTGGCCATCAACACGCTCGCCTACGCCGACCGCGTGATCGCCCAGCCCGACATCACCTCGGTCGAGGACCTCAAGGGCAAGAAGGTCGGGGTTCCCGAGGGGACCTCCGGCGAGATGGCGCTCAACCTCGCGCTTGAGGAAGCCGGCATGTCGCCCGACGACATCGAGAAGGTGCCGATGGAGCCCTCCACCGTCGTCTCCGCGTTCTCCTCCGGGCAGATCGACGCCGCGGGCATCTGGTACCCGCTGATCGACAACATCAAGCAGAAGGTGCCGGAGCTCAACGAGGTCGCCAGCACCCGCGACATGGGCGACAAGGTCTTCCCCACCGCCTTCGTCGGCGGCAACGACGTGGACAAGGCGACCAAGACCAAGGTGATCGGCGTGCTCAAGGAGGCCAACGACTGGCGAGCCGAGCACCCGGATGAGTCGATCTCGCTGACCGCGGAGATGCTCGACATCCCCGAGAAGGACGTCAAGGCCGACGCCGCCAACGTCGAGACCCTGCCGACCGCCGAACTGGTGAAGGCGACCGAGGACGGCACCGCGGGCGAGTGGCTCAACGGGCTCAGCGAGTTCTTCGTCGACACCGGCCAGCTTGAGTCCGTGCCCGCTCCCGAGGACTACTACACCGGCGACCTCTACACGGAAGCGTCCAAGAAGTGAACCTGCTCTTCCTCATGACCGACCAGCACCGCGTCGACACCCTGGGCTGCTACGGCAATCCGCACGTGGCCACACCCAACATCGACCGGCTGGCGTCCACCGGCACCCGCTTCGACCGGTGCTACACCCCGACCGCCATCTGCACGCCCGCGCGGGCCAGCCTGCTCACCGGCCAAGCGCCGTTCCGCCACCGGCTGCTGGCCAACTACGAGCGCAACGTGGGCTATCTGGAGGACCTGCGCGAGGACGCCTTCACCTTTCCCGAGGCCCTGCGCGAGCAGGACTACCAGCTCGGCCTGATCGGCAAGTTCCACGGGGGCACCCACCGCAACGCGGCCTCCTACGGCTTCGACGGGCCCGATCTGCAGGGCTGGCACAACCCGGTCGACCACCCCGACTACCTGGCCTACCTGCAGGAGCGCGACCTGCCGCCGTACCGGATCACGGATCCGGTGCGCGGCACCACGCCCAACGGCAACCCGGGCAACCTGCTGGCGGCCCGGCTGCAGCAGCCGGTCGAGGCGACCTTCGAGTACTACCTGGCCAGCCGCGCCATCGAGCAGCTGGAGAAGTACGCGGCCGACGGCCGGCCGTTCTTCCTCGCCAACCACTTCTTCGGCCCGCACCTGCCCTACCTGCTGCCCGACGAGTACTACGACCTTTACGACCCCGACCTGGTGGAGCTGCCGCCCTCGATCGCCGAAACCTTCGAGGGCAAGCCGTCCGTGCAGCAGAACTACAGCGCGCACTGGACCTTCGACACCATGCCGATCGAGGTCACCCGCAAGCTGATCGCGGTCTACTGGGGCTACGTCACGCTGATCGACGAGCAGATCGGCCGGATCCTGGACCGGGTCGACGAGCTCGGGCTGACCGACGACACCGCCGTGTTCTTCACGGCCGACCACGGCGAGTTCACCGGGGCCCACCGGCTGCACGACAAGGGCCCTGCGATGTACGAGGACATCTACCGCATTCCCGGCATCGTGCGGGTTCCGGGCGCCGAACCCCAGGTGCGCGACGAGTTCGTCACCCTCACCGACTGCACCGCGACCATCCTGGAGCTGGCCGGCTGCGACACGTCGGCGGCCGTGGACAGCCGCAGCCTGCTACCGCTCATCCGCGGCGAGCAACCCGACTGGCCCGCCGAGCTCCTCGCCGAGTTCCACGGCCACCACTTCCCCTATCCGCAGCGGATGATCCGCGACGACCGCTACAAGCTCATCGTCAACCCCGAATCCGTGAACGAGCTCTACGACCTGCACGCCGACCCGCACGAACTCAGCAACCGGTACCCGCACCCGGAGATGGCCGAGACGCGCCGCCGGCTCATGCGGCGGCTGTACGACCTGCTCCGCGACCGGGGCGACAACTTCTACCACTGGATGACCTCGATGTACGACATCGGCGCGGCTGACTACGACCCCAGCCTCAGCGCCTTTGAACCCTCCGGCACCACCCGGTAGGCGCACGGCAGGGCCGGAACCGGGGCCGCACCGCCGCCCGGTCCGCGCGGAGCACACCGCTCCGCGGATCGGGCGCACCGAACGCCGCGGGGGGCACGGGTGCCCGCCCGCCTGCAGCGCTATGCCCGCTGCAGGCACCGGGTACCCGCCCGCGGATCTCCGCGCACCGCCCGAGAGCGGGCGGCGCGCACGCAGCAACCACTACTCCAGGACCCGGCCATCCCCCTGCAATCCGGGCACCGGCGTTCTGGACGTGAAGGAGGCCGTAACCCATGGTCAACTCCGAGAACAAGTTGCACGTCGACCGCCGGACCCTGCTGGCGGCTTCCGCCGGCCTGGCGACCGCGGCGGCCCTGCCCGCGCCCGCTGCGCTGGCGGCTCCGGCACCGGCAGCCGGCGGGGCGGGCGGGCGCTACCCGTCGAACTGGCCCCAACCCGAGCCCTACGGCATCGCCGACACCCGCAAGGACCTGTGGCCGCGCGAGGACAACTCCTTCGTCCTCCCGTTGGAGCCGCGCCCCCGCGACGAGGAGCTCGGCCGGGTCTGGATGCGCGACACCTACGTCAACTGCTTCCGGGTCGGCGGGCGGCCGATGTACGTCGCCACCGGCACCTCGCGCGTACCCGGGCTCGACAAGGCCGCCCCGTACAACGACGGCATCTTCGTCTGGGTGGCGCCGTCGCTGCACGGGCCGTGGCGGCTGGCCGACACGACCGGGTTCCGGCCCGGTGCCGAGAAGGGCAAGGTGTGGTCGCCGGAGTTCACCGACGAGAACCGGCCCGGGCGCACGGTCGTCGCGCCGTGGCAGGAGTACTGGCACGACGACCGGTTCGGTAAGCGCGGCAACGTCTGGGCGCCGGAGGTGCACTACTTCCGCGGCACCTGGTACATCACCGCCTGCATGGGCGACCACTCCCAGAAGGTCGGGTCGTTCATGCTGGTCAGCGAGGGCGGTGTCGAGGGGCCGTACCGGCTCATCGAGGGCAGCCTGGAGAAACCCTTCGGCGACCCGTTCATCGGCGGCCCCGGCTTTATCGAGGACGGCGCCTACCACCACATCGACGGCGGCCTCTACACCGAGGGCGACGAGGCGTGGCTGGTGCTGCACAACGACCTCTACGCAAAGTTCCGGGATGACATGGAGGACATCGTCCCGGCGACGGACCTCCCGGCGTTCCAGCAGCAGCCGTACTCGCCGGAGCCCTACATCGAAGGCGCCTACGTGCACAAGCACCACGGCAAGTACTACCTGCTCGGCAGCGTATGGAGCCGGAAGTCGACCAACGACGACGGCAGCACCCGCTGCGCCTACGACCCGCGCGGTCCCGGACGCGAGCAGTACCAGTACGACACGGTCGCCGCTGTGGCGGACAGCTTCGAAGGACCGTACTCCAAGCGGTGGACCGTCGGTGTCGGCATCGGCCACAACAACATCTTCGCCGACCACCGCGGCCACCTGTGGGCCACGTTCTTCCGCAACCCCGCCCAGGGCTACTGGGCCGATCCGTCGCGGATCGACGATGCGGCCGTGCCCGGTGTCGTGTCCCTGGAATGGACCGGCCCGGAGGGCAACCGCATCTACGTCGAGCGCCGGCACGGCAACCACCACGATGACTAACGGCCGGCGGGCCCAGGCCGTGTTCGGCGGGTCGCCGCCGTAATGCACGGCCGCGTCGAGCCGGGAGCCCGGACATGCTCGTGCCCGGGCTCCCGCGCATCGATGGCCATGCAGAAATGCCCGGATGTCACAGCCGAGACGGGTATTCCGCATTCCTGCATGGTCGCCACCAACTTATTGCCGGACTAAGTCGTGTGCACGGCAGCGGTGGCCTTCGGGCCCTTTTTGTCGCAGGTGCAGTGCCGGACGGATTTTCCGCATCCTCCGGGGCACTGGTCGGTGGGCGGATATGCTTGCATGGCGGTTCTCCATTCACGGTGTGGGTGGAACTGCGCCCTTGGTGCTCGGCAGTGGCGGGGGCGCGGCCGTTGTGGGCCGTCCCGGAGGGCAATCCGGGGCGGCCCGTCGTATGTGTGTGCTCGGTGTGCCTCCGTGGTGTCGTGGGGTGCGGTGGGCGGGTCCCCGCCCGCGGAGGATGGACACGGAAGCGCGGGCGGGGACGTCTCTGGGTGCGGTCGGGTGTCGATGGCCCGGTCGGGGGCTGCGCTTCCCGGCCGCGTCGGGGGGTGCGGTCACCGGGCCGGGCCGTATCCGGCACGAGGGGCACCGCGGTCGGCCCGGTCGCGGGGTCAGAGAATGGGCCGGGCGGTTTCCCACTCGTGCCAGGCCGCGGTTTGGCCTTCCAGCCATTCGCGGACGCGGTCTTCGCTGGACCAGGTGTTGAGGATGCGGCGGACGCCGTAGGCGAGGGCTGCCTCGGGGACCGGGTCGTGGCGCTGGACGGTCCACCATTCGTTCCCGCACCACAGGAAGCAGCGGATCCGCCAGGTGCAGGAGTAGTCGGCCACGACGGTGCCGGGCGGCACGATCTCGCCGGGCCCGCCGCCGTGCCGGTACTCGTACCGGTAGTGGTCCTGGTTGTGGTGGGTGCCGGTCACCGGGGTGCCTCCGCGCGGCGCAGTTCGTGCTGGGTGTCGAGCCGGTCGCGCATCTGCTGGGGGGTGTCGGCGAAGACGGTCGTTTTGACCAGGCCCCATTGTTCGCGGCGGGCGTTGTAGTCCTCGTGGCGGTGGCGGGCGGTGAAGCGGCCCCGGCTGATGCTGATGGTCCAGTCGGGGTAGGCGTGCTCCAGCGCGGCGGCGGCGCGGGCCTTGGCGGGCTCGCCGGAGGGTTGCGGGTGAGCGGTCGCGGTCATCGCGGGGCCACCCCCGTCCGGACGCCGATGCCGATGCCGGCGGGGTGGGCCAGGTCGGGGCGTTGGGCGAGGAGTCGGCGGGTCAGTGCCCCCAGTTCGGCCAGGTCGTCGGCGGGGGCGGTGCGGCCGGAGTGTTCAGGCCGGGGGTTGGTCCTGCGGTGCCGGCCCGCGACGGGCGGGTGCGGGGGTGGGGGCGGTGCCGTGTCCTGGGTGATCGCGGGCAGCACGGGGGTTTCGGGCTCGGGCAGGCGCGCGAGGTAAGGGCGGGCGGCCCGGTGCCGTCCCCGGCGCCGGACCGGCCGTGGTGGGTGGCCGGTGTGCTGGGGCGGGTAGTGGGGCGTAGCGGGCACGTAGTGCGAATTCAGGCCGCTAGGGTTGGTCATGGTCTCCACCTGGTTCTGTCAGGTCGGGGATTAAGGCCCTGTCCGATGCCCGTGAAGCATCGGCAGGGCCGTTTTCTTTGCCCGACCCACGATTCCTGTAGTGGAGGCACTATTTCCACAAGTCACACGGCACTGGGGAGATTTGTAGTTACGCCGTAGACGCCTGTAGTGGTGGCGTGGTGAAATTAGACTATGGAACCGGTGAAAAAGGAATGGCTTCGGGTCGGGAGCGAGATTCGGCGGCGACGCGAGGCGCTGGGTTTGTCGCTCGATCGTTTGTCACAGCATGTGTCACTTTCGGCGGGAATGATCAGCGCGATTGAGCGCGGAGTGCGCGGCTGCAAGCGCGCCTACGCCAAGGAACTTGATGCTGCGCTGTCCTCGGGTGACCACATCGAGCGGCTTGTAGAGAAGGCAAATCGGCCGGGGACGCCCCTTTGGCTTGTTCAAGTCGAGCATCTTGTCTATCAAGCGGAGGAAGTGCGGCAGTTCCACCTTGGGATCATCCCCGGGTTGCTCCAGACAGAGGCGTACGCACGCGCAGCACTTCGGGCGGGCGACGCGACAGCTACTGACTCACAGATTGAAGCCTCGGTCCACACCAGGATGAAACGTAAAACGACTGTGTGGGATGATGTTCCACCACGTGCACTTTTTGTCATAGATGAGGCCGTTCTGCTTCGTACTGTAGGGGGACCTGACGTGATGGGAGAACAGCTTGATCATGTATTGTCCATGTCGGTAAACCCCCATGTCACGGTGCAGATCCTGCCTCTTGCGTCGGCTCCGCATCCGGGACTTGACGGGTCGTTCCAGCTTCTACGGCTGCCCAGTCAGGAAACCGTGCTGGTGATGGAGACGCGTGTCTCGGCGGACGCAGACCACGATGAAGGCGATGTTCGGCAGTACGGGCAAGACTTTGAAGATCTTCGGGCGCTCGCGCTGGCCCCGGTACCGTCAGCGGAGCTGATAAGGAAGGTGCGGGAAACACTGTGATCCTGGACGAGACATGGCGCACGAGTAGCTACAGCAACACGAAAGGTGGTGAGTGTGTGGAGATCGCTGCTACGTCCGAGCACGGTACGGCGGTGCGGGACACGCAGAACCGCGACGCCGGGCATCTTGTGATGTCGTCAGATGCGTGGACAGCGTTCCTGACGGCGGTGAAGTCGGCGGAGCTGTAAGCCCTCGTTCCCCTCACATGCATACCCCTGCCGCCGGCGGCTGCGGGGGTATTGCTGTGTCCGGGCCGGTGGCCAGCTCCGCCGGGTCCGCTCCGCTCCCCAGGCAGGCGCAAGAACGCGCCACCAGGACCGGCCCGCAATGGGCGCGGTCCCGGTGGCTCCGCTGGCTCCGCGGCCCGATCAGTACCAGTTCGGCCAGGTCGGCCATGCCATCGGCGGGGGCGGTGCGGCCGGGGTGTTCGGACGGGGCGCCGGTCCTGCAGGTTGGTCACTCCCTCGGAGCTTGGGCTACCGTCCTCGGAGGGGGACACAGCGCGGGGTGTTTTCGCCGGTTACCCTGTGTCAGCACTTGCAAACTTGGGGCGGTCCGACGTGGATAGACGCAGCTTCCTTGGATCTATGGCGTACTCCGTCGGGGCTTTGACGCTGCCGCTTGAACTGCATCACGCTGCTGATGGCGCGTCCGCCGGCCAGGGGGGAACTGTCGGTCAAACGGAGATTGAAACCGTTCGGGAAGTCACCGAAGTATTCAACCGTGCTGATGAACGCCTCGGGGGTGGCACAAGTCGCTCTGCCGTCGTCGAGTACCTGGTATCGGACGTGGCAGGCTACTGCAACGGTACCTTCCGCAGGGAAGAGACGCGGAAAGATATGTTCGGAGCCGCAGCTGAACTGGCCTATCTCGCTGGGTGGAAAGCTCATGACGCCGGAAGGGCCGGTCTGGCACAGCGGTACTATCTGCATGCGTTCCGGCTTGCCGATGAGTCCGACCCGAACGCGCATGCTGGTTATGTCCTGCGTATCCTGGCACATCAAGCCTTTGACAATGGACACAAGGAGCACTGCGCAGATATTGCTGAAGCGGCACTATCGCGTGTGCGCGGGCATGTCAATGAGGAAACGGAATCCTTGTTCTGGCTTACCGCCGGCCGTGCGCATGCCGCAAATCAGGACGGGAAGTCGGCTCTGGCGGCCATTGGCACGGCTGAGAAGCTTTTGAATACCGCACCTAAGGATGGGCCTCCTCGGTGGGCTAGCCTGGGCGGACCGCCAGAAGCACGATTGACCAACCAGGCGGCTAAAGCGCTCTCAGCGATGGGGGACCTCGCAGGAGCCGAAGATCAGTATCGACAATCGGCGCGGTTTTGGAACCCCGAAACTCATCCGCGAATCCATGCGCTGACGCTATCGGATCTTGGCGAGATTCAGCTTAAGCGTGGTCACTTGGAAGCCGCGTGCGAGACTTGGTCTGTGGCACTGAGCGGACTAGATCGTTGATGGGAGTTGTTGTGTGTACCGGTCAGTGGTCGTAGGCGATCAGTGACCGC
>NZ_BAAGYZ010000123.1:0-30670 GCF_054778995.1 Streptomonospora sediminis
GCCGGGGGCGCGGCCGACCCCGCCCCGCGCACCCTGCGCACCGCCGCCCGGCGCGCTGCGGCCGAGGGCGGCCCGCCGACTGTGGCGCTGGTGTCGGTACCGGGCCGCTACGCCGCCGCCGAGGCGTTCGACGCGCTGGAGGCCGGGCTGGACGTGCTGGTCTTCAGCGACAACGTGCCCGTCGAGCAGGAGGCGGCGCTCAAACGCACCGCCGAGGAACTGGACCTGCTGGTCATGGGCCCCGACTGCGGCACCGCGGTCGTGGGCGGCGCCGGGTTCGGCTTCGCCAACAGCGTGCCTGCTGGGCCGGTGGGCGTGGTCGCCGCGTCGGGAACCGGAGCGCAGCAGGTCATGTGCTTGCTGGACGCCGCCGGGACCGGTGTCAGCCACTGCCTGGGCGTGGGCGGGCGCGACCTGTCGGCCGCGGTCGGCGGCACCTCCACCCGCCGGGCGCTGCGGCTGCTCGATGCCGACCCCGGGACCGAACGCATCGTCCTGGTCGCGAAACCGGGTGCGCCGCAGGTCGCAGCGCAGGTGCGCGCCCTGGCGGACGGGTTGGCCACCCCGGTGCACACGGCGCTCGCGGGCACCGGCGGCTCCGACATCTCCGCAACCGTCGCCGAGGCCGCCGCGGCGCTGGGGCTGGGCAGCCCGCAGTGGCCGTACTGGCTGCCCGACAGCCCGCCGCCACCGCGCACCGGCGCGCTGCGCGGCCTGTTCTGCGGCGGCACGCTCGCCGCCGAGGCCGCCGCCGTGGCGGCGCGCACCCTGGGCCCGGTGGCCGCCAACACCGGCGGCGGCCCTGCGCGGCCCGGCACCGGCGGGCACCTGGTGATCGACTTCGGCGACGACGCCTTCACCCTCGACCGCCCCCACCCGATGATCGACCCCGCTGCCCGCACCGCGCGCTTCGCCGCCGAACTCGCCGCCCCCGGCACGGCCGCGGTACTGGTCGACGTCGTACTGGGGCACGGCGCCCACCCCGACCCGGCCGGGGACCTGGCCGCGGCCTTGGCGGCGGCCGGCCCGCAGCGGCCGCACGTTGCGGTGTCGCTGTGCGGCGCCCGCGCCGACGTGCAGGGCCTGGCCGAGCAGGCGGAGCTGCTGCGCAGCGCGGGCGCCGAGGTCTACCGCTCCAATTCCGCCGCCGCACGCCGCGCCGCGGCCCTGGCGGCCGGGACCGGACCGGGATCCTCTCCCGGCCCCGGCCCCGGTCCGCTCCCGACCGGAAAGGAGGACGGCCGATGAGCGGCTCCCGGCTCCTCACCGACGACCCCGTTGTAGTGGCCGCCGGCGCGAAACTGCTGTCGGAGGCGCTGGCCGCACAGGCCGTCCCGGTCACCGACACGGACTTCCGGCCGCCGCCGGCACCGGCGCACAACCGCGGCGCGGACCCCGGTGGGCAAGCTGCAGACCTGGTGCGCGTGCTGGCCGACCCGCGCCGCCGGGCCGCCAACGCCGAAGCCGTGCGCCGGGTGCTGGAGGTGCGCCCCCAACTGGTGGACGTGCGCCCGGCCGGCGCGGCACTGGGTCTGGCACCCGGCGAATTCCTGCACGCCGGGCCGCCGGTGGACTGGGACCGCGCCGCCGGTCCGCTGCGCGGCGCGCTGATGGGCGCGATGGTCTTCGAAGGGCTCGCCGACACCCCCGAGGCGGCCGAGCAGGCGCTGCGCCGCGGCGCCGCCTCTCTGCAGCCCTGCCACCACCGCGGCGCGGTCGGCCCCATGGCCGGCGTGGTCAGCCCGTCGATGTGGGTGTTCGAACTGGCCGACGCCGGCACCGGCCGCCGGGCCTGGTGCTCGCTCAACGAAGGGTTGGGCGCGGTGCTGCGCTACGGCGCCTACGGCCCCGATGTCATCGAACGGCTGCGCTGGATGTCGCGGGTGCTGGGGCCGCTGCTGCGCGATGCGGTGCGCCACCACGGCCCGCTGGACATCGGCGCGGTCCTGGCGCAGATGCTGCAGATGGGCGACGAGGGCCACAACCGCAACCGCTCGGGCACCCTGATGCTGCTGCGCGCGCTGCTGCCCGACCTGCTTGCCGGTGGCGCGCCCGCCGGCGACACCGCCGCGGCGGCCGAGTTCATCGGCGGCAACGACCACTTCTTCCTGAACCTGGCCATGCCCGCCGCCAAGCTCATGATGGACGCGGCGCGCGGCATCCCCGGTTCGACCATGGTCGTGGCGATGGCGCGCAACGGCACCGAGTTCGGTATCCGCGTGGCCGGCTGCGGCGACCGGTGGTTCACCGCGCCCGCGCCGACACCCGAGGGCCTGTTCCTGGGCTCCTTCGGGGCCGCGGACGCCAACCCCGACATCGGCGATTCCACCATCACCGAGACCTGCGGAATCGGCGGGTTCGCGATGGCGGCCGCCCCCGCGATCGTGCGTTTCGTCGGCGGCGACGCCGGGTTCGCGCTGCGCACCTCGCGCAGTATGTACGAGATCACCCTGGCGGAGAACCCGGCGTTCCAACTGCCGGTCCTGGACTTCCGCGGCACACCCACCGGTATCGACGTCACCCGCGTGGTGCGCACCGGGATCCTGCCGCAGATCAACACCGGCATGGCCGGGCGCGTGCCGGGCACCGGCCAGGTCGGTGCGGGCCTGGTCACCCCGCCCGCCGAGTGCTTCGCCGCGGCCCTGTCCGCGCTGGCCCGGGACGCGCCCGAACTGCCGGCCGCCGGGTAGGCCGCGGCCGGCGGAGAGCCCGGCGGGGGGATCCCGGGGCCGCTCGCCGTTCCGCCGAGCCGGCCGCGGGGGCCTACCATTGAGCTGTTCCGTTACCGGCCGCAAGGAGCCATCCGAACCCATGTCCGATCAGCGCGTCCTCCGCCCGACACCCATCAGCGGCTTCCCCGAGTGGTCGCCGGAGATTCGGTCCGTGGAGCAGGCCTGGCTGGACCATATCCGCACCGGGTTCGAGCGCTACGGTTTCGCCTCGGTCGAAACCCCTTCGGTCGAGAGCCTCGATGTGCTGATGGCCAAGGGCGAGACCTCGCAGGAGGTCTACACGCTGCACCGGCTGCAGGACGACCCCGGCGCAGCCGGTGATTCCTCCGATGCCCGCCTGGGCCTGCACTTCGACCTGACCGTGCCGTTCGCACGCTATGTCGCCCAGCACTTCAACGAGCTGACGTTCCCGTTCAAGCGCTACCAGATGCAGCGCGTCTGGCGCGGCGAGCGTCCCCAAGAGGGCCGCTTCCGCGAGTTCACCCAGTGCGACATCGACGTCATCAACGTCGACCAGGTGCCGCTGCACTTCGACGCCGAACTCCCGCGCATCGTGCACGAGGTCCTCAGCGGGCTCGACCTGCCCGCCTGGACCATCAGCGTCAACAACCGCAAGGTGCTGCAGGGCTTCTACGAGGGGCTGGGCATCGGCGACCCGGTCGCGGTGATCCGCGCCGTCGACAAGCTGCACAAGATCGGCGCCGAGGGTGTGCGCGCGATCCTGCAGGAGCAGGTCGGGCTGAGCGCCGAGCAGGCGTCGGCCTGCCTGGAGCTGGCCGCGGTCAAGGGCGCCGACGCCTCGGTGGCCACCGAGGTCAAGCGGCTCGGTGTGCAGTCGGCACTGCTGGAAGAGGGCCTGGAGGAGCTCGCGTTCGTGCTCGACTCGCTGGCCGACCTGCCCGCGGGCAGTGTGGTGGCCGATCTGTCCGTGGCGCGCGGGCTCGACTACTACACCGGCACCGTCTACGAGGCCGCCTTCGACGACGATCCCGGCTACGGCAGCATCTGCGCGGGCGGCCGCTACGAGGACCTGGCCGGCCAGTTCATCCGGCGCAGCCTGCCCGGTGTCGGCATCTCGATCGGGCTGACCCGCATCTTCGCCAAGCTGGTGGCCGAGGGCCGCATCGCGCCGGGGCGCTCCTGCCCCACCGAGGTACTGGTGGCGGTGCCGTCCGCTGAACGCCGCAGCGAGGCGCTGCGCACGGGTGCGCTGCTGCGCGAACGCGGGGTCAACACCGAGGTGTTCCACCAGGCCGCCAAGATCGGCAAGCAGATCCAGTACGCCTCGCGCAAGGGCATTCCCTACGTCTGGTTCCCGCCGTTCGAGGACGGCAAGGACCACGAGGTCAAGGATCTCAGCAGCGGCGAGCAGACCACCGCCGACCCCGCCGCCTGGCGTCCCTGACCCGAGCGCCTTCGGCCGAGCACCGCGGGTGCCCGGCTGAAGGCGCTATTTTCCGGGTTTCCCGCCCGGCCCGCCGCCGCAGTGCCGGAACCGGCCATTTCCGAGACAACCGCCGGGCCGCGTGCAAGACTGCAGAACGGGCTGACGCCAGCGCCGGAGCCTCCCCGCGCGCCCCGGTGCGGCCACGCCTCCGCGGCCGCCTAGTGAACGAGGCCATGACCACCCCGCGCCCACTCTCATCCCCTGCAGCCGGCGACCTCATCGGCCGCGAACGCGACATCACGGACCTTTCCCGCATCGTCGGCAGCAGCCGGCTGGTTACGCTCACCGGAACCGGCGGGATGGGCAAGACCCGCATAGCCGTGCGCGTCAGCGAGGTCGCGGCGCAGCGCTTCGCCGACGGCACCAAGTTCGTCGACCTGAGCGAGGCCGCCTCGCCCGACCAGGTCGTCCGCGCCGTCGCACGCTCGCTGCGGGTGCTGGAGAATAGCGAGAAACCGCCGCTGGACGCCATCGTCACCGCCCTGCGCAACCAGTGCACCCTGGTCCTGTTGGACACCTGCGAACGCGCCATCGCCCCGCTGGCCGACCTGTGCCGGGAACTGCTGGCCTCCTGCCCGGACGTGCACATCCTCGCCACCAGCCGCCAGCCGCTGCGCGTGCCCGGCGAGACAGTCTGGCGCGTGCCGCCGCTCTCGCTTCCTCCGCACCCGCGCACCGGCAAGGACAAAGAGAACGGCAACGGCAACGACACAGCCGGCCCCGCAGCGGCCGCCCCCGAATACATCCAGCGGTTCGAGGCGGTCCGGCTGTTCACCGCCCGCGCCGGCCAGGCCCGCCCCGGCTTCGCGATGACCACCGAGAACGCCGCCGAGATCGCCGAAATCTGCCGCATGCTCGACGGCGTGCCGCTGGCGATCGAACTCGCCGCCGCGCGGGTGCGGGTGCTGTCGGTGCAGCAGATCCTCGGCCGGTTGGACGACCGGTTCCGGCTGCTGGTGGCGGTCGGCAACGAACTCCCGGCCCGCCAGCGCACCCTGCGGGCGGTTTTGGAGTGGAGCCACGAACTGCTCAGCGCGCCCGCGCAGATCCTGCTGCGCCGGCTGACCGTGTTCAACACCTGGAACCTGGAGCAGGCCGAACGGGTCTGCGCCCATGGCGGGGTCGCCCCCGGCGAGGTGCTGGAACTGCTGGCCTGCCTGCAGGACAAGTCGCTGATCGTGCTGGACACCGAGTTGGACGGCACCGCCTACTACCGCCTGCCCAACACGGTGCGCGCCTACGCCACCGAACGCCTGGCCGCGGCCGGCGAGGAGACCGAAACCTGGCAGCGCTGCCTCAGCGAGGCCGTCGATGCGATGGAGGCCATCGCCGCGGCGATCATCCGGCCGCTGCCCTGGCAGCGGCGCCTGAGCCGCCTGCGGGTGCTGGACCACCACCGCGAGAACACCGCCCGCCTGCTCAACTGGGCCCAGCGCAACGGGCGCGCCGAGCACGGGCTGCGGCTGTGCGTGGCACTGCGGCCCTACTGGTTCGCCCGCGGCCTGTTCACGGAGGGCAGCCGATCGCTGCGCCAGCTGCTGTGGCTGTCGCCCGAAACCCAGCCGCCGCGGGTGCGCGCCCGCGCGCTGGCCGTACACGCCGAGCTGTGCCTGGACGTCGAAGGCGCCACCACCGCGGCCTCCATCGCCGGCACCGCCCTGGACACCGCGCGTTCCTGCGACGACACCCAGGCCGAGGCCATCGCGCTGAGCGTCCTCGCCGCCGCCGCCCTGCGCCTGGGCGATGACGACACCTGCAGCGACAACGCCCACCTCGCGCTGGCGGCCGCCGACCGGGTGCCCGACCACTTCACCGCGGCCTCCGCGCTGGGCACGCTCGCCCGGTTGGCGGGCAGGTGGGGCAACCCCGCCGCAGCGGAGTCCTACCTCAAACGCAGCATCATGGTGGCCGAGGAGCTGGACGACCGCTGGTGCGTAGCGCGCTGCCTCAACGGGCTGGGCGCGCTGGCGACCGGCCGCGGCGAACTCGACGCCGCTGCCCGCCTGCTCGACCGCGCGCTGCGGATATTCGCCGAGATGGGCACCGCGCCCGAAACCTCGCGCTGCTCGGCGTCGATGGGCTATCTGGAACTGGCCCGCGGCGACGTCTCCGCCGCCCGGCGCCTGTTCTCCGGGACACTGCGCGTCAGCGCCGCCTCTGGACGGCGCAGCGCCGTCGCGCGGGCGCTGGAGGCACTGGCCGAGTTGGCCATCGCCGAGGAACAGCCCGAACGCGCGGCGTCGCTGGCGGGCGTGGCCGCCCGGCTGTACTCCGCGCTGCACCAGCCCTCGCCGCGCGCGCACGCCCTCTACCGGCAGGTCGAAAAACTGGTGCCCGCCGAGGCCGCCGAAAAGGCGTGGCGGGCCTGGCGCACGCTGCAGATGGACCAGGTGGTCGAACAGGCCGTTTCCTTCCCTGAGGCGCGCCGCCCCCTGCCCTCGCTGCTCACCCGCAGGGAACGGGAAATCGCGGTGCTGGTCGCCGCCGAAATGTCCAACCGGCAGATCGCCGACCATCTGACCATCAGCCAGGCCACGGTTGCCCGCCATGTCGCCAACATCTTCCGCAAACTGCTGGTCACCTCGCGCACCCAGCTAGCCGCTTGGGTCAACGAACACGGTCTGGAAACCTGATCCGCGGCCTGCGTGCGGACCTGCGATCCGCGCGGAGCCGCACGGACCCGCCCCGGAGCCGGGGTCCGCGGCGGCGGGTGCCGCAGCCCGGGATTGCCCGCCACCGCTTGCATACGGTGAGCGCACCTAATATGACAGAGCCTAGGCAGAGCTCCAGGCAAGGCACGCACCACCACGGACCCCGACTCCCGAACCGCCCACCCCCAGGCAAGGTGAGCGCGGCCCCGATCCGCCTACTCGCGTGAAGGCCATGGCACTTCCGACCGCGCCCGCGCGGCAGAATCTCCCCGTTGAATCCGACAGCCTCGTCGGCCGCGACCGCGATCTGAGCGACCTGCTCAGGCTGCTGGAGTCCGACCGCACCATCACCCTCACCGGTGCCGACGGTGTCGGCAAAACCCGGTTGGCGCTGCGACTGGCCGCCCAGGCCAGCGCGTCCTTCGCCGACGGCGTGTGGCTGGCGGCGCTGGCCGACCTCTCCACCCGCGCCGAGGTCGCGGCACGGATCAGCGGTGCCCTGGGCATTACCGAGGAAGCCCGGCGCGACCCGGTGGCCACGCTGTGCGACGCGCTCAGCGGGCGCGCGCTGCTGCTGGTGCTCGACGGCTACGACGGCGTTCCCGGCCATGTCGCCGAGATCAGCGCGGCGCTGGCGTCCAGCTGCCCCTCGGTTTCGCTGCTGCTGACCGGGCGCGAGCCGCTGCGCATCGACGGCGAGACCGTCTGGCGGGTGCCGCCGCTGCCCGTGCCGCCGCCCGTACCGTGCGCCGAATCCGAGGATGACGGTGCGGTACGGCTCTTTCTGGACCGGGCGCGCACCGCCGCCCCCGGCTACGCGCAGGGACCCGGCGACCTGGCGGCCGTGAACCGGCTCTGCCACCGCTTGGAGGGCATCCCGCTGGCCATAGAGCTCGCCGCCGCCTGGGCCGGGCACGTCGATTCGGCGGGCATCGACGCGGGTGTGGCCGCGGCGCTGGAGGCCGCTCCCGTGCCCGCCGGCAACGGTTCCTCGCGCGCCCGCGTGCTGGACGCCGTGGTGGGCTGGAGCCACTCGATGCTCGGCGACACCGAGCGCGTGCTGCTGCGCCGCCTGTCGGTCTTTCCGAACTGGTGCCTGGAGCTGGCCGAGCAGGTGTGCGCCGAGGATCCGCTGGTCGAGGCCGAGGTGCTCGACCTGCTCTCCGGGCTGCTCGACCGCTCGCTGATCACGCTGACCGGCGAGCACCAGAACCGGGTCCGCTACCGGCTGCTCGATCCCGTGCGCCGCCACGCCCGCGCGCGGCTGGCCGAGTCCGGCGAGGGCGAGCGGATTCGCGCCCGGCACACCGCCCGGATGATCGCCGTCGCCGAGGACCTCGGTGCCGCTGCCCAGTCGGGGCGGCCGATGCCCTGGGCGGAGCGGTTCGCCTACTGGGACCGGGCCGACTCCGAGTGCGACAACATCCGCGCGGCGCTGCACTGGTCGGCCCAGCGCGGCAATGTCCGCGACGGCCTGCGGATCTGCGCCGGGATGCGGCCGTTCTGGTTCACCGGCTACCACTTTGCCGAGGGCTGCGACTGGGCGGCCGCCTTCCTGGCGCTGGCCCAAGAGGCGGCGTCGGGTAGCGGGGACACCGCGGACCCGCCGGCCGCCGCGACCGCCGAAGGCTTGTTGGGGGAAGCGGTCGGGACCGGCGAGACCGGCGGCTCCGCGGCCTCGGTGCTCAGCGGCCGAACGCGGAGCATTGCGGCGCTGCGCGGCCGGGTCATGGTGCAGTACGCCGAGCTGGCTTGGCCCCGCAAGCGCTTTGCAGAGACCGCCGAGATGGCGCGCGTCGGAGCGGGGATGTGCCGGGCGGCCGGCGACTGGGAGACCGTGTGCCTGGCCCAGAATATCCTGGCCCTGCTCGACAGTCTGCAGGGCCGCGACGAATCGGCGCGCGAGCGCATCGCCGAGGTGCTGGAGCTCGCGCGCGCCTCGGGCGACCTGTGGAACGAGGCCGTCGCGCTCAACGTGCAGGGTTCGATGGCGGCCTTCAGCGGGGCGTTCGCAGAGGCCGACATGCGGTTCAACACCGCGCTGATGATCATGCGCGGCATGGACCACCGCTGGGGCGTCGGCTCCACCCTGATGGCGCACGGCGCGGTCGCCGAGGCCAACGGGGATCCGCAGACCGCCGACCGCTGCTACCGCGAGGCGATGGACATCCAGCGCAGCGTGGGCGCGAGCCCGGAGCTGGCGGCCTGCCTGGCCGGGGTGGGGCGGATCGCCCAGCAGCTCGGCTCGACCGCCCAGGCCTATGACTACCTGGGCGAATCCCTGCAGCTCAGCCACTCCAACGGACAGCACGCGGGGCTGGCCGAAGCGCTGGCCTCGATCGCGAGTGTGGCTGAGCGGCAGGGCCGGCGCGAACCCGCCGCGCGCTGCGCGGGCGCCGCGGCCGCGCTGGCCCAGGCCAGCGGCTGGGGCAGCGGCGTGTCCCGGTTCCCCCAGGCCACCGGCGCCGACGGCTGGAACGGCTCGGCCGAGGACCGGGCATGGTTCCAGGCGGGCAGCCGCCTGACGGTGGAGGAGGCGGTGGAGTTCGCCGCGCAGGTGGCCGAATCCGGGCGCGTGGCCCGCCCGCGTCCGGCACCGGCCCGCCCCGCCGAAGGGCCGCGCAAGGAGCTGACCCCGCGGGAACGCGAGGTCGCCGAGCTTGTCGGCGCCGGCCACAGCAACCGCGCCATATCCGAGCGGCTGTACATCGCACCTGCGACCGCGGCCCGCCACGTCGCCAACATCAACCGCAAACTGGGTTTCAATTCCCGGGACCAGATCGCCGCCTGGATGAATCGGCACGCCGCACCCTGACCCTGTGTACTCGGCCGGACACGGATCTACATACCGCAGCCAAGAAACTACATATGCAGGTGCACACGTTTATGCATGTGCAAAAGACCAGTAAAAGGCTAGAGTCTCAGACATGGGATCGCGCCCGTTCACCCGCCCCGCTAGGCAGGGGTACGGATGCGGCTCAGTTTTCCCGGAGACCCCTCCGGGAAGCCGTGGAGGCCCACGCCGCTAGTGGCCCGGCCCCGCCCCCGCGCCGGGGCGTTGGAGCGGGCATCGGCCGCGGGTTTCCGGGGCATCGCTGGAAACCCGTGCGGGGTCTTGGGCGCGTTTGAGGGGAGGCGCCCAAGACACCCTCCGCACGGGGATGCCGGGCTCGCCACGTGGAGGGGGCGTGACGAGCCCGGCTCGCGATCACGCCAAGATGGGGGACGCATGCGGGCCGAGGGATCCGACGACGACCGACCGCCCTTCCGCGGCGGCGCCGCACCGGTCGGGTCGCTCACCGGCGGACTGCTCGCGCGGCTGCGCCGCAGCGCCGCCCGGCCGGAGGTGGCCGACGCCGCAGGCTGCGCGGTCGAGGGCACGGCCTTCGCCGCCACCGTCGAACGGGCCGCAGCCGGGCTCGGCCGGCGCGGCATGTGTCCCGACGACATCGTCGGCATCCTGGCCCCGGTCAGCACCGACCGGTTGACCGCCGTCTACACCGTGATGGCCATGGGCGGGCTGGCCATGCCCCTGGATCTCGACTCCGACCTTGAGACCATCACCGAGATCCTCACCGCGGTGGACGCCCGGATGATCCTGGTGACCGCGCCGCTCGCGGGGATCGCCCGCGAACTCGCCGACCGCTCGCGGGTGCGCCAAGTGGTGGCGTTCGGCGAAGCGCCCGAGACCACTCCGTTCGGCGAGTTGCTGCAGCCCAGCCCGGACGGCAGCGGTTACGACCCCGCACGCGGCCTGTTCGACAACGGGATCCTCGACTGCGCCGCGGGCGCCACGGGCATCCGCAGCAACCTGCACGGCCACCACGAACTGCTGCGCCGGTTCCGCACCCTCAGCGACACACTGGCGCTCACCCCCGGCGACACGGTCGTCCTGGACGCCGGATGCGCCGAGGCCGAGCGGGCCGTGCTGGGCGCCGCCGCGCTGTGGGCCGGGGCTTCGGTGGTCAGCACCCCCGCCCGCGACGAACACGCGGTCGCCACGGTGCTGCAGACCCACGGCGCAACCGTGCGCAGCTCGCCCGCACCCCAGCGGGTCGGCGCGGGCCACACGGCGGGCTGAAACCCCCGCACCGCCCGATTCCGCCGGGCGGCCGGGCCGCTAAGGCGTGTCGGCTCCGGTATCAGCGCCTGGAGCCGTGTCGGCACCGGCGCCCGTATCGATCTCGAACCAGGCGACGTGGGTGGTGTCGGTCCAGTACTCGCCGCTGCGGGTGGTGCAGCTTTCGATGATGAGCTTGCCGCGCCCGTAGTCGTCGTTGTCGTCGCGGGCCGGATCGGCGGAGCCCGGCGGTTCGGCGGAACCCCCCGCCGTAGCCGGCTGGTGCCGTTCGCCCTGGTCGGCGACTGCGACCCGCACCCGGTCGGGGCCGGACCGGATGAACAGGGTCATCACCCCGCCGGTCTGGCCCGAGCGCGAATGCAGCAGCGCGTTGGTGGCGAGCTCGCTGGAGGCGAGTTCGGCGTCGTCCAGCACGCTCTGCGGCGGCTTGGCGCGCTCCAAGAACTCCCGCACGCGCGCCCGGATCGAGCGCACCGCGGTGAGGTTGCCGACGCAACTCCACACGGTGTGGTCGGTGGCGGTCCCGGCGTGCTCGCCGGTCTCCAGCGCCGCCGCCTCGATCCCGCCTGCGGCTTCCTCCGCACCGTCCGAACCCTCCGGCTCTTGCGGTCCCTCCGGCCCCTCTGGCACGTCCTGCTCGCCGACGGCGGCGTAGCCGAGCCCGGGGGCGACCGTGTCAGCAGCGGCGTGTTCGCGGAGTCGCTGCGAATCACTCATTCCCGTCTCACTCCCCATCACCACCGGGCGACAGCCGACGGCCTCACCCTAGACAACGGCACACCTCCACCAGGACAGCACATCCGGGCTTCCCGGCTCCCGCATACCCCGCAAAACACGGCCATGTCTCGGCCCGGATTTTTCCAAGGAGAGGCCGAACACGGCCGCAGAGACCCAGTGACCTGCACCTTCATGGTAGGCGCAGCTGAGGTGTGCACGGGTTGAGCGGGCGCTGCCGCACCCGCCGCGCCCGGACCGGGCCACCAGGACACGATCGGGTGAATTACCTGACAAGAAGCCTCTACAATAACGATAATCGTTTCCATAGGTCGCGGGCCGCGACCGCGAATCCCGGCATGCGCCGCATTCGCCGCATTCGCTGCGTTCGCCGATGGATGCCCCGCATCCCGCGGACTCCGGATCTGCAACCAAACGGGCAACCGAAAGAGGCCTTCTGTGAAAATCGCATTCGCCGGCAAGGGCGGCAGCGGCAAGACCACACTGTCGGCGCTGTTCACCCGCTACCTGGCCGCCACCGGAGCCACCGTCGTCGCCATCGACGCCGACATCAACCAGAACCTGGGCGCCGCCCTCGGACTCGGACCCGGCGACCTCGCGCAGATTCCGCCACTGGGCACGAACCTCACCGAGATCAAGGAGATCCTGCGCGGCAGCAACCCGCGCATCGCCTCGACCGATGCCATGGTCAAGACCACGCCGCCCGGGCGGGGTTCGCGGCTGCTCGATATGTCGGCCGACAACCCGGTCCACCGCCGCTTCGGCCACCGCGCCTCGGGCGCCACCCTCATGGTGACCGGCCCGTTCAGCGAGAACGACCTGGGTGTGTCCTGCTACCACTCCAAGGTCGGCGCCGCCGAGATGTACCTCAACCACCTGGTCGACGGTCCCGGCGAGTACGCGGTCGTCGACATGACCGCCGGAGCCGACTCCTTTGCGTCGGGCATGTTCACCCGGTTCGACGTCACCTTCCTGGTGGCCGAACCCACACTGCGGGGCGTGGGCGTCTACCGCCAGTACGCCGAGTACGCCCGCGACCACGACGTGGAGATCCGCGTCATCGGCAACAAGGTGCAGGACGAGGGCGACGTGGAGTTCCTGCGCGAGCACGTGGGCTCGTCGCTGGCGGCGTGCTTCGCTTTCTCCCCGTTCGTGCGGGCAATGGAGAAAGGCCGCCACCCCGACCTCTCCGAACTGGAGGACGACAACACCAAGACGCTGGCCTGGATGCGCGACAGCGTCGACGCCACCGCCAAGGACTGGGCGCGGTTCACCCGGCAGAGCGCGGAGTTCCACGAGCGCAACGCCCGCGCCTGGGCCAACGCCGCCACAGGGGCCGACCTGCAGGCCCAGATCGACCCGGAGTTCGTGATGGGACCCGAGGCACTGCAGGCGCAGCGGGTCTGATGGCCGGCTTGGCCGGCCCGGTCGGCTTATCCGGCTCGCCGGCTCCGCACAGCCAGGCAGCACTGGCCGTTTCGGCCGGCTCCGGCCGGCGCCGCTGCCCGGGATCGGGCATCCGGTGCCGGCCGGCCGCTCCCGGGAGCGCGTATCCGGGCACGACTGAATCGGCGACCGGATAACCGAGCACGTCCCAAAAAACGGACAAAACACTCATTTCGTCCAACAAACAACAAGATTCGACTACCCGCCTGCATCATTTCAATCACGAAGCAACGCCGCGAACTGACAGGATCCGGGCAGTGAAGCACGCTTGGGCCGCCCGCGCCTTGGCACGTGCGGCGGGTCTTGCGATTATCGCAAATCCCCAGGTGAAACGGGAAATTGTCACTGCGGGTAGTCATTTGAAAGGAGTGCCCCCAAGAGCACCGAAGGCACGCTGTGTGGTCGGTTGTACACAGGTTGACGTGCGTGATCACGGTGACAACTATCGAACGGTCGGCGCTTTCCACCCCCGCCTGCGCCGACCGGCGCTTCCACCGCCACCGGTCCTCGCTTCCGCGGTCCGGCCGGCGGGTCTGCGCCGCGTTCGATCCCCAACCGAATTGAGGACCCGTGCCGCCTACAGCCGACAGCGACCATCCGGGAACCGGAACCGCGTCTCCGCCCACCCGCCGCACTGTCCTGAAGGCCGGCGCCGCCGGTGCCGTCGTCGTCCCCGCCCTTGCGGCGTGCGGCGGTGGTTCCAGCGAGGCCGGGAGCGGGCGGCTGCGTGTGGGAGTCGCGGGAGGCTCCGCCCAGGACACCCTGGACGCGCACACCCCCACCGACAACACCGACATCGCCCGCTGCCACAACCTGTACGCCAGCCTGTGCTACTTCGAGACCGACTACTCCATCAAGATGGCGCTGGCCGAGTCCGTGGAGCCCAATGACGACGCCACCGTGTGGACGGTGAAGCTGAAGAAGGGCCTGACGTTCCACGACGGCTCGCCCATCACCGCCGACTCGGTGATCCACACGATGCGCCGGATCACCGACCCGGACACGCTGGCGGTCAACGCCGAGCAGCTCTCGACGATGAAGCGCGACGATCTGGAGCGGATCGACGACCGCACCGTCGAGATCCCGTTCAGCGAGCCCTACGTCATGCTGCTGGACCTGCTGGCGGAGTACTCGATGGGCATCGTCCCCGAGGGCTACGACCCCGAACACCCGGTCGGCGCCGGACCGTTCAAGTTCGCCGAGTTCACCCCCGGCCAGCGCAGCCTCTTCAGCAAGTTCCCCGGGTTCTGGCTGGGCGCCGCCGGGATCGAAGAGCTGGAGATCGTCAACTTCCCCGACGAGACCGCCCGGGTCAACGCCCTGCTCGGCGGCCAGGTCGACGCGATCAGCCAGCTGCCGCCCAGCCAGATCGAGGTCGTCAAGGCCAACCCCAACATCGAGACCCTGGAGTCCGAGACGGGGATGTGGGTGCCTTTCACCATGCGCGTCGACAAGCCGCCCTTCGACGACAAACGGGTACGCCAGGCGTTCCGGCTGATCGTCGACCGCGAGCAGATGGTGAACCAGGCGCTGGCCGGCTACGGCAGTGTCGGCAATGACATGTACGCCCGCTTCGACCCCGCCTACGACGAGGACAAGCTGCCCGACCAGCGCGAACGCGACATCGATGAGGCCAAGCGGCTGCTGGCCGAAGCCGGGCACGGCGACGGCCTGGAGGTCACCCTGATCACCGGCCCCATCAGCGCCGGTGCCGAGGCCGCCGCGCAGGTGTTCAAGGAGCAGGCCCGCGCCGCCGGGGTGACCGTGCAGCTCAACCAGACCAACTCCACCGAGTACTACGGCGAGAACTACCTGAAGTGGACCTTCGCCCAGGACTTCTGGAGCACCCGCAACTACCTCTCCCAGGCCGCCCAAGGCTCCATGCCCAACGCGAAGTTCAACGAGACCCACTGGGACGACCCGGAGTGGGTCGAGCTGGTGAACAAGGCCCGCGCCACCATCGACGACGGCGAACGCAACGAGCTCATCCGCCAGGCCATGGAGATCGAGCACGAGCGCGGCGGCTACATCGTGTGGGGCTTCGTCAACACCCTCGACGGTTTCCACCGCAAGGTGAAGGGCCTCGAACCTTCCGCCACCGGCCACCCGCTCACCTCCTACGGCTTCTACCGCGTCCGCATCGAGGAGTGACGGCCCCCGCGCTCCCCGCGCGGCGACGGCGCCGCGCATTCGATCCCCGCTGACCGATGTATCGCAAAGGTCGTCACACATGTCACGTCTGATCCTGTACCGCCTCGGCTACGGGCTGCTGACACTCTTCGTTGTCTCGCTCGTGGTCTTCCTGGCGACCCAGGCCCTGCCCGGCGACGCCGCCCGCGCCATTCTGGGCCGCGACGCCACCGCCGAACGCGTCGCCGTCCTGCGCGACCAGCTCAACCTCAACGACCCGCTGGCCGTGCAGTACGGCAAGTGGATCGGCGGAGTGGTCACGTTCGACCTGGGCGACTCCTTCGCCAACGCCCGCCCGGTGGCCGAGTACTTGGCTCCGCGCGTCACCGGCAGCTTCGCGCTGCTGGGCCTGTCCGCGCTCATCGCCACCCCGATCGCGGTCCTGCTCGGCGCCTTCAGCGCCATCCGCCGCGACCGCGCCGCCGACCACGCCACCTCCATGGTGTCGCTGGTGCTGGCCTCGCTGCCGGAGTTCGCCGTGGGCATCCTGCTGATCCTCGGCCTGTCCACGGGGTGGCTGCACCTGCTGCCACCTGTCTTCGCCGGCACCGCCAGCGCGGTCCTGGACGATCCGGTGCAGCTCATCCTGCCTGTACTGACCCTGGCCATCGCGGTGAGCCCGCCCATCATCCGGATGATGCGCGCCTCGATGATCGAGGTGCTGGAAAGCGAATACGTCCAGCAGGCCCGGCTCAAAGGGCTGCCCGAGCGGGTGGTGATCTGGCGCCATGCCGCGCCCAACGCCATCGGCCCGGTCGCCCAGGTGATCGCCGTCCAACTCGGCTGGCTGGCCGGCGGCGTCGTCGCCGTCGAGTTCCTGTTCGCCTTCCCCGGCATCGGCCTGGCCCTGATGGATGCCATCAGCACCCGCGACATCCCGGTCATCCAGGCGGTCACACTGCTGATCGCCGCCGTGTACATCGTGGTCAACCTGCTGGCCGACGTCGTGGGCCTGGCAGCCAACCCGAAGGTGAGGGTGTCCGCCCGATGAGTTCAGCAACCGCTACCGCCCCCGGCGCACCCGGAGCCGCCGCTCCCGCGGCCGCTCCCGCACCGCGCCGCCAAGGGCTGTTCCGCTCGGCGCTGCGGCACGGGCGCACCAAGATCGGCGTGACCCTGGTGGGCCTGATCGTGCTGATCGCCGTAGTAGGGCCGTTCGTGAGCCCTTACTCGCCCACCGAGCTCGTCGGCATCCCCAACCGGGCCGCCGTGGACGGCACCGTCTTCGGCACCGACGGCCTCGGCCGCGACGTGCTCAGCCGGTTCTTGAACGGCGGCTACACGCTGATCTCCATCGCGGTCTCGGCCGCGCTGGGCGGCGTCGTCGCCGGAGCCGTGCTGGGGATCATCGCCGGATACCAGCGCGGATGGCTGGACGAGGTCATCATGCGCATCAACGACATGGCGCTGGCGTTCCCGCAACTCGTGCTGGCGCTGCTGGTCATGTCGATCATCGGCCCCAAGGTGTGGCTGATCGTCGTGCTGATCGGGGCCTCGCACGCCTTCCGGGTGGCGCGGGTGGCCCGCGAGGCCACGCTGAAGGTGGTCGAGCAGGACTTCGTCAAATCAGCCGAGGCCATCGGCGTCCCCCGCTGGCGCATCATGTCCGCCGAGATCCTGCCCAACATCACCAGCCCGCTGCTGGTCGAGCTGGGCCTGCGGATCACCTACTCGGTCGGCCTGATCGCCACGCTGAGCTTCCTGGGCATGGGCCTGCAGCCGCCCACGGCCGACTGGGGCCTGATGATCAACGAGAACCGGATCGCGGTCACGGTCCAGCCCTGGTCCGTGGTCCTGCCGGTCGCCGCGGTGGCACTGCTGACCATCGGGGCCAACCTCATCACCGACGGGCTCTCCCGAGCGTCGATCGGCATCGACCGAGGGGTGGAGAAGTAATGACGATCCAGGACACCGCCCAACCCGGCGCCACCGGGGGCGAGGAACAGACCGCGCTCCAGGTCGAGGGGCTCACGGTCATCGGCCGGCCCTCCGATGTCGAGATCATCACCGACATCAGCCTGAACGTGCGGCGCGGCGACATCCTCGGCCTGGTCGGCGAGTCCGGCTCGGGCAAGACAACGCTGGGCCTGGCGCTGCTCGCCCACTGCAAGCGCGCCACCGAGGTCACCGCCGGCTCGGTTTCGCTGTCGGGCGAGCCGCTGCTGGGCCGCAGCGACGCGCAGGTGCGCCGGATGCGCGGGCGCGCGGTCGCCTACATCCCGCAGTCCCCGGCCTCTGCGCTCAACCCGGCGCTGCGGCTGGGCACCCAGCTGCGCGAGGCGCTGCAGGACGCAACGGGCGGTGAGCAGGCGGGCACATCGGCAGCGGCCGACTCGGAGACCGCCACGGGCGAGGCGAACGCGGCCGCGAAATCCGCGAACGCCGCCGACCCCGACGCCCGGGTGCGCGAGGTGCTGCGCGAGGTCGCCCTGCCGGACGACGACCGGTTCCTGCGCCGCTACCCCCACCAGCTCTCCGGTGGGCAGCAGCAGCGGGTGGCCATCGCGATGGCGTTCATCGGCCACCCCGACCTGATCGTGCTGGACGAGCCCACCACCGGGCTGGACGTCACCACCCAGGCGCACGTGCTGCAGACGATCCGGCGGATGACCCGCGAGTACGGCACCGCCGGCGTCTACATCAGCCACGACATGGCGGTTGTCGCCGACCTCGCCGACAACCTCGCCGTGATGTACCAGGGCGACATCGTCGAGCACGGCCCGGCCGCCGAGGTGCTGGCCAATCCGAGCCACTCCTACACCGTCCAGCTGCTGCGGGCGGTTCCGCTGCTCAAGACCGAGGGCCACCCCGCGCAGGACGCCGAATCCGCCGACCCGCTGCTGCGGGTGCGCGGGCTGCGCGCCGGCTACGGCTCGGCCACGGTGCTGCAGGGCATCGATGTCGACATCGAGCGCGGCCAGTGCGTCGCGCTGCTGGGCGAGTCGGGCTCGGGCAAGACCACGCTGTCGCGCTCCCTGGTGGGTCTGCACCACGAGTTCACCGGCGACGTGGCTTTCGACGGCGACCAACTGGCCACCAGCAGCTACCGGCGCAGCGCCGAACAGCGCCGCCGGGTGCAGTACGTGTTCCAGAACCCCTATGAGGCACTGAACCCGCGCAAACGGGTGCGCGACCTCATTTTGGAGCCCTACAAGCACCTGGTGGGCAAGCCCGCCGACCCCGACGCGGTGGTGGGCACGGCCCTGGAGCGGGCGGCGCTGCCGGCGGCCTACGGCAACCGCTACCCCGACCAGCTCAGCGGCGGCGAGCGCCAGCGCGTCTCCATCGCGCGGGCGGTGGCCACAACGCCCGACCTGCTGATCTGCGACGAGATCACCTCGGCGCTGGACGTGTCGGTGCAGGCCGAGATCGTTGAACTGCTGCGCAACCTGCAGCGCGACGGTATGGCACTGCTGTTCGTCACGCACAACATCGCGCTGGTCTCCAACATCGCCCAGCGGGTGGCGATCCTGAACCAGGGCGAGATCGTCGAGTACGGCGACGTGGGAACGGTGATGTCGGCTCCGACGCACCCCTACACCCAGGCGCTGATCGCCGATACGCCCGACTTCGAGCTGTCGTTCGGCGACGGGCCGCTGGATCCCGCACCGGCCGGCCCCGCGCCCGCGCCGCGCGACTGAGCGGCGGAAACAGGAGAACACCACAACGGTGGAGTTACGGGGGCCGCGGCAGGATCAGCCGCGGCCCCCGACCAGTTCCAGTGTCCGGTCGGCGATCTCCAGTTCCTCATCGGTGGGGATCACCAGCACCGGGATGGCCGCCCCCTCGGGCGATACCGCCCGCTCGCCGGTCCGCTCGGCCGCGTTGCGCCGGGGGTCCACCGCCAGGCCCAGGTTGTCCAGGCCGGCCAGTGCCCGTTCGCGCATGCGGGCGTCGTTCTCGCCGACTCCGGCGGTGAACACCAGGGCGTCGCAGCGGCCCAGCACCGCCAGGTAGGCGCCGATGTACTTGCGCAGCCGGTGGCTGTAGACCTCCAGGGCGAGCTGTGCGCCGTGGTCGCCGGCGTCGGAGCGGCGCCACACCTCGCGCATGTCGTTGGCGCCGGACAACGCGCGCAGCCCGCTCTCGTGGTTCAGCGCGGCGCCGACCTCGCCGGGCCCCAGCCCTGCGCTGCGTTCCAGGAAGCCGGGCAGCGCGGGGTCGATGTCGCCGCTGCGGGTGCCCATAACCAGCCCTTCCAGCGGGGTCATGCCCATGGAAGTGTCGGCGCTGCGCCCGCCCGCCACGGCGGTGGCGCTGGCTCCATTGCCCAGGTGCAGCACGATCATGTTGGTGCGGGCGGGGTCGGTGCCCAGATAGGCGGCCGCCCGCCGCGACACGTAGGCACACGAGGTGCCGTGGAACCCGTAGCGGCGCACCCCGTACTCGCCGCGCCAGGACTCGGGCACGGCGTAGGTGTAGGCGGCCTCGGGCAGGGTGTGGTGGAACGCGGTGTCGAACACGGCGACGTGCGCCAGGTCGGGCAGCACCCTGCGGGCCACCTGGACTCCCTCCAAGTTGGCGGGGTTGTGCAGCGGGGCGAGCGGGCCGAGTTCGGCGATGGCGGCGGCGACCTCGTCGTCGACCACGACGGGGCGCCGGAACCGCGCTCCCCCGTGCACGACCCGGTGGCCCACCGCGGCCGGTTCGGCATGGGCCAGGTCGGGGCCTGCGTCGGCAAAGGCCGCCAGCACCGCTTTCAGGGCGGACTCGTGGTCGGGGAACGGCCCGGGGCGGGTGTGCGGCGCGCCGCCGGTGCTGTGGGTGAGCCGGCCGCCGTCCTCACCGATGCGGTCGACCGAACCGCGGGCGCGCGGGCGGCGGTCGGCCATGTCCAGCAGCCGGTACTTGACCGAGGACGACCCGCTGTTGATGACGAGGACGTGGCTCATGGGGCTGCCTCCTGCTGTGCCGCGGGAGAGTTCGTGGCCGGCTTCGGCCGCTACCCGGGCCGGACCGGCTAAGACCCGATCGAGCGGCCCGATCAACGGGCCCGGCCGGTCCGATCGCCCCAGCCCCGCCGCACGGCCGGCCGGGGGTGGTCCGGGCCGGCTCAGAACAGCACGGAGCGCACCGCTGAGACCTCGCGGAAGCCCACCCTGCGGTAGGCGGCGCGGGCCGGGCTGTTGAAGTCGTTGACGTAGAGGGTCACGCGGGGCGCGATCTCGGCGAGGGCGTAGCGCACGACCGCGGCCATGCCCGCCACCGAGTGGCCGCGGCCACGCAGCTCGGGGTGGACCCACACGCCCTGCACCTGGCAGGCGTGCCGGGTGACCGCGCCGATCTCGGCCTTGAACACCACCCGGCCGTCCTCGATGCGGGCGAAGGCGCGCCCGGTGCGCACCAGCTCCTCGATGCGGGCGCGGTACAGCGAACCGCCGTCGCCGGAGTCGGGCGGAATGCCGACCTCTTCGGTGAACATGGCCACGCACGCCGGCAGCAGGATGCCGATCTCACTGGGGCGCACCCGGCGCACCTGCGGGTCGGGGGCGGCCTGGGGCTGCTGGGCGATGTCCATGACCGGCTGGCATTGGCGGATGGCGCGGGCCGGGCCCCACGCGGGGCTGAGGCGGGCCCACAGGTCGGCGACCGTATCGACCGGCCCGACAATGGACGAGCAGCGCCGACCCTGCCAGCGGGCGTGTTCGGCGAACTGGCGGACGGCTTCGGGGCCGGCGTTGACCGGGACCAGGTTGGCGCCGGAGTAGCACAGCGCGGTTATGCGGCCGCGCTCGATGAAGCCCCACAGTTCGGCGCCGAGGCGCCCGGTGTCGATACCTGTGCTGCGCAGCCGCGCGCTGACGAAGACGTTGCCGACGGGATCGGTGTCGAGCAGGGCGTGCACGGGATCATGGTCGCGTTCGTCGAGCACGCGCACCGATGTGGTCCGCAGCACCCGCATCACCCCGTCCGGTAGCGGGCGGTCCCGCCGTGCGCGCAGGGCCGCCGGGTGGTGGCGGTCTCGTGTGGGTCGGGTCCGCGCCGTGAACAGTCATGTTCCTCGCTTCCCAGACTAATCGACCCCGAGCGGGGCCCGGTTTTCCGCTCCCCTGCGGGCGCGGCGCGCCGCGGGCCCGCAGCGGGGGGCGGCCGCCCGGTCGCGGAGCCGCGGCCGGGCGCCGCCCCAGCCTTCAGCCGAGGGCCGGACGCGGCGCCGCCTGCGCACCGCGTGTGCCGGAGCCGGTTTCCTGCCCGGCGTGCGGTTCGGGCGCCGCGTCGGACTGTTCGGCCGGTTCGGGGTCGGGCGGCGGCGAACCGGGGCAGGTGGCATCGGCCCGGTCGGGGTCGCCGCTCGGCTCGGGCAGGGTGCCGTCACGCAGGTAGGCGGCCAGGGCGTCGTCGGCGCAGGCGTTGCCGTTCAGCGCGAGGCCGTGGGAGAGCCCGTCCTCCGCCACGACAAGCCGGGAGCCGGGGAACCGCTCGCGCATGGCGAAGGCGCCCTCCAACGGGGTGGGACCGTCTTCGGCTGCCTGCAGCAGCAGGGCGCCGGTGGCACCGCCATCGCCGACGGGGAACCAGCTGCGGCTCTCGGCGGGCCAGAAAGCGCACGGCATGTTGTACCAGATGTTGTTCCACGCGTGGAACGGCGCCTCGGCGTGCACCCGGTCGCCGTCGGCCAGCCACCGGTCGGTGTCGCCCGGCCAGCGGGAATCGGTGCACTGGGTGGCGAGGTAGGCGCCGTAGGCGGCGTCGGACTCGGCGCTTTCGCCGTACTTGCCGTGCACCTCGACCAGGCCGGCGGTGTCGCCGCCGTTGGAGTAGTCGGCCAGCGCCCGGGCCAGCTCGGGCCAGGCCCTGCTGCTGTAGGCGGCGGGCAGGTAGGCGCTCTCCAGCTCGGTGGGGCCGACCTTGCCCTCGGCCGGTGCGTCGGCGAGCTTCCCGCGGGCCGCGTAGTAGGCCGCGGACACATCCTCGCGTGCCGCACCCAGGTGGAAGGTGTCGTCGTGGCGGGCGATCCAGCCGAAGAAGTTCTGCGCGGCCCTGTCGAGGGAGCGGGATTGGCGGAGGTTGCTCTGGTACCAGGGCCGGCCGGGGTGGATCACGCTGTCCAGCACCAGGCGGCGCACGCGGTCGGGGTAGCGGGTGGCATAGACCGCGCCCAGCAGGCTGCCGTAGGAGTAGCCGAGGTAGTCGATGCGCTCGGTGCCCAAGGCCGTGCGGATGGCGTCGAGGTCGGCGGCGGAGTCGATCGTGGTCATATGCTCCAGCAGTTCGCCGGCCGGTTCGGCGCACGAGGCGGCGTAGTCGGCGGCGCGCCGGATGCCGGCAGCGGAGTCGGCGTCGGAGCCGGGGACGGTGTCGGGCCGCGGCGCCGTGAAATGGGCGGGATCGCACGAGATGGCGGGGCTGCTCGCTCCGGTGCCGCGGGGGTCGAAACCCACCACGTCGAAGTGGTCGCGCAGGTCGGCGGGCAGTTCGGCGGCCGTGCGCGAGGCCCAGCCGCGGCCCGGGCTGCCCGGCCCGCCGGGGTTGACCACCAGTGTGCCCCTGCGGTCCTCGCGGGCGGCCACGCGCGACAGCGCCAGCTCGACGGTGCCGCCGCCCGCCTCTGCGCCGGATGAGCGGTCAAGGGGCACCTCCAGCCGCGCGCACCGCATCGGGGCGCCTTCGGCCGCTTCCAGCCCGCTGCAGGGCCCCCATTCCAGGGGCTCGGGCTCTGCGGCGGCTCCGGCGGGGATGGGCACCACCGCCACCGCCGCGGTCGCAAGTACCGCCGCCCCCGCTGCAGCGGCCCGTCCAACACGGCCTGACCGGGATCCAGCCACGCGCCCCGCCCTCCCCTACTCCTCGGCAACGCCTGCATTCTCCCCGCGGCCGGGCGGCATGGGGCGAACCGACACGGCAGGCGCCGCTGGGCCGCTGGGGGCGTCGGGCCGCACCGGCGGCACGGCGCCCGGACACACCGCACCCCGGCGGGCTCCGGGCCCACCGGGGTGTACGGACAACCGCAGCTGAGTTAGCCGGCGACCGAGACCGAGGGGGCACCGGACTCGGCGCCCGCGGACTCCATGTCCTCGGCCAGGCGCATGGCCTCGTCGATCAGGGTCTCGACGATCTGGGCCTCGGGGACGGTCTTGATGACCTCGCCCTTGACGAAGATCTGGCCCTTGCCGTTGCCGGAGGCGACACCGAGGTCGGCGTCGCGGGCCTCGCCGGGGCCGTTGACGACGCAGCCCATGACGGCCACGCGCAGGGGGACCTCCATGCCTTCCAGGCCCGCGGTGACCTCGTCGGCCAGCTTGTAGACGTCGACCTGGGCGCGCCCGCAGCTGGGGCAGGAGACGATTTCCAGGCCGCGCTCGCGCAGGCCGAGGGACTCCAGGATCTGGTTGCCGACCTTGACCTCTTCGGCGGGCGGCGCCGACAGCGACACGCGGATGGTGTCGCCGATGCCCTCGGCGAGCAGGGCGCCGAAGGCCACCGAGGACTTGATGGTGCCCTGGAAAGCGGGCCCGGCCTCGGTGACTCCCAGGTGCAGCGGGTATTCGCACTGCTCGGCGAGCTGGCGGTAGGCGTTGACCATCACGACCGGGTCGTTGTGCTTGACCGAGATCTTGATGTCGCGGAAGCCGTGCTCCTCGAACAGCGAGCACTCCCACAGCGCGGATTCCACCAGGGCCTCGGGCGTGGCCTTGCCGTGTTTCTCCAGCAGCCGCTTGTCCAGCGAGCCCGCGTTGACGCCGATGCGGATCGGCACGCCGGCGTCGCCGGCGGCCTTGGCGATCTCGCCGACGCGGTCGTCGAACTTGCGGATGTTGCCGGGGTTGACGCGCACGCCGGCGCAGCCCGCCTCGATCGCTGCGAAGACGTACTTGGGCTGGAAGTGGATATCGGCGATGACCGGGATTTGGGATTTCTTGGCGATGATCGGCAGGGCCTCGGCGTCGTCGGGGCTGGGTACCGCGACACGCACGATCTGGCAGCCCGACGCCGTCAGCTCGGCGATCTGCTGCAGCGTGGAGTTGATGTCGGACGTGACGGTGGTCGTCATCGACTGCACGGAAACGGGGGCATCCCCACCGACCGGGACATTGCCGACCATGATCTGCCGCGATTGCCGCCGCGGAGCGATCGGGCGGGGTCGGGCGGCGGGGATTCCAAGATCGACGGTCACGCGTTTTCACCTCGCGGCTACCGGGGGCTCGGCCGGCAGCGTCGTTAGAAGCCGGTTGAAATCTGGGCAGCGGGCAAGCGACGAGCCGCCGCCGGGGGCGCCGGAAAGAAATCCGAGCGCTCCGACACGCTGCTAAGGCTACCCGTATTGAGCAGGACGTTACGCCGTGGCCGGGAGAACAGAGGGTGACCGTTCGCAGGGTAATTGGGGTGATTCGCCCCGCATCACGGCGGGCGATCTTGGGGCGAAGCGGGGCACCCGGTACCGATTACTCCGGCGGCCACCGAACACTCCAGCCCCGTTGGCCCCATTAGCCCCAGGCGCCACAAGCAGCACGATAGCGGGATTCGGCGACCGGCGGTGACAGCCGTCCGCGGCACAACCACCGGGCCACCGGGCCGGCCGCGGCGGCTGAGCGGCGCTGCGCACGGCCGCCCGGTGGCCCGCCCGGTCGCCGGGTCGGCACCGGTCAGCCGGTCACTGGGTCAGCCGCACCGGGTTGACCACATCGGCGACCAGCAGCATCAGGCTGAAGACCACGAAACAAGCCACCACGACATAGGCGATCGGCATGAGCTGGGCCACGTCGAAGGGGCCGGGATCGGGCCGCCGGAACAGCCGGGCGAACCCCCTGCGCACCCACTCCCACAGTGCGCCGAAAATGTGTCCGCCGTCCAGCGGGAGGATCGGCACCATGTTGAAGGCGAACAGGAACAGGTTGACCCCGGCGAGCATGTTCCCCAGGAACACGACACGGTCGGTCATCGGGATGGGCTGCGACAGCACCTCGCCGCCGATGCGCGAGGCACCCACGATGCCCACCGGGGAGTCGACGGTGCGCTCGTCGCCGAGGAACGCCGCGCCGAAGACGTCGTCGACCTTCGAGGGGAGTTCGACCAGGGCCTCGGTGACGCCCACGACCGACTGCCACATGGTCGCGGCGGACTCGCCGACGGTCAGCGGCATGCGCTCTTGAGCGAAAGTGATGCCGAGGAACCCGGCAGGTTCGGTGGCGGGCACCCGGTAGCCGTCGGAGTCGGTCACCGGTTCGCCGTCGGGGCCTTTCTCGTAGGTGATGTCGCCGTCGGAGTTGCGGGCGACCACCTGGTTCTCGATCAGGTCGACATCGAGGGTGCGGGTGTCGCCGCCGCGTTCGACCGTGATCTCGGTGGGCCCCATGTGTTCGCGGATGGCGCTGTTGGCGGCCTGCCAGTTGGGGGTGGGGTCGTCGCCGACCTGGACGATCCGGTCGCCGGGCCGCATGCCGGCCTCAAGCGCCGGCGTGGGCGGGGCATCGGCCGAGCACTCGGTCCGGGTGGAGTCGGCGGGCAGCACGCACTTGGCGACGGTATCGACGGTCGTGGTGCTCTGCGGCAGCCCGATACCCATCATGATGATGCTGAACAGCACCACCGCCAGGACCAGGTTCATCGCCGGTCCGGCCACCATGACGATGATCCGCTTCCAGGGCGCACGCTGGTAGAACTGGCGGTCTTCGTCGCCGGGTTCGAGGTCGACGGTGTTGGCCTCGCGGGCGTCCTCGACCATCGCGCGCCAGCGCGACATCGGCTTGCCCGAGGTGTCGTGGGACTTGGCCGCCGGCGGGATCATGCCGACGAGCCGCACGTAGCCGCCCAGCGGGATCATCTTCAGGCCGTACTCGGTGTCGCCCCACTTGCGCGACCACAGGGTCTTGCCGAAGCCGACCATGTACTGCGTGCAGCGGATGCCGAACATCTTGCCGGTGGCAAGGTGGCCGAGTTCGTGCCAGGCGATGGAGAAGAGCAGTCCGAGGAAAAACAGCACGATCCCGAGCGCGGTCAGTACTGTGACCATGGGTCTCTCTCCGTACCTATCCTCGTGCGGGCCGTGCGATCAGTTCACGGGCGCGGCGGCGCGCCCAGTCGTCGGCTGCGTAGAGCTCGGCCGGCGAGAGGCCGGACGCGGCCTCGACCCGATGTTCTGAGACTACCCGTGCCACGGTGTCCACGATTGCGGGAAATGCCAGGGTCTCGCCGAGGAAGGCCGCCACGGCCTCCTCGTTCGCGGCGTTGTAGACCGCGGGCGCGGTGCCGCCGGCCGCGCCGACCTCGCAGGCCAGCGCAACCGCGGGGAAGGTGTCGTGGTCGAGCGGGGCAAAGGTCCAGGTGTGGGCGCTGGTCCAGTCGATCGGCGGCGCGGCGGCCCCGACGCGTTCGGGCCAGGCCATGCCGTAGGCGATCGGGATGCGCATGCTCGGCGGACTGGCCTGGGCGAGGGTGGAGCCGTCGACGTACTCGACCATGGAGTGGATCACCGACTGCGGGTGCACCACGACCTCGATGCGGTCGAAGGGGATATCGAAGAGCAGGTGGGCCTCGATGACCTCCAGCCCCTTGTTGACCAGTGTGGCCGAGTTCACCGTGATGACCGGGCCCATGTCCCAGGTGGGGTGGTTCATGGCCTCAGCAGGGCTGACCCCGGCCAACTGGTCGCGGCTGCGCGCGCGGAACGGGCCGCCGCTGGCGGTGATGACCAGGCGCCTGACCTCGTCGAGCCGCGCGGCCACCTGGCCCTGGGCAAGGCTCGTGAGCCCGCCGGGGGCCGCCCGCGGAAAGCACTGGGCCAGGGCGAAGTGTTCGGAGTCGACCGGCACGATCTGGCCGGGCTGCGCGGCGGCGCGCACCAGCGGGCCGCCGATGATCAGCGACTCCTTGTTGGCCAGCGCGAGCAGCCGGCCCGCGCGCAACGCCGCCAGCGTGGATTCCAACCCGAGGGCTCCGGTGATGCCGTTGAGGACGACGTCGCACTGCCAGGCCGCGAGTTCGGCCACGCCCTCGGCGCCGGCCAGCACCTTTGCCGCCGACCCGCGTTCGCGCAGCAGCGCCGAGAGCCGCCCCGCGGCGCCCGGATCGGCCACGGCCACCGCCTCGGCGCCCAGCGCGCACGCTTGATCGGCCAGGAGTTCGGGGCGCCCCCCGCCCGCGGCCAGGCCGACGACGCGGAAGCGGCCGGGGTCGGCCTGGACGACCTCGACCGCCTGCGTGCCGATCGAGCCGGTGGAGCCGAGGATGACGACCTCGCGCCGGCGGTTGGCTGGGGCATCCGAAAGTAGCTGGTCCGCGATTCGCACACGGCCATTGTCGCGCATCGCGACAGGTGCGCAGGAGCTGTCCACAACCTCGCCGGAGGGGTGGGCGCCGGGCGGCTTTCCGCGGGCTCCGCCGGCCGGCCGGCGGCCGGCCCGCCGAACGGTCCGGACCGACCCGCCGCGTTCAAAATGTAGTCAATTGACTACCCAAAGTGTGGCATGATCCCGTGCCATGGATTCATCCGCCGCCCACAGGGCCATCGGCGCGCTACTCGGCGCCACCGCCGCACTCACCTGCCTCACCGCAGCAGGGCCCGCATACGGCGCCGGTCCGGGCGCGGCGGCCCGGCCCGCGGCGGCCGGGTACGAACCCGCCGGGGCCGTGCGCCAGGCCGCCGCCGACGACGGCGGCGAAAGCCGCGAAGTGCTCGACTACTGGACCCCGCGGCGCATGGCCGAGGCCGCCCCGCTCGTGCCCGCGCTCAACGGCATCGCGGGCGGCGTGCTGCCGGACGGCGGAACCTCCGGCGCACCCGGCGCCACCGCCCCGCAGGCGGCCCCCGGCAGTAGCACCGGCGACCGGTGGCGCCAGGGCGGCCGGGTCACCCGCACCACCGGGAAGGTGTTCCTCACCATGAACGGCCGCGACTTCACCTGCTCGGCGTCGGTGGTCTCGGCCGACAACCGCGACACGGTCATCACCGCAGGCCACTGCCTCAAGGACGGCAGCGGGCCCTGGGCGGACAAATGGGTGTTCGTGCCCGGATACGACAACGGCGAGAACCCCTACGGCCGCTACACCGCGCGGCAGATGTTCGTCGCACCGCAGTGGGCGGACGGCCCCGACGACAGCTACGACTTCGGCATGGCCGTGCTCAACCGCTCCGGCGGCGAGCACGTCCAAGACCGCGTCGGCGCCCAGCCCATCGCCTTCGGCACCGAGCCCGCCGACCCCTCCTACTCCTTCGGCTACCCGGCCACCGGCCGGTTCGAGGGGCGGCGGCTGCACTACTGCTCCGGCCCGCCGGTCGACGACAACGGCGGCACCACCGCCAACGGCATGGCCTGCGCCATGACCGAGGGTTCCAGCGGCGGCCCGTGGCTGAGCGGCTTCGACACGGAGTCGGGCAAGGGCACCGTGGTCTCGGTGATCAGCTTCAAGTACGCCGACGACTCCCGCACCCAGTACGGCCCCTTCCTGGGCGAGGCGGCGCGCCGGCTCTACGACCGCGCCCGCTCGTACTAACCCCGCCGTCCCGCCGCCGTTCGCTGCTACTCGGCCGCCACCCCGGTGGAGGCCGGGTCGCGGCGCCGGCCGAACACCAGCAGCCCGAGCAGCAGCGACACCACCAGCAACACGGCCATGCCCACCAGCAGCGGCGGCGCGCCGAACTCCACGATCAGCGGGATCGCGGCCGCGGTGATCAGCCCGCCGCCGAAGAACGGCTCCAGGATCAGCTGCTTGTAACCGAAGGCCGGGTAGGCGGGCGTGCGCAGCTCCGGGTCGGCAATGCGCATCAGAATCAGTCCGGTAGCGGTCACGCCCAGCGACTGGCCCAGGTCGCCGATCCCGCGCTCGAACCAGTACGACGGCAGCATCCGGGGCGCCAGGAACAGGAACACCGCAATGCAGTAGATCACGCCCACCGCGGCCAGCAGCAGGAACGGCACCAGGTTGGCCGCGATGACCTGCAACGACAGCGTACCCAGAGCCGTGATGATCAGCGCGTCCAGCGCGAATCCCTGGATACGCTCGATCATCTGCCGGTCGACCACCTGCAGCCTGTCGAACCGGTCGATGACCATCTGCATCGCAATCCCGCCGATCATCGCCAGCGGGAACAGCGGGACGAAGGCGAACAGCTCGATGGTGTCGGCCCACAGCAGCTGCTCCAGCCACTGCAACCCCCACAGCAGCAGTTGGCCGATGATGACGCCGATCGCCAGCAGCCCGAAGTGCAGGGCCAGCGGCTCGATCGAGGAGGGGTGCACGGTCAGTGTGGCCGCGGAGGTGCGGTTCTCCCGCTCGACCACGCCCATCCGCTCGGCGACGGTCGGCTTGGCCGCCGCGGCCAACTGGGTGGTGCGGCCGGTGCGCACACCCCAGTTGATCAGCACGATGCCGGCGATGACGCCGGTCAGCAGGCCGATGGTGGCCATACCCAGCGCCAGGTCCTCGCCTTCGGGGAAACCCGCTTGGGCAAAGGTGTCCTTGAGGCCGGCCGCAGTGCCGTGCCCGCCCTCGAAGCCGACCTCGATCAGCGCGCCGGTCAGCGGCGGCAGCCCGAACACCGGCCCCAGCACCAGCAGTGCCAGCAGCAGACCCACGACGTACTGGCCCGCGCTGAACGTGAGCCCGAACGCGATCTGGGGCGCGGCCAACCGTCCGGCCTGGCGCAGGTTGGGGATCCGCTGGCCCAGGAACAGGCCGGCGAAGACAATGGAGATCAGCAGGCCCGGCAGCGCCGACCAGACCTCCAGCACGTCGCCGCCCCACAGCCCGCCCTCGGCAAAGCGGTCGGTGCCCAGCGCCGCGGCAATGCGGCCGAAGACGTCGGGGCCCAGCAGCAGCGCCATGCCGCCGCCGATGATCGAGCTGGGCAGGAACAGTTTCTGCGCCAGCTTCCACCGCACCCGGACGAGCTTGGCCACCAGCAGCACCACCCCGACCAACAGGAGTGCGAAACCGATCGCTTCGGGGGTCATCAGGTCCCTTTCCCGCGAGAATGCGTTGCCGGAAAACACACCGCCACGTTTCGGGTCGGGGGCTGTCCGGCGTGGTCAGCGCCGCAATGCTACGACCCGTACGCGGCCGCACGCGGACGGCCATGCGTTCGCGCGGCGCCGGATGCGTCCGTGCGGCGAGCGGACACCGCGGCGGCTGCGCCGTTTCGCGCACCCGCACCCGTGCGGCCGCGGCCCCGCAACGAGACATCAATCACGCGCGCCGCCCGGCGAGCCGCTTGGCGGAAATCAGCGCTGTGCAGCGGATCGGTGCCCGCTGCACGGCGTTTCATGCAGCCCGGTTCGGCGGGTTCCGGACAACCGGCAGCTCCGATAAGTTACGTTCCCATGTCCAACCGTTACCCCCCGGCACCGGCCGCACCGGCCCGTGCCCGGATTCCGCGGCGCACCGCCGCCCGCGCCGCCTCGGCCAGGGCCGCTGCGGCGGCGAGCGCCGCCCTGCTGGCCGCGGGCGCGGC